>JAPPOT010000036.1 GCA_028817855.1 Myxococcales bacterium
CTCGGAGTACCAACCGATACGATGGCCTCGGCAGGCCCAGATAGAAAGCTGGTGTCCACTTCGTGGAGCACACACGGGTATTCAAAGCGACCGGGAAGCGACGCTCACGCGCGGCGCTAGCCAGACCGTAGCACTCACCCTCCGCCACCTCGTGGCAAGACAGCCAACGCAGACGCCGGTCGGCAAGGGGACGCGACGAACGCGGAGATTTGCCCTTGACCTCCCGCCCGTGAACTCCACCCTGTGGCGAGCTCAAGGCAGCAACTCTTGCTGTGCGCTGCCGGTCGGACGCGGCGTACCCGGCCGCGATAGTAGGGCGGGCCGCGGGCTGGTGCGGGTCTGGGCACATCGGTGGGCAGGCCCAAATGGGTCAGGATGCGCAGGATGCTGTGCGGGTCCTGGACCAGCGCCCGAAACCTGAGCTCGCCGCAGGCTGGAGTTCACGGGCGCGTGCGTCTTGCCCCGGGCAAACGTTGCCTGTCTCACAGACCTTGGCGTTCGGCACCGCCGCTCGCACCGCTGGCACCCCGCTCCACGGCTCACGCTACCCCGCCTCGGGCAGCGCGTTCGGACGTTGTCGGCTGTTCAACCGTGCAGGAGGGGGGCGATGGAAGTACTTACACCCTTCACTCCTACCGATGTCATGACATTTGGCCTTGGCGTCGAGATCTTGCAGCAGCAGAGCAGCTGCGGAACGCCCCCCTGGCGGGACTCTGGCCCCTAGGAACGCACGCGCGATATGAATCGCGCTCTTTCCTTTGATGCCCTCGGCGGTTGCCTATGCCGTGCCCGGTGCACGCCTTTCGGGTCGGTGCCACCGGAGGCGGGGTGGGCGGGGGTACAGCTGCCCTTCACGCTCAAGGATACGAGCGGATGTCATTGGCGGCAAACTGCGCGGCCGACCTACGCGTGGTTGCCAGTTACAGCACGAAGCGGTAGCCCACCGCCAGGTTCACGGAACCTAAGTTGGTGTCGCGCAGGACGAAGCCGTCGACCGAGGTCCAGCCGAAGGTCAGCTCGGCGAGCAACGCCCCCGGGCCGAGGAAGATGTCGACGCCGCCCATCACGACCAGGCCGAAATCCGTCTGCGTCTCCTCGTTGTCGCCGAAGCTCTGTCCGTCGACTTCGCCCTCGACCTGGGTGTTGAGCATGTAAAGCCGTCCGCCGAGGCCTCCGTAGGGCATGACCAGGCCGTTTTGGAGGTCGATGCGATAGATACCGCCGAGGGCGACCGTCAGGATCTGCTGGGTGATGTCGTAGCTGAAGGCGCTGTCGCCCGGCAGGCGCGGGTCCGCCTCGGAGGCGGTGCCGTCGGTTGTGGGCTGGCTGAACTGGGCTGCGACGAAGACCTCGATGGCCCGGTCCAGCGGCGGCAGGGCGTACCCCAACTCGATCTCGAACAAGGGGGTCGCGCCCACGGCGCCGGTGCCGAGTCCGCCGCCCACCTTTCCGCCGATGACCAGGCCCAGGTCCGCCCGGCTCGCCATGGGGGTGGCCGGGCTGGCGGCAGATCCCATATCGCTCTGGGCCGCGGCGCGCCCCGTTGCTAGAGACAGGCCCGTGCACACCAGCAGCGACGCGGTGAGCAGGGATGCAAGCTTGGAATGAGTTTGTATAAGCATGGCAGGTCTCCCGATCAGCGGACGTTGCTTTCGGTCGAGGTCATGGCGCTGCCACTGCTGTCGGCGCCCCCAACCAGGTAGAAGAAGGCTCCCTGACGCGAAAACCCGGGAAGGTAGCGCGCCTGGAGCAGATTGTTGGACGCGCTGGAGAAGTTCCCCAGCGTCGGTGGCGTGTCCATCGCCGCCTGGTTGGCGACGTCCGTCGCGCCCGGTGTGACGGCTCCCGAGGCGCCGCCCATCACGTAAGCCCCGTCGCTCGAGAAGAAGGCGGCGTGGCCAGCATACTGTTGGGGCGAGGCCCCGGAGGACAGCGCCGTCGCGAAGGTCCCGAGAGCACCGCCGGTCTCGACCGGCGCCTGCTGGATGGTCGTAACGAAGCTGGTACTGCCGCTGTAGCCCGAGGAGGCGTACAGGTAGGCCTCGCAGCCGCTCGAGGGGTTGATCAGGCTGGAGGTGTCGTCGCTCGCCACGAAGGCGGCCAGTTCCCGCCGGGCATCGAGCCCTGCGCCCGTGGCCTCGGTGAAGCTCCCGAGGGCCCCGGTGAGGGGGTCGAAGGTGGCGTACTCATAGGTCGCCGACTCGCTGTCCGCGTCGTCGTAGCCACCCACGAGGTACAGGTAGCTTTGGCAGGTGGGGTCGTTGGCGACCGCGATGCCATGGGCTGCGCGGGCGCTGTTCAAGGTATCGGGCAGCGTGGCCCAGGCGCCCAGGTCGCCCGGCGACAGTGGCGCCTTGGCCGCGTCGGCAAAGGCGCTCGGGTTGTCGTCTACGAAGGTACGCGTGGGCGCGGAGACCTCCCCGAGCAGGCGCATGGTGGTGACCGACGCGTCCGCGGTTTCCGTCCGATAGATGCGATAGGTGACCGCCTCGGTGATGCCGTCGGCACCCAACACGGCGTCCCAGCTGAGCTCCACCTCTACCCCGTCCGGCACGTCCGGGGCGTAGAGCGTCAGCGGCTCGCTGGGGAGGGACTCGCCGACCGGGTTGTCGTCATCGCTGCCATCGAAGACGGCCGCCACGACGTAGGTGTAGGCGCCGGGTGAAAGGCCGTCGCGGGTGCTCGGGTCGCTGTCCGGGGTGCTGTAGAAGCGCAGGTCCACGTCGGTCACGACCGGTGCCTTGGCGGGGTCGAGGACCTCGGCGCGCAGGATCGCGTCGCTCGGGACGGTACCGGCGTTTTGTACCAGGCCGCCGAACAGGTAGACGTAGCGCCCCCCCACGATCGCTTGGGCCTGCGTGATGCCCTGGGGCAGCTCGGTCTGGATCGTGCGCCACTGGCCCACGTCACCGAAGCGTCCGAAGGGTGCGGCCTCGACGGTGGTCGTCGGGTTGGCCGCGTCCCCGTCGTCGCCGCCGATGGCGTACAAGAAGCGAGCTTCGCGGGTGGCCGCCGCGATCACCGAAGCCGGCGCGCGCCGTCCCTCCTCCAGGTCCGTGCCCGCCTGGAACACCGGTAGCTTGGTCGCCGGGTTGGTGACCGTGATGGCAGAGAACTCGTCGTAGGTGTTGTTGGTCGTGTTGTCCACCCGCACCACGCAGATCGAGCCGTGGCTGATGCCCGACGGGACCGTCGCGATCAGCGCGGTGCCCGTGGAAGCGCCATCGAGGGTCAGCGGACCGACGGTGGTGGCGCTCGTGCCGCCCGACGCCAGACACTCGAGGGTCACGCTCATGTCGGTGCTGGGGTTGAAGAAATTGCTTCCGCTGATGGTGATGTCGCGCGCGATGTCGTTGTCGAGCTGGGTCGGCGTCACGTCGTCGATGACGGGCGGGGCGACCGCCGTGGCCTCGAAGGCCGCCGCCTGGAAGCCCACGGCGCCGCCCGGGTTGATCACCACCAGGTCATAGGTTCCCTGGGGCAGCGTGTCCGGCACGATCGCGGTCAGGCGCGCGGCCGTGTCGAAGGTGACCGCCCGCAGGGGCTCGGCGGTAGCGAGCGAGGCGCTCGACAGGTAGACGCGCGGCGTCGCTTCGAAGTTGACCTCGCCCGCGGCCAGGTCGGCCGTCGCCTTGGCGTCCACGTTGACTGCGACGGCGGTGCCCGCTTCCCCGAAGGGCGGGTCCAGGGCCGGCGACAGGAGCGCGGTGGTCGCGTCCGCCTCCACCGTCAGGCCGGTCGGCAACACCGCATCGCAGCCGCCCGCGAAGTCGAGCGTCACGTCATAGACCCCTTCAGCCAAGTCGGCCGGGATGGTGGCGCCGACCTTGCTGTCGCTGCCCGCCGGCCAGCTGACGTCCGAAAGCAGCGTCTGGTCGGCCTCGGTGCCGCCACCCGCTGGCGTCAGGATCACGTTAGCGGGCACGCTCACCACGTCGGATGCGTAGACGGTCGCCCGCAGGGCTATGCCGTTGTAGGCCACCGGCGGATCCATGAAGAAGGCGACCGGGCCCAGGGTGCCCGTGACCGTGTCGGTGGCGGTGGCGCCGCAGCCGCTGGCGCCCGCGATCACCAGCTCATAGACGTCCGGCTGGACGCCGGAGCCGAAGGTGATCGTTGCGCTGGTGCCGGCTTCGTTGACGACCGTGTTGACCGCCTCGATCACGCCCTGGGTGTCCGGGTCGACCAGCTGCGCCGTCACCCCGGACAGGTTCGATCCCGTGATGGTCACGGTCCCGCCACCGGTGCACACCTCCGCGCTGTCGAGCGAGGCGATGGTCGGCGGCGGCACGATCGTGAGGTCCACGGCCTCTTCGGAGCTGCAGTCGGCGGTGGCAGGGTTTTTCACCGTGACCGCGTTGACGCTATCGTCGGCCAGTGCGCCCATCGCGAGCGTGGCCGTCAGCTCCGTACAGCTGACCGTGTCGCTGACGCCTGCCACCTCGGTACAGGTGCTCTCCGTAGGCGCGACCGCGCTGGCCGTCACGTCGCCGACCGTCACGCTGGGCACCTCCGTACCGATGCGGACGAAGTTCTGGCCGCTCACGGTGATGACCACGTCGCCCTGGGCCAGGCACACCGGACTCGGGTGCACCTGGGCCACCTCGGGCGCGTCGACCACCGCCAGGGTGACCGTGTCCTCGGTCACGCAGCCAGCCGGGTCGGTGTTGGTGACCACCACGTCGTGCAGGCCGGCGCCGACCGTGCCGGCGGCCAGGGTTACGCTCAGCTCGCTACACAAACGGCCCTCGTCGCGGCCCGCGACGGCTTCACAGCTGCCGTCGACGATGCTCACGCTGGTGGCCGAAACGCCGCCCACGGTGACGCTCGGCGCGGCCCCGCCGAAGTCCAGAAAGCCGGTACCGGTGAGGGTCAGCACGTCGTCGCCCTGCTCGTTGCAGATCGGTTGTGGTACCACGCTTGCGAGGGTTGGGCGCGGCAACACGGTCCAAAGATCGCTGGCCTCGTCTTGGCAGCCAGCCGGATCGGGGTTCGTGACGCGCACGCTGGGGTTGCCCTCCGCGAGCGCATCCTGGCCCAGGCTCAGCACCAGCCCGTCGCACCGGGTGACGCTCAGGTCGCCCACGTCAAGCGAGTCGGCTTCGCAATCGGTGGCCGCGATGGCGTCCGGGTCGAGCGCTTCGCCCGCCACTTCCACCGCCGGCGGCGCACCGTCGACCACCAGGAAGCCGCTTCCGCGTACGGTGACCTCGCGGCCGCCGTCCTGCAGGCAGACGTAGGAAGGATCGACTCGCTCGATCACCGGCGGCGCCACGATCCGCAGGGCGCCGGTGGCGGTGGCGTTGCAGCCGGCGGGCTGCGGGTTTTCCACCGTGACCGCGTACAGGTCCGGCTCGAGGGCGTCTTCGGCGATGGTGATCATGATCGCATCGCAGCGCTCCACCGCGTGCCCCTGGGTCTCCCGGTCCTGGCAGCCGTCCATGCTGTCGACGGTGAACTCGGTCGACCCCACGGTGACCGTGGGCGCGCCATCATCGACGCGCAGGAAGTCGCTACCCTCGATCACGAAGGCGCGCTCGCCCTGGGCGATGCAGGCCAGGGCCGGCACCACCCGTTCGATGGTGGGCGGCGGGACCACCCGCAGCTTCACGTCTTCTTCGGTGTGGCAGGCCGCAGTCTCGGGGTTGTGGAGCGTCAGCGCGAACAGGCCGTTGTCGAGCGCCCCCTCCGAAAACTCGACCTGCGCCTGGTCGCATACCTCGGCGTCCAGGCCTTTGTGGTCGATCTCGGTGCAATCGGAAAGGGACACGTCGAAGCGGTCGTCGGCGCCCTCGACTGCCAGCTGCACCTGGGCTTCGCCGTTGCGCAGGTAGCGGGAGCCATCCAGGGTGACGGTGCGCGGCCCCTGGGCCAGACAGGTCAAGCCGGGGGTCAGCGCATCGATCTCGGGCCGCCCGACCACCGCGAGGGCTTCCTTGGTATCCGCGCCGCTGCCGTTGGGGTTTTCGACGCGCACGTCCCAGACCCCCTCTTCGAGCACGCCGCGGTCGCGCTTACCATCGCCGGTTCCGAGGGTCAGGCTCTGGTGGACGACGATGTGCATGCGCTTCTGGCTGTCCCAGCGCAGTAGCGGGTCGCCTTCGTCGTCGAACGCGTTGGTGTCGTCGGCGTCGGGGTCGCCGCTCCACAGCACCCGCTGGGGCTTGCCGACCTTGCTGCCGTCGAGCCCGTGTCCGCGGGATAGGAGCACGTCCGGCAGGGCGACCTTGGGATCGCCCGGGATGTCGATCGGCACGGGGGAAAAGCCAGAGCCGTTCAACGTGACTTCTGTGCGCAACTGGTCGCGGCAGATGATCTCCGGGTCCACCGGGGGCGGATCGGCGCTGGCCGAGGCCGGCTCGGATGCGGGCTCCGGGCCCTTCACCTCCGAGCTACAGGCGGCCGCGCCGAGCGCAAGTGCCGCGACCAGCGGCCAGTTCATCGTACGCGACCATCGAATCCAAGCTGAGCCAAGTGACATCGGGTCCCCTCTTCGAAAATCCGCCGAGCTCGTCGGTGGAATCCCTGCGCCGCGGGTGTGGCGCGTCTATAGATGACATCGTGAAATCCCAACGGCATGCAACACAATCCGGGTCGAACGCACAGTGTTCCGCTGTGCTCGATGACCGATATACGCCGCCACGTGTTTCGTTTGCCGGCTTGCAGCCACGTGCCTCGGGAACCATCGCCATGCAGTGACAGTGCCCGGCCGGCCCGAAAGGGGTGCAGGGGACGGATCTCAAAAGGTTGCTGAGATCCGTCCCCCGGTGGCTCGGCGCTGCAGCCCGATAGGGGCTCACATCGACGCCAGCGCAACGCCAATGCAGTCGTCTTCGCACCGGTTGCAGGATGCACTGGCTCATGTCAACACTGAAATCTCTCGACTGATGGGGCCTTGTTTGCACGACAACCTGGGCCCTCGGGCTCTGATCACGGCGGCAGTGTGGAACCTCCGCGCGTTGTAGGGGAGAGCGTGGATGAGGTGCACATCACGCCTGAAGTGTATTCTGAGCAGTATCTTGATCGGCGCTTGTAGCGCCTCGCCTGGCCCCGAGAGCGGTGGCACGCCAAGCGGCGACGCCAGTGATGGTCCCGGCGCCGACAACCGTTTCGACAACGCAGACCCTAGCGGCCGGAGCACCACTCCTCCGGACGCGGAAGCGGACGCTGGCTCGCGCCCGAGCCCCGTGGTCCGTGGCGACAGCGGGCTTATGAGCGTTCGGCGCGACGGCGGTCTGCCGCCCAGCTTTGTCGATGTGCCCTGTGGCAATGGGGAGCTCGACGACGGCGAGGCGTGCGACGATGGCAACGACGCCAGCGGCGACGGATGCAGCGAAGGTTGCGAGCTGGAAGACGGCTTCTCCTGCCCCACCGTGGGGGCGCTGTGCGAGGAGTGCGGCAATGGCGTACAAGAGAGCTCCGAGGCCTGTGACGACGGCAATCGCACGGGTGACGACGGTTGCTCGGCCGATTGCTTGACGCGCGAGCCCGGCTACGTCTGCATTCCGGCCGGCAATCCGTGCTTCAAGTGCGGCGATCGCATCGTCAGCAACCGCGAGACCTGTGACGACGGAAGCCGGTGCATCGGCGGCGCCAACGAGGGCGCCGACTGCACCGATGATCCGAGCGTCTGCCACGGTGGTAGTTGCGGAACCGTCAGCGGCGACGGATGCGCGGATGACTGCCAGCTGATCGAGCCGCACTTCACCTGCCCCACCTTGGTTGGCGGCGAGTGCATCGAGTGCGGCAACGGCCTGCTCGAAGGGATTCCGCTGCCGGATGGCAGCATTCAAATGGAAGAGTGCGACGATGGCAACAGCGTGGGCGGCGAC
>JAPPOT010000900.1 GCA_028817855.1 Myxococcales bacterium
CAGCGCTGCGGCCACCAGGGCCGCGCTCACGAAGAGCGTGAGGATCAGAATTTCCATGAACGACTCCTGTGGACGACGGCCGCCGACGTTCGGGCGACGACCAGAATCGAGCTGAGCGGCATCACGACCGCCGCAACCCAGGGCTGCATCAGCCCGGCGAGGGCGGCGGCCACCGCGGCCAGGTTGTAGGCGACGGCGAAGGCGAGGTTGGCGCGCACGATGGCGGCGGCGTCGCGGGCGGCCTGGAGCAACGCCCCGACCGGGGCGAGGCCGGCTGCGGTGAAGTGGAAGTCGGTGCGGGCCGGGACGAAAGCGCGGTCCACGGCGGGGGTGCCGGCGGCTGCGGCCGTGGACATGGCGAGGGCATCGTTGATGCCGTCGCCCACCATCAGGGTGCGGGCGGGATCGCCGGCATCGATCGCCGCGGCCTTGTCCTCGGGTGAGAGGCCGCCGCGGGCGAGCTCGGGGCGTACGCCCAGGCGTTGCGCCATGGATGCCACGCGCTCGGGAGCGTCACCGCTGAGGATCTCGACGCGGTAGCCGCGGTGCTGGAGGTCGGCGATCTCTCGGGCGGCGTCAGCCCTCACCACCTCGCTCAGCGCGATCGAGACGAGCGCCTGCCCGTCGCATCCGAAGACCATGTCTTCGTCCCTGGGAGCGCCCCAGGCGAAGTCGGCGCGCCCGAGACGGTAGCGATGGCCATCGACCGTGGCCTCGAGCCCCCGACCAGGGTGCTCATGGACCTGCACCTCTGGACGGTGGGCGAGAGCGCGCTCCTCGAGCAGGTGCCGAATGGCGACGCTGCGGGGGTGCAGGCTGCGCGCGCACAAGGCGTAGAGCGCCTCGAGCTGCGACGGGTCGAGCGCGTCGAGCTCGGTCGGCTCGACGATCTGGAGCCGACCGGTGGTGAGCGTGCCCGTTTTGTCGAAGACGATGGCGCGCACCTGGCGCAGCCGGTCGAGCAGCGCGCCGTCGCGTACGAAGACGCCGTGTCGACGCAGGCGCGCGTGTAGCAGCTGGTAGGTGAGCGGGACCGCCACACCGATGGCGCAGGGGCAGGTCACGACGCAGACCGCGGTGGCGACCGAGAGCGCCTGCGCGACGTCGCCTGCGATCAGCCAGCCGGCGAGCCCGCCGGCGGCCAGCACCAGGACGGCCACCACGTAGAGGGCGGAGAAGCGCTGCAGGCGTGCGACGAGCGCCCGCGAGCCGGTGGCAGGGGGCTCGATCAGGGGCAGTAGCTCGGAGGCGCTGAAGGCATCGTCGAGGCGTACGCGCATCGCCTCAAGGCCGAGGTTGAAGGCCCCGGCGGGCACGCGCTGGCCCGGTCGGAAGTCGCGCGGCTCGGGCTCGCCGTCGATCCAGTCGAGCCCGCAGCTGGCGGCCCGCTCGAGCAGCTCACCCGAGACAGGCAGCAGCTCGCCGGGCGCGAGCAGGAGGACATCGCCCGCCTCGAGCTCGGCGTAGCTGGCCGACTCCAGACCCGTCCCGCGCTCGCGCTGGCAGGTCAAGCGATCGAAGCCGACGTCGCGGCGCAGCTCCGCACGGTTGCGCTCGACGGCGCGCTCCTGCAGGTAGCGACCCGCCAGCATGAGCGCAACGAATGCGGCCAGGGAGTCGTAATACGCGACCCCGTGGTGGCCGCCGACGAAGGACCAGACCGCGGCGCCGGTGGTGAGGCCAATGCCGACGGCGATCGGCACGTCGAGGTGAGCGACGCCATTGCGCACGGCCGTCAACGCCGAGCCGAAGAAGACAGGCCCGCCGATCACCACCGAGAGCATGGCGGCCCCGAAGCCGAGGGAGTGGAGCAAATCGAAGAGCGGGCCGCGTGGTAGCCCGAGGTAGATCGCGGCGGCGAAGACCATCGCGTTGAGGGCGAGCGCGCTGCAGACGCCGAGGCGCAAGAGCAGCGTGTCGGGCGACGCCGGGCTGGATTCTCGCCCCGCGGGCGCCAGGCGGTAGCCGAAGCGCTCGAGGCGGTCGACGTAGTCGGCCAGCGGGAAGTGGGGCCCGACCTGCAGCTCCAGCGCACCGGTGGTGGGATTGAGCTCGACGCGGCCTGCGTCGGGCAAATCGGCGAAGACCTGCTCGAAGACCCACACGCAGGCGGCGCAGCGAACGCCGTGCGCCTGCAAGCGCACCGGCAGATCCGGCTGGGCCACGATCGCGGCGCTCAAGGGCTCGAGCCAGCGGCGCTCACCCGGCAGCCCGCGCTCGCCCACCGGCTCACCGGGTCCGCCACGCAGCTCGTAGAAGCGGGTGAGCCCGGCCGCGCGCAGGGCGTCGTGGACGGCGCGGCAGCCGAAGCAGCAGAAAGCGCCCGCGTCGCCCTGCCCCACCGGCTGCCCGCAGTGCAGGCAGGCCGCAGCCGCAGCGTCGGGCGCGGCGGGGACGGCATCGAGCGTGGCATCGGAGCTCAGCATGGCGGACTCAGTGGCAGCTCGCCTCGGCGGCGTGGGTGGAGTGTGTGCTGGTGCCGGTCCGAACTAGCGGCAGGGCCGAGACGACGACGGCCGCTAGCACGAGGGCCAGGGCGAGGGCACGGCTGGCGCGGCGGCTGGCGTGCACGGACAGGCGCGTCAGCAGCGCACCGCCGCCCAGGACGAAGGCGGCGCTGGTGATCGCGAAGGCGCCCATCAGCAGCGCACCTGCGAGTCGATGGCTGCTGGCAGCGGCGAGCAGCAAGCCGGCAGCCAGCGCGCCGCACGGCAACAGCGCACTGAGGGCGCCGAGCGCGGCGGGCTCGCGCGGAAGCAAGGCCAGCAGGCGCGTCCAGCGACCTGGCGTGGCGCGACGCACGGCGCGCAGCGGGACGAGCGGTTCGGAGGCGCCGCGCCACAGCCGCAGGGCGAGCAACAGCAGCGCGATCGCCACCCCCACTGACAGCAGCACCGGCGCGGTGCTCACCAGCCAGCTGGCCTCGATCAGTGCGCCGAGCTGCGCCGCGACGGATCCGACGAAGGCATAGGCCACGACGCGGCCGAGCTGGTAGCGCAGCGCGCGCGTGCCCGAGCCCGCGGCTGGTGCGCCACAGCTCGCGGCGCACAGCGGGCCACACATGGCGGCGCAGTGTGGACCACTGGCGAGACCGGCGAGCGCTCCGGCGACGACTGCTTGCATGAGCATGGGGCGACCCTGCAGCGCGCTCCGCGATATGAGTGAAGACAAGTAACGGAGCGGGCAGCCGGCAGATACGCACTTCACTTCACAGCGGCAAACCACAGGGTGCTGCGACCCGCGCCATGTGGGTGCGGGCGCTGTCCGTTGCTTGCACGACCGGCTATCCCTGCGCGCCAGTGGGCCGGGCAGTCACGTCAGACGACGCGGATTTCGCGCGGATCGGCGGCGGTGACCGCCGAGTGAGTCGCGTGCTTTGCGGGCAAGGCGTCTGTCGCCGGTTTGCGATACCGCAATGCGAGCCCCCGAGATGCGGGCGCGGGCGGCCGATCTCCCCCGTTCGCGATCCCGCCCACTTGAAGGCAGGCCCGCGCTGGTCAACATGAAAGGTGGGAGGTGTCGACATGGAGCGCCCGCGGATGCGGCCGCTCTTCAAGCTGTCGCTACCCGTACCGGCGGCACGCTTGATGGCGGAGATCGGAGAGCGCGTGCGAGCCCCACGGGCGCGCTTCACGGCGACGATGCTCAAGCGCCACGTGGAGCTCACGGTGCACGAGGACGCGCGCCACTTCTGGTCGCCGCACCTCAACCTCGACGTATTCGACGACGCGAGCGGTCAGAGCTCGACCCTACGCGGCCGCTACGCACCCCACCCGAGCATCTGGACCTTCCTGATGGCGGTCTACGGCGTGCTCGCCATGGTCGCGCTCGGGGGCACGGTCTACGGCTGGAGCCAGTGGAACCTGGGCTGGACGCCGTGGGCGCTGGGCGCGCTGCCGGTCGCCGCGCTCGGCGCGCTGCTGACGTGGGCAGCGGGCGCGGTCGGTCAGAAGCTGGCGGCCGATCAGATGGAGGAAATGCACATCTTCCTCGAGGACTGCGTGCGACGCGCGAGCGACCCGCCGCCGGACGGCTCTCGCGCGAGCGGCTAGTGTCCCACCGCGCCGCACTCCGCACCACTACCGGGCCCTGACCGACGACTGCTACGATCGAGCTCGTAGCGTGGTCAAATCCGGGATGGCGGTCATCAAGCCGAGCGACGGGGCGAAGAGCCCGACCCCGAACGCCAGCTCCACGCGACCGCTGCCCCAGACAGGCCGCCATCGCATCGACGCAGTGCTTGGCAGTGGCGGCATGGGGGCGGTCTACCGCGCCGTGAACCTGAGCGATGGGCGCGTGGTCGCGCTCAAGACCCTGGAGCGGGAGGGCGAGCTGCACACCGCGCTCTTCGAGCGCGAGTACCATACGCTCGCGTCGATCCAGCATCCCAGTGTGATCGAAGTCTACGACTTCGGCGTCGCACACAGCGGCCAGCGCTACTACACGATGGAGTTGCTGGAGGGAGAGGATCTCGGCGAGCTCGCTCCCCTGCCCTGGCGCGATCTCTGTCGCTACGCGCGCGACATCGTCGCAAGCCTGGCGCTGCTCCACGCGCGTCACCTGGTCCACCGGGATGTGAGCCCACGAAACGTTCGCATCGACCGCCCGAGCGATGGCTCCGCGCGAGCGCGGGCGAGGCTGCTGGACTTCGGTGCGCTCGCCCCGTTCGGTGTGGCCAGCGAGCTGATCGGCACGCCGGGATGCATGGCGCCGGAAGCCATCGACCGGCTACCGCTCGATGGACGAGCCGATCTCTTTTCACTCGGCGTCGTCATGTACCACGGCCTGACCGGGAGCCGTCCCTTCCCCGGCAGGGCGATCCACCGGGGTGTACGGGCGGCGCCTCCCCCCGCCCCGTCGGAGCACGTGCCGGACATTCCGGAGCAGCTCGACCAGCTCGTGCTGTCTCTGCTGCAGTCCAACCCGCTGGCCCGCCCCGCCGCTGCCGCGGAAGTGATCGAGCGCCTGGAGGGCTGCGCGGAGCTGTCGGAGGATCCGCTGCAGGGCGTCACCGAGGGATACCTCTCGAGCGCCACCCTCTGCGGGCGCGCCCGGGAGGTCGCCCAGCTTCGCCGGCACATCGAGCGCACGCTGCAGGGCCTCGGCGGCGTGGTCCTGCTCGAGGGGGTTGCGGGCGTGGGGCGCAGCCGCCTGGCCGACGAGTCGCTGATCGACGCACAGCTCTCTGGCATGGCAGCCCTGCGCGTGGACGCCGTCGCGCTCGACGAGGAGGGCGGCGTCATCGCCGCGATCGCGCGGGCGCTGCTCGAGCGGGCGCCGTCCGAGGCGACCGAGACCCTGAGGGCCCACCGCGCCGTGCTCGGACCGCTTCTTCCCGCAGCGGCGAGGACCACAGAGCGCAGCGAGCCCTCGCAGCCTCAGGGGCATGACACCGTGCCGGCGGAGCGCAGGGCACAGGTGCAGAGCGCCTTCGTACGTTGGATGACCGACGTCTCCGCGCGCGTGCCGCTCATGCTCCTGGTCGACGGCGCGGAGAGCTGCGACGAGACCTCCGCCGGTGCGCTTGCCGCGCTGGCACACGAAGCGCGCGGCTTCCGCCTGCTGCTGTGCGCCACGCGCCTGCTCGATGCGCCTTGCCCGGTGGCGATCGAACAGCTCAGTCGCATCGGCGGCCGCATCAAGGTTCGCGCCCTCTCCCGCGAAGGCGTGGGCGAGCTCGTGCAGAGCGTCTTCGGCAACGTGCCCAACTGCGAACGACTGGCCCAGTGGCTCCACTCGCTCGCGCACGGCAACCCTGCACGCTCGATGGACCTCCTCTCCCACCTGGTGTCGCGGGCAACGATCCGCTACGCGGGCGGCTCGTGGTCGCTGCCGGCGCGGCTGGACGACGAGGACCTGCCGGGTAGCCTGGAGGAGGCCCTGACGACGCGGCTCTCGGAGCTCGGCCCCGCCGCGCGCGGCTTGGCCGAGCTCTTCGCGCTGCACCAGGGCGCGCTTTCGCTCGCCTTCTGCCATGAGCTGCTACCCGAGCTCGCGCGCGCAGAGGTCTATCGCGGACTCGACGAGCTCGTGGCCGCGGACATGCTGACGACGTCCGGGCAGACCTACCGACTGCGTCAGCCGATTCTACGCGACCTGCTGCTCGCCTCCGTTCCGGCGGAGCGGCTCTCGGGCCTACACCGGTCGCTGGCCAGCGCGCTCACGGTCAACCTGGAGCACCTGGTCGACAGCGACGCGATGGAGGTCTGGCGCTCGGCGACGACACCCGAGATCAGTCGCGTCTTGCAGGCCGGATGGCACTACCTGCGCGGTGGCGACAGCGCCCGCGCGCACAGGTTGCTGCGGGGCGCCGGCCTCGAGCTCACGCACCGAGGCGACGGTCTGTCGGAAGCCGTGCCCGCGCTCGAAGCCGCGCTGTCCGCCTATGAGACGAGCGGAGCGCTGAAGTACGAGCGCGGCTACCTGCTAACCCCCCTCACGCTGGCA
Source organism: Myxococcales bacterium (assembly GCA_028817855.1). GTDB lineage: Bacteria > Myxococcota_A > Polyangia > Polyangiales > JAFGIB01 > JAOUOP01. The sequence goes on from JAPPOT010000900.1 coordinate 6,448, forward strand.
GGCACCTACGGCGACTTCCGCCTCTGCTATCGGCACGCCGACGAGGTCCTGGACCTCCTGATGGATGCGTCTGGCCTCGCGCTCGCGGCCCGCCTGACACCCTTTGTCGGCAAGAAGCTCGCACTCTACACGTCTCTCGCCGTGGGCGCCGTGCGTTTCCTCGCGACTTCGAGACGGCGCGCCGCCCGTGGCTACAAGGAGGCCGTGCTGGGCGTGATCTCGCTGGGCTCCGCCATCATCGGCACCGCGGTTCCACTGCTCGATCGCGAGCGCTCGACGCGCACGCTCGAGCTGCTGCGCCCCCTTTCGGCGTTCCCGGAGGGGCATCCTGCGCGCATCGCACACGAGTTCCAGATCGCGCTCGACGACGCCGCGTGGGGCCGCTACCAGCCCTCGTGCGAGCGCGGGCGGCGCGTGCTGGCGGCACTGCGCAAGCCCGGTGGCGTGCCCGGCTTGCCCGAGACCGCGCGGATCCAGCTCGAGGTCGGTGCGCTCATCCTGATCGGGAGTCTCGAGGCGACGCGCGTCGACGGCAGCGTGCACGAGGTCGTGGAGATTCTGGACGGCGTGCGCACAGCCGTCTCGCGCCAGACCCGCGCCGGCTCGCTCGCGAGCTACCACGCCAACCGCGGGGAGCACGGGCGCTTCGCCGCGCAGCAGCGCGAGGTCGACGTTCTGGCGGCGCAGCTGGGCTCCACCTGGCGTCAGGACGTGCTCATCCCGCGCAATCTGTGGTGGACCTACACGCTCTGCGAGGACGTGATGGGCCTCAAGCGCTGCGTGCGACAGCTCGAGGCACTCGCCGCGGACGCGCCGTCACTGGCGGACAACCGCGATGGCGCCATCGCCTGCTACCTGGCCCAGCGGGGCCGCGCAAGCGAAGCCCTGCAGCGATTCGAGGCTATGTTCGAGCGCTGTGCGCGGGAGCCGACCACGATGGCGAGTCGGTTCACCGGCGCCTACGCACGGGTACTCCGACTCGCCGGGCACCCCGACCGCGCTTCCGAGCTCTGCGAGAACATGCTCGCGCAGCTCGAGCAGGCGCAGCTGGAGTTCGGCACCGTGACCTTCGGGACCCAGCTCGAGCACTGCCTGGCGACGCTCGCACTGGGCAAGCCCGACGATGCGGCGGTCAGGCTCGAGCTGATGCTCGAGGGCATGACGCACCACGACAACCCCCTGCTCCACGGACTCGCCCATCGCGCGCGTGCGGAGGTCGCGCTCGAAGTCAACGACGCCAGCGCCGCGCGCGAGCACCTCACCCTCGCCCACGACTGGTTCGCGCGCACGGACAATCCAGCGCTGATCGGCCAGATCAGGGCCCTCGCGATGCGCGCGGGCCGCAAGGGTCTCGAGGCGCCCAGCA
>JAPPOT010000115.1 GCA_028817855.1 Myxococcales bacterium
CCACCCCGACAGCCTCACGTCGTGCCACGGGTGAGGGAATGCGCGGCGCTCTCTTTGTGGCAGTCGCGTGCCGCCACCGCGGCCCGCTGCGCTACCGCGCAAGGGACGCGCTACGCGCGGGTGAGGCCGCATCGGCGCCGCGGCGCTCGTACACGTACACGCACACGTACTCGTACTCGTGCGCGTGCCCGTGCCCGTGCGCGATCCGGACCCCGCTTCCGCCACTCCGACGCTCTGATTTTTTCCCCATGGGGAAAAAATCAAGCGTTCGTTAAAAATGATAAATATTATGTAATTGCTGATATTAGTGCATCAGCTGGGCGCGCGTCCGCGTCCCCGTCGCTCAGCCGTGCGCCGTTCGGCCCCGCCGCGGGCTACCAGAGGCCCCAGGCGCCCAGGATCAGCACGTCGAGCGTGATCAGCCCGTTGGTGACCGCGTGCGCGACCACCGCGTCGGCGATCTTGCCGTGGCGGCGTTGGGCGAAGGCGTAGGCGGCGCCTGCGAGCGCTCCAGCGACCCAGTGGGTGTGGAGGAAGCCGAAGGCGAGCGACGAGATGACCAGCGAGGCTGCCCCGAAGCGCTCCGGTGGGACGTTCATGAAGTCGGCGGACTGCAGGCGCCTCAGCAGGTAGCCGCGGAAGGCGAGCTCTTCTACCAGCGGGATCACCAGCGTCGAGCCGAGCGCGCGGAACACCAGCCACACGCCGGCCATGGCGACTCCCATCTCGCCCAGGGCCGCGGGCGCCGGACTGCCGCGCTCGGGGGGGACCATCAGGGCCCAGAAGACGAAGACGCCGACGCCGATCGCGATCGCTTCCCAGCGCAGGCCCCAGCCCAGCTCCCGGTAGTGCTTGCGCAGCAGCCACAGGGCAATCACCGTCGCGACGATGCGGACCGGGTAGAGGGTGTCGAAGTCGCCGATCCACAGGCCGGTGATCAACGCGAAGGCGATCAACACCAGCAGCGGCAGGAGATAGGGCAGGGTGGGGTTGTGGCGCGGGCCCGCGGGTGCCGCGCTCTGGTCGCGTGACAGCCAGCGCCACTCGCGCGTCAGCGCGATGAACCCCAGCGCCACGATGCAGAAGAAGAGCCAGCCCGCCTTCGAGTGGAAGCCGCCCAGCGCGATCGCCGGCGAGACCCGGTGGCCGATCATCACGAGCGCTGCGATCCGGATGACGTTGGAGACCCAGACGCAGACGATGCCCAAGGGCAGCACGATCAGCGCGTGGGGGAAGCGCAGATCGCGGCGGTAGATCATCATGTAGCCGCCGAGGAAAGCGGTGATCAGCCCGATGCCCTCGAAGCCCGAGCACACGTGCGCGACCTCGACCACGAAGCCGGGATAGCCCACCAGCATCGCGGTCATGTCGTGCAGCACGTGGGACGAAATGCCTTCGAGCAGCCACACCACGGTGGCCAGCGTGCCGCGCCCCAGGGGCGCCCACAGCTGCTCGCTCGCGCGGCCGAAGCCGAACACCAGGGCGCCGGCCAGCAGGCCGACCGCCAGCGCCGGCGCCACCCGCGGGATCAGCGCGCGCATGGCCGAGGGCGGGACCGCCGCCAGCAGCAGCGTCGTCGCCACTCCCAGCCCGACCAGGGCCCACAGCGCCAGCGACGCGGGCGTGGCGGCCGCCCCGGCGGCCTCGAAGTTGTGCCGCGTCAGCCACAGGAAAACGCCGTAGGCCACGCCGTGCAGCACGCCCGGCACCAGGCTGCGAGCCAGCGGGGGCGCCTCGCCCATGGCGGCCAGGTCGGCGCGTAGGCTCGGGCCGCGGAAGGCCAGCGTCGCGAAGGCACCGACCATGGCGACCACCGCGAGGTCGCCGACGTAGCCCACGATGCGGTGACCGCCCGCCTGCTCGGTCAGACGCCGCGCGTCGAACAGCAGGCTGATCAGCAGATACTCGGCGATCAGCAGCCCGGCCGCGATCAGCAACCGCGGCGCCCACCCCCGCCGCCGCGCGCTCGGCCCAGCTTCGCTCGTCTCGGCCATCTACGGGCGGATGGTAGCGCTCCCCGCGCCCAGATGTCTCCGGGCTCAGGCCTGCACGCGCCGGCGATCGACAATCAGGAGCGTGCCACCGGCCAGCAGGATCAGCGCCAGCCCGGCCGCATTCGGGTCCAGCTCCGGCACCGAGGCCACGACCTGTTGCCCCTTGGCGCGCGTCCGCACCTTCTTGCGCTTGGGATTCAGCTGACGCTTGTCCAGCTTCACGCGGTCGGCCCGGCGCACCTGCCGCTTGCCCTCACCCACCTGCGTCACGCCCGGGCGCTCGGGCGCTGCCAGCGCGGGCATGGCCAAACCGAGCCAAAGGCCGGAAACCAGTAGGATTTTGATCAAGGTGCTGCGCATGACGGGTCTTCTCGTGTTTGGAGCGTTGGAGAGACACTAAGCACGCGGCGTGCCATGACCAGGACCGGAGAAGTCCCCGAATTTCGGCTAGCGAAGCCCGGGGCATGTGCGTTCGGTTGCACAAGCTGTGCAGGCGTCACCCGCTGGGGATATCGCGGGTGAGATCCTGGCTGCACCAACGCCTTTCCCGCGTTGTTGCCGGCCCCCCTCGGATGCTCCTACAGTTCAGGCATGCGACACCTCTTCGCCTTGGCTTCCGTCTCCATCGGCTGCGCGCTGATCGCGTGCTCGGGGGACGATTCCGGAACGGCCGACAACGCACCCGGGGGCAATGCTGGCGCTTCAGGCACCGTCGACACGCCCTCGGATACGCCCGGCATGGGCGACGACTCGACCGGCCAGGATGCCCAGGATGGCAGCTCCCAGTCGCCGCCGTCCTCCCAGAATCCGATGACGGGGGACGACTCGTCTCGCGGGGATGGCGACGGCGCGTCCGGGGACGATTCCCAGTCCAACGACGACCCCCCGGCCAGCGGCGATCCGGCCCCAGCGGCCTCGCTCGAGGACGGTCTGCTCGCCCACTACACCTTCGACGGCGGCGACCTCAGCGATCAGAGCGGCAACGGGCATGATGCGGTGCTCGGCCGCGACGCCACGTGCGATGGCGTCGACGGCGCCTTCGGGGGCGGCTGCCGGCTGGAAGGCCGCGGCTTCCTCCAGGTCGACACCACTCCCGTGCCGGCGATGACCGAGGCGGGGCTTTCGGCCTCGGCCTGGATCAACCCCGACGAGATCAACATGTCCAAGTACGTCTTCGCCGTCGGCACCGAGCTCTTCGGCGCCAAGTTCGCGCGCAACGGCGTGCTCTGCATCCTGAAGGACGTCAACGGGTTCCAGCCGCTGCCGCTGTCGGCCCCGACGATCAACCAGTCCGGTTGGCACCACGTCGCCTGTGTCTACGACCGGCAAGCGGGCACCTTCACCGCCTACGCCAACGGCGAGCCCGGCGAGGCGATGGATGTCAGCGCCTTCACGTCGCTGTCGGAGCGCAACCGCGAGATGGGGATCGGGTGCATGCCCGATCCGCCGGCCTGCGAGATGGCGAACCCGTTCACGCCGATGGCGGTCGACGACCTGCGGCTCTGGGATCGCCCGCTCTCCGCCGATGAGGTGCAGGCACTGGCGGGAGCACGCTGAGCATGCGCCCACGAATCGTGCTCTGGGTGCTGGCCTGTACGGCAGCCTGTGCGTCCTGCCCTCCGACCGAGGGGACCTCGCCGGATCCGCGCGGTGTTCGGGTCGAGGCACCGGCGCCTGGTGCTGACCCGGCTGCTGCCGCGCCCGCGGCGCCAGCGGATGCGCCCGCCGCGGCTGCAGCGCCGACCGAGAGTCCGGCAGCGCCGGCGGCATCGGATGTGCCCGCGGCGGCGCCTGCACCGCCGGGTTCTCCGGTCCCTGCCGAGGGCCTGTGCAAGGCGGGCCCGGTCAAGGAACCCTACCGCTGGTATCCCGACCTGGACCTGGCGCGCGTGCCCTTCCACGCCGGCAGCGGGCCCTTCGGCGAGCGGCTGCCGATCCACGCGCCCGAGCCGCCCAAGACCAAGGGCCCGGTCACCGTGCACAGTGCGCACGACCTGTTGCAGGCCATGATGACGCCCGGTAGCGAGGTCATCATCGGCACCTCGATCGACGAAGACGTGATCGTACGCGGCGATGTGGTCGACATCGATCTGGTGGTGCCGCGCGGCAAGTACGTGCGCGGGCTGACCGTGGGCCGCTACAATCCCCCGAGCAAGACCCACCGCGTGCGCATCCGCGGCCCCTTCCCGGGCAAGCACTCCGGGGGCCTGGTCGGTACCCTGCGCTTCTATTCGGAGCAGACCTCCGACGTGATCATCGATGGGGTCGACCTCAACGGTCACGAGAAGGGGCGAATGGCTGGTCTGTGGTACTTCCGCGAGCATGCCAACCGCATCGCGATCGTCAACGTGCGCGGCCACTCGGCCGGTTTGGGGGGGCTGCAGAAGGGCGTGAAGAACTTCGTGATGGCGGGCAACACCATCCTCACGGGCAGTCGCACGCGGGTTCAGAACGGTTTCCCCGAGAGCTGGGATGTGCGCGGCGGCGACCACCTGGTCTACTTCCGCAACTACATGCGCGGCACGCGCTATCACCGCATCCGCGTGCACCCCCAGGCCGACCGGGTCCAGTACGCGTGGATTGCGGAGAACACGTTCATCGATCCGCACGAAGCGCGCATCGTCGCCGCCATGCGCGTCGGCGGTACGCCTCCGGGCGAAAAGTTCGATGCGCTGTGGGTCCAGTGCAACCAGGTCTACGCCCACAGCACCTGCATGGGGCCGAGCTTCGATGCGCTCGAGGCCAGCTACGGTCGCGTGACCGACAACCGCATCTACGGAAGCATCAGGCCACAGGTGCAGGAGCGCCTGCAGAGCCGAGCCGTAGGTGACCACGACTACATGTCGCGCAACGAGTTCAACCCGTGGACGAAGCCGCCCGCTCCGCCGCGTCGTCCCGGCGACCCGCGCAAGATCAAGCTGCCGCCGGAGCTGCCGGGCGACGACAAGCCACACCTGGCGCCGCGCAAAGCCTGCCCGGCCCCGTCGGGATGACGCCCGAGCCTGAGCCGCCCTAGACCCGCACGCGGCGGCGGTCCACGAGCAGCAGCGTGCCGCCGATGAGCAGCACGAGCGCCAGGCCCGCGGCATTCGGGTCTAGCTCGGGCACCGACGCGACGACCATCTGGCCCTTGGCGCGCTTGCGGACCTTCTTGCGCTTGCGGTCGATGGTCTGCAGCTTGGCCTGCTGCTCCAGCGTCGTCACGCCATCGCCCACGCGCGTCACTCCGTCGTTGCCTTCGGCCATCGCGGGCACCGCGACAGAGAGCCACAGGGCGGCGGTGAGCAGGATTCTGGTGAGCGGCCGGGTCATTGCGCTTCGTAAGCTGGCGCACACTGTGTGTGTGAGCCTACCTCCGAGATAGCCTACCGTAGCAGGTTGGCCAGTGCGTGCAATGGCCGGCAGAAGCCGGATGATCTGCCCCCCCATCCGCGCTACAAGCGTCCACGCCGGTTCCACGCCATGGGGTCCCGTCGCCGTCAGGTCATCGCTTCCTTGCTCGCTTGTGCCTGTGCCCTGGCCACGGGCTGCGCGGGCCTGCCGCCGCCGCCACGCTCGACCCTCCCGGAGCCACCTGTGCCCGTCGGGATCGACGACGAGGAGCCGCCCGCCTTCAGCTTCCGCCCGGGGGACGTGGTGCTGGTCGCCGTGGACACCGAGCCCGAGCGCGCACCCCAGGAGCTCACCGTCGACGCCCAGGGCCGCATCCACGTCGCCGGCGCGGGCCAGGTCCGCGTGGGCGGCCTGACCGTCGCCCGCGCCCAGGCGCGCATCGCCGCGACGGTTCAGAAGATGGATCGCCTGGCCCAGGTTCAGCTGCAGGTGATGGACACGCCGGGGCAGCGCGCCACGGTGCTGGGGGCGGTCACCACCCAGGGATCCGTCGCGGTCGCCCCTGGCATGCGCGTGGCGCAGCTGATCTCGGACAGCGGCGGTGAGCTGTCCAGCGAGCCGAGCGACACGGACGACGCCGTCTCGATGGCCGACCTCGACGGTGCGGTGCTCACCCGCAACGGGCGCGCGATGCCGATCAGCCTGGCCCGCGCGATGGAGGGCGACCCCCGCCACAACATCTATGTGCACGCTGGCGATCACCTCTTCGTGCCGCCGCGCGAGCGCGGCTCGGTCACCGTCTTCGGGCAAGTGGGCACGCCGGGCATGTTCGCCCACCGGCCCGGGCTGCGCCTGACCGAGGCTCTTGCGCGCGCGGGCGGCATCAACCCCGGCGGCGACAAGACCGACATTCGCCTCCTGCGCGGCCCGGTCGACAAGCTGCAGGTCTATCGGGCGGACCTCACCCAGGTGGTGGACGGCGAGGGGCCCGACGTGGGCCTGCACGCGGGCGACGTGCTCTTCGTCACCGATGATCCGGTGGAGGACGTGGGCGAGGTGCTCGGCCTGCTGGCGCCCTTCGCCGCCCTGACCTCGGGTCTGGTGCTCACGCTCGTGCTGCTCCAGACGGCCCCATGAGGTCGACAACGCTCGACAGCCCGGGGGGCAGCCCCCATGCTCCCCCAACACCAGGACACACCATGTCTCGACGCACCTGCTCCTGCCTGCTGCTCATCCCCTTCCTCGCCGCCTGCGGCGGTTTCCCGACCGCGCCGGCCTATCCTGACCAGGCCAAGGGCGCCAAGGAGGGAGACTTCGTCGAGCCTGACGATGCGGGCCGTCCCGGGTTGCCCAACGACAAGCCGCCGCCGCTGACGCTCTATCCCGGCGACACCATCTCGGTGGAGATCGTCTCGACCGAGACGCAGGCGATCACCGGCCTCGTGATCGACGCCACCGGCAAGGTGCACCTGCCGCTGGCCGGGGACGTGGAGGTCGGCGGTCTGGGCCTGACCGACACCGAGACGAGGCTCAAGGCCGCGCTTCAGAAGTTCGACCGGCTGGTGGTGGTCAACGTGCAGATGACCGGGCGCGCCGGGCAGCGGGCGACGGTCCTGGGCGCGGTCACGACCCAGGGCCCGGTGGAGCTGATCCCGGGCGCACGCGTGACCGACGTCGTCGCCGGCGCGGGCGGGCCCACGGCGACCACCTCGGGACCCAACCAGGTGGTGATGGCGGATCTGGCCGGCGCCGTCTTGATGCGCCAGGGCAAGGTGGTGCCGATCGACATGCGCAAGGCGCTCCTCGGCGAGCCCGTGCACAACGTCTTCGTGCACCCCGGCGATCACATCTACGTGCCGCCGAGCGTGGGCGCGAACATCAGCATGTTCGGTCAGGTCGGCTCGCCCCAGGTCTTCCCCCACCGCGAAGGGCTGCGCTTGACCGAGGCGCTCGCCCTCGCCGGCGGCGTGACGGTGGGCGCCGACAAGGGCGACATTCGCGTGATCCGCGGCACTCTGGCCAAGCCCAAGGTCTACCGCGCCAGCCTGAGCGACGTGATCGACGGAGATGCCCACGACGTCCTCCTCAGGCCCGGCGACATCGTCTTCGTCACCGACCACCCGATCGAAGACTTCGGCGAAGTCATGGCCGTGATCGCGCCCGCGTTGACATTGGGCCTCTCCTCGGTCGCCCTCGGCCTGACGTTGGAGTCGCAGTAGCGAGACGAGCACGCGTCCGAGCACGACTGAGCATTTGGTCACAAGTCCTCGTGCCTCGGGATCGGGGGACAGAGGCCGACACTGGGACCGAAACCGAGACCGAGACCGACACCGAATCCGAAACCGAGGCCGTGACCGTGACGGCGCCCGAGGTCGCCGAGGCTGTTCGCGCACGACTACGAGCACGACGACGACCACGAGTCTCGCACCTCACGCGCGCGCAGCGCGTCCCATGCGCGGCAGCGCAGCGGGCCGCGGAAGCGG
>JAPPOT010000499.1 GCA_028817855.1 Myxococcales bacterium
CCCCTCTTATTCTCCAACCCGAAGCCCCCCCCCCTCCTCCGGCGTCTCCTCCTCGGCGCCGCGCTGTTTAGCTTACTCGGCCTCGGCCTCGGCCACGGACTCGGCCGTCTCGGACTCGGACTCGGTCCCCGACTACTTCAGCTCAAACAGCAACACACTCGCCGACTCCCCACCGACATTCTTCACCGAGTGCCCCGGGTTCGGCGGGAGATGCTGGACGGTCCCCGCCTCGGTGACGAAGCGCTGGCGCTTGCCGGGGCCCGTACGCACGCTCCACTTGCCGCGAGTGAGCGCGTAGCTGAAGAGCTCCGGGTGCGCGTGGTTGGCGTCGCGCTGGCGCGGGTCCCAGGTGGCGCGGATCACGCGGACCCAGGCGGTGTCGGCCAGGACCGCGTGCCTGTCCGGTGAGGCGTCGACGGCGGAGGGCACGCTGCCCTCGGGCATCGGCTGTGCGGCGCCCGGCTTGCGTTCCAGGATGAGCACCGCGGCGGGCGCATCGCCAACGTTCAACACCGCGTGGCCAGGGAGGCCGGCACCGGGTGCGAGCACCTCGCCGGCCTTGGCGCTGCCCGTGCTCTCGCGCCCGTCGAGCAGAATGCTCTTCCAGCGCATGTCGGTGAGCGTGTAGACGATGAACTCCGGGTGGGCGTGCATCGCGTCGCGCTGCCCCGGCTGCCAGGTCGCGAGCAGAAGCCGCGCGGACTCGGACTCGGCCAGGACCTTGTAGACGTCCGGCGAGGCCGCCACGGGGCCGGGGGGTGGCTCGGGCGCCTGCGCCGGTGCCAGCGGCGACTCCGCAACCACAGGCGGCGGGGCCGCGGCCGCCGGCGGCGGAGGCTCCTGTGGCGGGGGCGTGCGACAGGCGGCGGCGAGGACGACGGCGGCGAGGGTGAGCCTGGGGAGTGTCATCGGCGCGCATGGTAACGCGGCGAGGGGGTCGTGGGCGATCGAGTGGCGCACCCGGTAGCGGACCCTTCCGAACCCGCTATGCTCTCCCCATGTCGGGTGGGCACCGATTCGCGCTAGCGCTCTCGCTTTGCCTCGCGTGGGCCTGCACCGGCCCGGGGCTGGAGCCGCCCGGCGACGATCGCAGCGGTGAGAGCGTCTTCGTCCCCAACGAGGGGTCCGCACCCGCCCAGATGCCGGGAGGCGACACCACCAGCGGTGCTCCGGTGGCTCCCACCCCGGCGACGGACGCGGCCGCGCCCATGGGCACCGACGCCCCGATGCTGGATGGGGATGGGGAGCCCAGCGTCGACGACGACACCGACGCGGGCGCCGAGGCGACCGGCCCCGGCGACGCGCTCTTCCAGGGCATCTGGGCGGTCGAGCAGCCCTCCCACGCCCTGTACGAGGCCACCGTCTACGAGCTACTGCCGAACGGCAACCTGGTCGAGCACGAGACCGTCACGCTCAGCGACCTGGGCGATGACTTCGTCACCGGCACGGTCACCGAGGGCCCCGGCGGAGTCGAGTGCCGCTTCGGCGACACCTGGCTGACCGAGCGCCCCCGGCGACTCGTCATCACCGCCATCTGCAGCGACGACCAGGACCGAGACATCGCGCTCGACTTCCCCGACGGCGACGAAACGATCGGCGTGGTCCCCACCGTCAGCGTGGACGGGAACACAACCTGGGAACACGGCGGCTTCCCCTGGTCCTTCCGCAAGTGCCCCTCACGCACCGGCTGCGTCCTCAGATTCTGAAAGGGTGTGGATCCCAAACTGATAGGGAACCGCCGAGGTTCGCCCAGGAGCGGCTTACGTCCTCGGGAAAATCCTCGACGTAGCGCTGCTACGCCTCCGGTGTTTCCCTGCGGGCGCGCTCGCTCCTGAACGAACCTCGACGATTCGAGTGGCAGGTCACGGGTGGTGCTGCTCGGGGTGGTGCCACCTGGGCGGTGCAGCGCCTGCCTCTGCGGGCGCGACAGTGAACGATTCGATGACGGCGGCCCACTTCTACCGGCGACCTTGCGTGAGAATCGCAGGACAATTTGGTTCTTAGCCACGTCAGAATGAGAGGCGCACCCATTCTGAAACGCGCCTCCAATATCAGGCGAGACCCGAGCGTCCCCGGCCAGCGAGGCGTTGAAATGTGGCGAGGTTCGTTCAGGGGCGAGCGCGCCCGGAGGGAAAGCCACCGAGGCGCCGAAATCGGGCGAGGTTCGTTCAGGAGCGAGCGCGCCCGGAGAAGAAACCGGAGGCGTACTGGAAGTACGTCGAGGATTTCTTCGAGGACGTAAGCCGCTCCTGGGCGAACCTCGCCCGATTTCCTCAGTCGATGATGGCGCCGTAGATGATCTGTTTTAGCTGCCCGCGGAAGTTGAACGTCGTCGAGGGCCGCAGCTGGGTCAAAAAGACCACCACCATGTCTTCCGCCGGATCCACCCAGAAGGCGGTGCTGGCCGCACCGCCCCAGGCGAACTCGCCCGGCGTGCCGGAGATCAGCGCGATCGCCGGATCGAGAGAGACCGAGAAGCCGAGGCCAAAGCCGGTCCCGTCGTAGCGGCTCTCGCTATAGGCACCGGTCGCGATGGCGCTCAGCTCGACGCCGCCCGGCAGGTGGTTGCGGGTCATCAGCTCAAGGGTCTTGCGGCTCACCATGCGCACGCCATCGAGCTCGCCCTTGCCGAGCAGCATGCGGGCGAAGCGCAGGTAGTCGTGGGCGGTCGACACCAGGCCGCCGCCGCCCGAGTGGAACTTCGGCTCCTCGCGGTAGGGGCTTGTCGCAGGGTCGTCCTGCAGCCGCGTCTCCTTGTGCGCCGTGCGCTCGTAGCAGGCGGCGAAGCGCGGGAGCCGGTCGTCGCTCACGCTGAAAGCCGTGTCGTACATGCCCAGGGGCTCGAAGATCTCCTCGCGCAGGAACTCCGGGAACGGGCGCCCCGAGATCACCTCCACCAGGTAGCCGCACACGTCCGTGGCGACCGAGTAGTTCCAGCGCTCACCCGGTGAGAACTCCAGCGGCAGCTCGGCCAGCTTCTCCATCGCCTCCGGCAGCGTGTGATCGAAACGGCTGTCGGCGCCGTCCAGCTTCGCCTTGCGGTACCCCGAGTCCACGTTGGTGCGCCCGACGAAGCCGTAGGTGAGGCCGCTCGTATGCGTGAGCAGGTGGTGCACCTGCATCTCGCGCGCCGGTCGCTCGGTCTCGTACCTTGGGTACACACCCGACTTGTACACGCGCAGCTTCTCGAACGCGGGGATGTAGCGCGAGACCGGATCGCTCAGCTGCAGCATGCCGCGCTCGTAGAGCATCATCAGCGCGACCGAGGTGATCGGCTTCGTCATCGAGTAGATGCGAAAGATCGTGTCGTCGCGCACCGGCACGCTGCGCTCGGCGTCAGCCATGCCGAGCGGAGAGAAGTGGGCCAGGTGGCCGCGTCGGTACACCGCGGTCAGCGCGCCGTGGATCTTGCCCCCTTCAATGAAGCGCTCGAGCAAGTGCCGATCGACGCGCGCCAGGCGCTGGGCGCTCATGCCGGCGGCTTCGGGATTCACGTCATCCATGGCGGCGCAGGATACACGCGGCCCGTCGCCGCGCACAGGCCGCGCTCGCCCCGGAAGTGGACGGTGGGGCTTGCGGAGCGCGGTCCGGCGAGGGAGAACGCGGCATCATGAGCATTGAGCGTTTGCTGGTCGCCAACCGTGGCGAGATCGCCGTCCGCATCCTGCAGGCCGCCGCCGAGCTCGGCATCCCCACCCTGGCCATCCACTCCGAGGACGACGCCCGCGCCCTCCACGTCTCCCGCGCCGACCGCGCAGCCGCCCTGGGAGGCAAGGGAGCCGCGGCCTACCTCGACATGGCGCGCGTGATCGCGCTCGCCCGCGAGCACGGCTGTGACGCGGTCCACCCCGGCTACGGCTTCCTGAGCGAGCAGGCCGAGTTCGCCCGCGCCTGCGAGAAGGCCGGCATCGCCTTCATCGGACCGCGCCCCGAGACGCTGGAGTTGCTCGGCGACAAGACCCGCGCGCTGTCGCTCGCGCGCGAGGCCGGCGTGCCCGTCGTGCAGGGCAGCCAGGGCGCAGTGGACGCCGCCGGTGCGCGCGCGCTCTTCGAGGCCCTGCCGGACGGCGCCGCGATGGTGATCAAGGCCGTCGCGGGCGGCGGCGGCCGCGGCATGCGCATCGTGCGCAGCGCAGACGAAGTCGAGGAGGCGCACGCCCGCTGCAGCTCCGAGGCCCACGCAGCCTTTGGCGACGGCGCGGTCTACGCCGCGCGCCTGATCGAGCGCGCGCGCCACGTCGAGGTCCAGGTCGTGGGCGATGGCCAGGGGGCCATCAGCCACGTCTGGGAGCGCGAGTGCAGCCTGCAGCGCCGCCACCAGAAGCTGGTCGAGCTCGCGCCCAGTCCGCACCTGCCGAAGGCCCTGCGCGACAAGCTGCTGGCGGCAGCCACCACGCTCGCGGCGAAGGCCCACTTGCGCAGCCTGGCCACCATCGAGTTCCTCGTCGACAGCCAGGCCGAGGCCAGCTTTGCCTTCATCGAGGCCAACCCGCGCCTGCAGGTGGAGCACACCGTGACCGAGGAGGTCACCGGCATCGACCTGGTCGCCACCCAGCTGCAGCTCGCGGGCGGCGCGACCCTCGCGCAGCTCGGCCTCGAGCAGGCGAGCATTCCACAGCCGCGCGGGCACGCGATCCAGCTGCGGGTCAACATGGAGACGATGGATGCCGAGGGGCAGACGCGCCCATCGGGCGGCACGCTCACACGGTTCCAGGTGCCGAGCGGCCCGGGCCTGCGCGTCGACACCTTTGGCTACGTCGGCTACACGACCAGCCCCGCCTTCGACTCGCTCCTCGCGAAGGTGATCGCGCACTCGCCAGCGCCCACCTTCGACAGCGCGGTCGCCAAGGCCTACCGCGCGCTCGGCGAGTTCGAGATCGCGGGGGTCTCGACCAACCTCGGTCTGCTCCAGAGCCTGCTCGCGCGTGACGAGCTCAAGGCCGGCACGGTCTACACGCGCTTCGTGGAGGATCACGTCGGCGAGCTGGTGCAGGGCGCCAGCGAGCACCGTCGGCTCTTCTTCGGCGACGCGCCCGAGCGGGGCCCAGCGGCACGCGGCGGCCAGGCGGGCGTGAAGCTTGGGACCGACGACCCGCTGGCCGTGCTCGATCATGGTCAGACGCCGGGCGGCAGCGCCGCCTCGCCCGGCATGCCCCCAGAGGCACCGCCACCCGAGAGCGAGGGCCCGCCAGGAACCACGGCGGTGCGCGCGCCGATGCAGGGCACGATCGTGAGCCTGGACGTCACCGCGGGCGACGCCGTGACGGCGGACCTGCCACTGCTGGTGATGGAGGCGATGAAGATGGAGCACGTGATCGCCGCCCCCTGCAGCGGCATCGTGCGCGAGGTCGGCATCCAGGCCGGCGACACCATCTTCGAGGGGCACGCCCTGGTCTTCATCGAGGAGGGGGAGGTCGAGGGCACCGCGACCGGCACCGAGGAAGAGGTGGACCTGGAGCGCATCCGTCCCGACCTGGCCGAGGTGATCCAGCGCCACGCCTACGGGCTCGACGAGAATCGCCAGGAAGCGGTCGCCAAGCGGCACGGGCGCGGCCACCGCACGGCGCGCGAAAACGTCGACGACCTGGTCGATCCCGGGACCTACGTCGAATACGGCTCGCTCGTCATCGCGGCTCAGCGGCGGCGGCGCAGCGAGCAGGACCTGATCGAGCGCACGCCCGCCGACGGTCTGATCGCGGGCATCGGCCGCGTCAACGGCGAGCTCTTCGGCGACGACGGCACCCGTTGCATGGTGATCTCCTACGACTACATGGTGCTGGCCGGCACCCAGGGGCAGCAGAACCACCGCAAGAAGGATCGCATGTTCGAGCTGGCCGAGCAGGCGCGGCTCCCGATCATCTTCTTCACCGAGGGCGGCGGCGGCCGGCCCGGCGACACCGACGCCCTGGGCGTGTCCGGGCTCGACTGCCTGGCCTTCAACTACTACGGGCGCCTCTCGGGCCTGGTGCCGCTGGTCGGCATCGCCAACGGGCGCTGCTTCGCCGGCAACGCCGCGCTGCTCGGCTGCAGCGACGTGGTGATCGCCACACGCTCCTCGACCATCGGCATGGGCGGTCCGGCGATGATCGAGGGCGGCGGCCTGGGCGTCTTCACGCCGGAGGAGGTCGGGCCGATCGAGAGCCAGCTCGCGAGCGGCGTTGTGGACATCGCGGTCGCGGACGAGGCCGAAGCGGTGCGCGTGGCCAAGCGGTACATCGGCTACTTCCAGGGTACGCGGCGCGAGTGGAGCTGCCCGGACCAGCGCCTGCTGCGCAGCGCGATCCCGGAGAACCGCCTGCGCGTCTACGATGTGCGCAAGGTGATCGAGACCCTGGCAGACGACGACTCGGTGCTCGAGGTACGGCGCCACTTCGGTCCCGGCATGGTCACCGCGCTGATGCGCATCGAGGGGCGTCCGCTCGGCGTGATCGCGAACAACCCGACCCATCTGGCGGGCGCGATCGACTCGGACGGCGCGGACAAGGCTGCGCGCTTCATGCAGCTGTGCGACGCCCACGACCTGCCCATCCTGATGCTGTGCGACACGCCGGGCATCATGGTCGGGCCCGAGGCCGAGCGCACCGGCCTGGTGCGGCACGCCTCGCGCCTGTTCGTGACCGGCGCCAGTCTGTCGGTGCCGTTCTTCACGATCGTGCTGCGCAAGGGCTACGGCCTGGGCGCCCAGACGATGGCCGGCGGCAGCTTCAAGACGCCCTTCTTCACCATCGCCTGGCCCACCAGCGAGCTCGGCGGCATGGGCCTGGAGGGCGCGGTCAAGCTCGGCTTCCGCAAGGAGCTGGCCGCGATCGAGGACCCGGCCCAGCGCAAGGAGACCTTCGACAAGATGGTCGAGGCCGCCTACCGCCACGGGCGCGGCGTCAACGTGGCCAGCCATTTCGAGTTCGACGACGTGATCGACCCGGCCGACTCGCGCCTGTGGATCATGAGCGCGCTGCAGTCCTGGGCACCGCGCCCGCTACGCGACGGCAAGAAGCGGCCGTGCATCGACACGTGGTGAGCAGCTGGCCGGTACCGCAACTCAGCAGGGCGGCACGGGCGCGTCCGGCAACGCGTCCACCGCCTGGACGATGGGCGCCCGGATGCCGGAAGCCTTCTCCTGCGCCTTCGCCGCCTTGACCTCCTCGCAGTCGATGTCACATCGCTGCGCCAGCAACCATCCCACCACGTCCGGCCAGCTCGACTCCGACAGCGCCTCCAGCGCCTCGCTGTGCTCGCCGAGCCGGGCGGCGAGCGCCCGCGCATGCCCGGCCACCTCCAGCACGCGGTCGGCCCGATCGCCAAGGTGCGCGCGAGCACGACGCTCGACCTCCGCGCGCAGAAGGTCCTGCGCCGCCTGCTCGATCTGCGGGCGGGCGACGTGGGTCGCGGCGAAGCCCGCACCGAAGAGAACAAGGCCCATCAAGCAGGAGCAGAC
Source organism: Myxococcales bacterium (assembly GCA_028817855.1). GTDB lineage: Bacteria > Myxococcota_A > Polyangia > Polyangiales > JAFGIB01 > JAOUOP01. Next base: position 7,436 of record JAPPOT010000499.1, read on the forward strand.
GAGCACGATGCGCGCCGCAGTCTGGGCGGCTGAGGTCATCGTCTCTCTCACCGTCGAAACCAGCAGCGGCACGAGTGTATTCCGGTTGCGGAGGCGGCGCATGGCCACGCGGGGCCATGTAGATGGAAGGCCGCCACCGCGCATTCACTCCGGACCGAGACCGAGACCGAGACCGAGACCGAGACCGTGGCCGAGTCCGAGTCCGAGCGCCGCGTCACCCGCGCGGTAGCGCGTCCCATGCGCGGTAGCGCAGCGGGCCGCGGAAGCGGCACGCAACTGCCACAAACAGAGCGCCGCGCATTCCCTCACCCTGTGGCACGACGTGAGGCTTTCGGGGTGGGG
>JAPPOT010000292.1 GCA_028817855.1 Myxococcales bacterium
CTCGGCCGTGACCACAGGCGCCGCAACCGTGCTCGTGCTCGTACTCGTGCTCGTGGCCGTACTCATACTCGTGCCCGTGCTCGTATTCGTACCCGTCTCCACTCGAGTGCTAGCCCACGCGACCGCGCCAGTCGCCTCCCCCACGCTCCCGCCCAACGGCGGAAGCAGCCGCGCCGTGGGCGCCGTCAGCGTCATGCCCAGCGCGAGCACGGCGCCGAGCGCCATCGCCCAGAGCGCGCCGCTCGGCAACAGCGCGAGCAGCGTCGCGCCGCCACCGGCGCGCTCGGCCTGCAGCGCCCGACGTACGCGCGCGCGCGTCGGCAGCGGCAGCTCCGCCGCCGGAGCTGCCAGCGCCAGCAGCGCGCGCGCGCCTTCGGGGGCGTCGGAGTCGGCGTCGAGCCAGCGGCGAGGCTCAGCCATGGCGGCCCCCGTGGCGCTCGCGCTTCTCAAGTCGCGTGAGGGCGCGGGCGAAGTCGCGCCGGGCCAGATGCAGCCGCGAGTGCACGGTGCCGACCGGCACACCGGTCAGCTCCGCGATCGCGCGCGTGGGCAGACCCTCGACCTCGAACATCACGAAGGTCGCGCGGCGCTGGGGCTCGAGGGCGTCGAGCACCTGGGCCAGGCGGCGCTGGGCCTGGCGCGTCTCGGCCTCGCGCTCGGGCGTGCGGCGATCCACGCCCTCGGGGGGCAGCGCGGTGGCGCGCTCGCGGCGAAAGCGCGCGCGGCGCCGGTGGGCGCGCACCACGCGCAGGGCGATTCCGAACAGCCAGGTGGTGAGCTTGGAGCGGCCGTCGAAGCTGGCCCGCTTGCGGTGCACGACCACGAAGACCTCCTGGAGCAGGTCCTCCAGGTCGGCCTCGGGGGCGCCGAGCCGCTGCAGGGAGCGCCACACGAAGTCCGCGTGCTCCCCGTAGACCCGGTCGACATCCAGGGCCTCCTGCTCGGCCCCGGCGGCGCCGGCCAGCGCTCGTACCGCGATGTTCACTACCCCATGGGTGCTCGCTGCCCCTCCGCTGCTTCACAAAAAATGTGGCAGACGGGCGGGGGACGAGCAAGTACATGGAATTGCTCCGCCCTGAGCGCACATCCGATTGTTCTCATGATTGTCCTGGGGGGTAGACGGTCTGTTCAAAAAGGAGCAGGTAACCGTGCGGGGGCTCCGCGCTAAGAATCCACGGTAGAGAGCGTCAGCCTCTCAACGAAAGGACTCCACTGATGAAGCGATTCGGGACGATGGTGCTGCTCACCCTGGCGGTGGCATGCAGCAATCCTGCGGCGGACAAGCCGGCCGCGAGCGTGTCGGACCCGGCCTCACCCGAGCCCCCGGCGGCGAAGGCTCCCGAGCCAGCGCCCGCCGAGGCGGCAAGCGGCACACTGGCCTTCACGGGTCAGGGCTCGAGCATCGAGATGGTCGGCTCCAAGATCACCGGCAGCCACGACGTGAAGGTCACCGACTTCAAGGGCGACATTCAGCTCGCCGAGGGCGCCGCGGTCGAGTCCGGCACGGTCCAGGTGGTGATGCAGATGGCGACGATCGAGTCGGATCATCCCAAGCTCACCAAGCACCTGCTCAACTCCGACTTCTTCGAGGTCGACAAGCACCCCACCAGCAGCTTCAAGTCGACCGCGATCGAGAAGGGCGGCGAGGGCGGCGCGTCGCACACGGTCAGCGGCGACCTGACCCTGCGCGGTGTGACCAAGAACATCCGCTTCCCCGCCACCATCACGCAGGCGGGCAAGGCCGTCACCGTCAAGGCGGAGTTCTCGATCAACCGCAAGGACTTCGGCATCGCCTACGCAGGCAAGCCCGACGACCTGATCCGCGACGAGGTCCTGATCAAGCTGAACCTCAACGCCAGCTGAGGCGCCCGGTGCGGCGGCGGCCGATCGGTGGCATGCTCCCGTCGGGGGATGTCGATCGAAATCGAAGCCGTCGCCGCGCCCGAGGGCTCCTACTGCGCGAAGCACCCGGCCACACCGGGCATCTTCGTGTGCTCGCGCTGCGGCGACTACGCCTGCCACCATTGCACGGCGATCGCGAATCGCGAGGCCTACTGTCAGGGCTGCGCCAATCAGCCACTGGAGCTGCCGGAGACCTGGCCCGCCCGCCTGCGCTTCCTCTATCTCTCGATCGACGGACGCATCGACCGCCGAACCTGGTGGTTGATGTTCTACCTGCCCACGACGCTGCTCTACGCGACCGTCGTCGTGTTGGAGTACTTCGCGACGACGCGGGGTGACCACGCGATCGAGGTGGCGGAAAACCTGGGCCTCATCGTGGTGGCATGGCCGAGCTTCGCGGCCTGCACGAAACGCCTACACGACCGCAACCAGTCCGCCTGGTGGCTGCTGCTCACCCTCGTCCCGCTGATCGGCAGCTTCTGGTTCCTGATCAATCTGGGCTTCCTGCGCGGAGATGCGGCGCCCAACGACTACGGACCGCCCCTGGCCGCACCGGGTGGCGCGGGCCCACATCATACGTGAACGCGGGCGTGGGCCGAGCCGTGCATTGCATCAGAGGTGGCCGGGCGGCTGTCGGGGTGGGCAAGTCCGGCCCGGGGTCGGTCCGCGTGCAATTGCGGCGGGGCGGTAAGCGCGAACGTCGTGCGTACGCCGTGCACGCGGGCCTGCGTTCCCGCGCCAGGGGAACAAGTCAGCACTGCGCGGACCGGTAGCACCAGTACGAGCAGCTCCACCCGCCGACCGCCACTCGAATCGTCGAGGTTCGTTCAGGAGCGAGCGCGCCCGCAGGGAAACACCGGAGGCGTAGCAGCGCTACGCCGAGGATTTTCCCGAGGACGTAAGCCGCTCCTGGGCGAACCTCGGCGATTCCTTGTCAGCTTCAGAGCTCGCGCCTAGCTCTTCTTCGCGAGCTTGGCCTCGATGAAGAGAAGCTCGGCCAGCTCTTCCTCGAGCTGCTTGCGCTGCTCGGCGAAGTACTCGGGGCCGATGGCGTCGCTGTCGCGCTCGGCCTCAAGCGCCTTGCCCCGCGCAAGCAGCGCCTGCTTGCGCGCCGCGTGGTCCGCGCTGGCTTCCGCACTCGCGGTGCGCTCGGGCGGGCGCCGCGCCAGCACGAAACCGCCGATCACCACGAACAGCGACAGCACCGCGGCGATCCAACGCCCCGGCCCCGGGCCGGGGATGCCCGCCAGGGTGATCTCCAGCCGCCGGAACGGCTCCTCGCCCACCTTGCGCTGCACGCTGGTTACCAGAAAGCGCCGGCCCTCGTCGGTGTGCAGCTGCGGCTCCGGCATGTCGGCGACCTTCAGGCTCAGCCCCTCGGGCGCGTCGGAGACCACGCGATAGGCGAAGGTGCGCCAGGGGATGTCGACCGCGAAGCTGGCATCCGTGCCGTCCATCGGCATGTCGAAGCCCCACATCAGCGTGGCCTCGCCCGGCGGCACCGAGCCCTTCACGCGCACGCCCTTACCCGACTCCTCGGTCATGCGCTGGTCCGTCATCGCCTCCTGGGCCTGGAAGGCGATGAACCCCTTGGGGAGGGCCACCAGCGTGCCCTCGTCGGGAAAGACGTAGGTCTCGCGGCCGATGTTGAGCAGGCGGGCCTGCTGCACGACCTTGATGCGGTCATCCTTGAGCTCGACCGAGGCCGCGCCGACGTAGAGGACCAGCATGCGGTCGTCGCGGGTGACCGGCAGGCGCCGGATGGTGATGTGGTGACCGCCCCGCGGCGGCAGGCGGAAGGGGTTGGCCGCGTACTTGGCGCCATCGTGCTCGATGCTGGCGCGGTAGGCCTTGTTGGTGCCGGCCTCGAGCCCGCTGAAGGTGGCGTAGCCGTCCGCCGCGCTGACCCGCTTCTTCTCCTCGCGGCTGCCATCGCCCGACATGATGCCGATGCGCACCTCCTGTCCGGCCACCGGCTGCTCCTGGTGGTCGAGCACGCGCACCTTGATGGTGCCCGCCGGCAGCAGGGTGTCGACGCGCGCCTCGGTCAGCGGGCGCTGCTCGGCCGGCTGGCTGGTGGGCGCGCCGCTCGCGTGGGGGCTCGCCGCCTCACCGCCTGGAGCCGGCGCACCGCCCGTCGGAGGATGACCGGGCGGGAGCTGCTGCCCGACAGGTGCCTGCCCTCCCGGTGCCTGACCCGCAGGTGCCTGCCCTCCCGGTGCCTGACCCGCAGGTGCCTGCCCTCCCGGTGCCTGACCTGCCGGCGCCTGGTCGGCGCCCGGTTTGGGCGGCACCGGGGTCTGCGCCTCACCCTTCTCCGCCGCGCGCTGCATCTCGCGGGCGCGCTGCTCCGCCTTGGCCCCGGTGATCACATCCCGCGGCCCCTTCGGCTGCGCAACGGCCACACCCGCCACCAGCCACAGCAACATCGTCAGCCGCGTCACTCCTCACCCCTCAGCCCGGCCGCACAGTTCTTGCAGAACTTCGCATCCGAGTCGTTCAAGGTCCCACAGCCCGCGCACTTCAAGGCGGTGACTTCTTCCGCGCGCTTCGCCTCAGGCTCCTCAGCCGCCTCGCCCGAGGGTTCCTCCGAAGCCCCGGACTCCGCACGCGACGTGGTCCTAGTCCTGGTCGCTGTCGGCTGTTCCTCGCTCGGCTCATCAGCAGGCGCGCTCGCCCCCGCCGACTCCCCACCCAACAGCTTCACCGCCTCATCGCGATAGGGCGCCACCTGCGCATCCAGCTCCCGGAGCACCTCGCGCGCACGCGCCCGGTAGCGCTTGTCCATGCGCTGGTAGTCGCCGTCGCTGATCTTGCCCAGGTCGTGCTCGAAGCGGATGTCGCGAATCGCCGTCAGTAGCTCGTTCTTCTCCGCCAGCAGCGAGTCCCGCTCGGCCACGCCGACGGCGCTCGCCTGGGTCGTGCCGCCGGCGCCGCCCAGCACCGCCCGCAGGCTCTGCCACAGCCACAGCAGCACGAGCACCAGGCTCATGGCGGACAGGAAGATGAAGAACCCCGGCAGGAAGGCGTTCATCGCTCAGCCCTCCTCGTCGAGGCGGTCGAGCTCGGCATCCAGGGCCGCGTCGTAGCGCGCCTCTTCCGAACCGTCGCCGTTGGCCGAGGCCAACGCCGCACCACCCTCGTCGCGCTTCCAGCGGCGCCCCCAGCGGAAGAGCTGGATCGCCGCGAGCGCGATCAACGCGAATGGAACCGCCCACAGGAGCCGGTCGAGGCCCTCGTCGGCAGGAATCGCGATCGACTGGGGCCCGTGCTCTTCGCGGTAGGCATCCTGGATCTCCACCGGCGTCTTGCCCGCCGCCATGTCCTTGCGGATCTCGGCCCGGGCGCGCTCGGCCCAGCCGCAGGCACACGTCGACAGGGGCAGGCGCTGGCAGTCGCCGCACTCGCACAGCAGGCGCGCGAAGAGCTGGCGCTCCTCGGCGTTGCGCATAGTCACCGAGCCCGCGTGCAGCGAGCTGGTGTCCTGGGCGGAGGCCAGCGATGGCGCCAATACGCCGATCAGCAGGACGCCCCCCAAGAGGATCACCAGCGCCGTGGTCGCCACCGCCATGCCCGGTGAGCGCCGCGGCATGCGCACCTCGCCGAGCACCTCGCGGATCGACGGCGACATGCACACCGCCGTGCCGAGGATCATGAACAGGCCGCCGATCCAGATCCACACCACGAAGGGCCGCACGATCACACGGAAGGTGCCCACCTTGGTCTGGGCGTTGACCGTGTTCATGATCGCGTAGACATCTTCCTTGGCGGTGATGCGGATCGCGACCTCGGTCGTCGCCGTGCCTGGCGGCTTGTCGTAGATGAACTTGGCCGGCGAGATCTCACCGATCGGCTTGCCGTCCTTGATCACCGTCATGTCGGTGAAAATCTTGCGGACGCCCGGCTCGGCCTCCATGCGGCTGTCGTCGAAGCGCACCTCGTAGCCCATCACCTTCAGGCTCTGGCCCGGCGTGAGCGCCGCCTCCTTGTCCTTGTCGTAGGCGGCGCCGGTGAAGCCGAAGTACATCGCCACCAGGCCCAGGTGCACCATGTAGCCGCCGTAGCGGCGCTTCGCGCGCGTGACCAGCTCGTAGAGCGCGACGATGAAGCTCTCGCCGGCGTTGCGCATGCGCACCCGGGTACCGCGCCAGAACTCCTGCATGTGGCCCACCAGCACGAAGGCGCAGACCGTGGTCGCGGCCACTGGCGAGGCGGAGTAGATGCCCGCCAGCACGCGGCCAGTCAGCGTGTCGTAGATGCGATCGCCCTCCACCACCGGCGGGTAGCCGAGCGAGGGTCCGACCGCCACGTGCAGGATCATCGTCAAGACCGCCCCCGCCACGGGCCACATCAGCACCTTGTAGAGGTGGCCGGTGGTGGTCTTGCGCCAGGCCAGCAGCGGACCGATGCCGGTCAGCAAGAGCAGGATGAGCCCGAGCGGGATCATCCACTTGTTGTAGAAGGGCGGGCCGACGGTGACGGTCTCGTCCTTCAGGGCCTCGCTGATCAGCGGCCAGGTGGTGGCCGTGAGCACGAAGAAGAGCATGCCCATCAGGATCCAGTTGTTGAGCAGGAAGACGAAGTCCCGGCTCAGCAGCGAGTCGATGCGGTGCTCCGCGCGCAGCAGCGGCAGCCGCCAGATGATCAGCCCGGCGCAGACGACCGCCAGGATGATCATGTAGACGACGAAGTAGCCGCCGATCGACGACTTCGCGAAGGAGTGGACGCTGGCGATCATTCCCGAGCGCGTCAGGAAGGTGCCGAAGATCGTCATGAAGAAGGTCAGGCACATCAGGAAGACGTTCCAGACCTTGAACATGCCGCGGCGCTCCTGGAGCACCACCGAGTGCAGGAAGGGGATGCCGGCGAGCAGCGGCATGAAGGCGGCGTTCTCGACCGGATCCCAGGCCCAGTAGCCGCCCCAGCCCAGCTCCTCGTAGGACCAGAGCATGCCCAGCACGTTGCCGATCGTGAGCGCGATGAAGGCGAAGAGCGTCCAGCGCCGGGAGGCGCGGATCCACTCGTCGCCCAGGCGCCCGGTCACCAGGGCCGCCACACAGTAGGCGAACGGCACCGCCCAGCCCGTCATGCCCAGGTAGAGCATGGGCGGGTGGATCATCATCCAGTAGTTCTGCAATAGCGGGTTGAGCCCGTCGCCGTCGGGCGGCGCGCCGGCCACGACCGTCGAGAAGGGGTTGGCCGAGAACAGCATCAGCACGCCGAAGAACATGATGATGCTCATCAGCGTCGCGAGGATGTAGGGCTGCAGCTCCGGCAGCTTGCCGCGCAGGCCGAAGGCGGTGATCGCGGAATAGACCCCGAGCAGGAAGGTCCACCACAGGATCGAGCCGTCCTGGCCGCCCCACAGGGAGCCGACCAGGTACCACCAGGACATGGCGCGGTCGCTGTAGCGCAGCACGTAGCGCAGGCGGAAGTCGTGGGCCTGGAAGGCGTAGGCCAGCACGAAGACGGCGACCCCGATCAGGGCCGCGGTCGCGTAGACGCCCGCGCGGCTGGCCGGCAGCAGGTCGCGGCGCCCCGCGCCCGCCCACAGCGAGATCGCGAACGTGTAGGCGGCGCACACCAGGATCCCGCACAGCAGGATGTTGCCAAATAGGGGCAGGTCGATGGCCGGCATGGGGTGGGGAACCTCTAGGGCTTTCACGCCCGCAAAGCAATAGAACTTGGGCCTTTAGGGGGTACCCCCGGGGCCCGCGTGGGAGATCCCGGATGCGGCGATTTGCCACACGGGTGCACCACGTACCCGAGCGTGTCCACAACGGCCGGTGGACCCCATCCATTCCGCCGGGATGGCGCGATCGCCCGGGCTGCTACATTCGTCCGCGATGAGAGCCCAGTCCCTGCT
>JAPPOT010000670.1 GCA_028817855.1 Myxococcales bacterium
TGCGCCGGGGCCTTCGGCCGCGGCTTGACCCGCTGCGCGGGCTGACGGGGTTGACGCGCCCTGCGCGCGGCGGGTGGAGGGCGCGTGAACCCTCAACCAGGAGAACTTGCCATGCTGGTAGCAGAACAGATTGCGTTGGAGGTGGTGCGGGATGTGCGTCCCGTGCTCGAGAGAGTGCGCAAGCACGACCGCTCGCTCTTCGACCAGGCGCGTCGGGCCGCAAGCTCGATCGTCCTCAACATCGCGGAGGCTCAGGGTAGCGCCGGAGGCAACACCAGGGCGCGCTACCACACGGCGGCCGGCAGCGCTCGGGAGCTCAGCGCCGCACTGCAGCTCGCCATCGCCTGGGGCTACACCTCGACGGCGGCCATCCGGGCCATCGAAGCCAAGCTCGACCGCGTGCGCAGGCTCCTCTGGGGACTGCACCGCTAGCACCGCAGGCCGGCGGCGGCCACCACCGCCGCCGGCCGACACGGGCACGGGCACGGCTACGGACACGGGTCCGGCCACGGTCCCGGCCACGGTCTCGGTCCCGGTCTCGGTCCCGGTCTCGGTCCCGGACGTCCCGGACTCGGTCTCGGCCTCGGTGTCGGGCACGGCACGGGCACGGTCTCGGGCGGGCTAGTCGCTTGTTGGCACTCCTCGGCCGGGGTCTGCGATGATCACCCTCGATGCTCCAGGCCATCCTGATCACCGCCTTCCTCGAGGGCATGAGCGTGTTGGTGGTGGAGATCGCCGGTGCGCGCGCGCTCGCGCCCTACTTCGGCGCCAGCCTCCACGTCTGGACCGCCCAGATCACCGCCACGCTGCTGTTCCTGGCGCTCGGCTACGGGATGGGCGGGCTCTTGTGCCGGCGTGGGCCGATGGCGCTGCCCGGCGTGTTGGTCTTCGCGGGCATCTGGCTGGCGCTCTACCCGGCGTGGCGCACGGGGCTGCTGTCGGCGCTCACGCCGCTCGGGATCTCGGGCGGCGCCTTTGCCGCCTCGGCCGCGCTCTTCGGTCCGCCGCTCGCGTGCATGGGCGCGGTCAGCCCACTGCTGATCAACCGCATGGGGCTCGGTGGCATGGAGGGTGGCCGCGCGGCGGGCTCGCTCTTCTTCACCAACACGCTCGGTGGCCTGGCCGGCGGCTGGCTCACCGCGCTGGTGCTGGTACCGATGGTGCCGATGCGCTGGGTGCTCGCGGGCACCGGCGCGGGACTGGTGCTGCTCGGTGCGATCTGGGCGCGGGCACGCGGGGCAGGGCAGGGCGTGCTGCTGCTGCCGCTGCTGTGCATCGCCCTCGGCGGGCTCGGCTCGACCGCGGCGCGGGCCATCCCGATCGGCGACAGCGGGCTCTTCGCCAAGGTCGTCGATCGCATCCAGAGCCCGGCGGGCGCGATCCACGTGCTCGAGGTGCCCGGCGTCTGGCGCAGCCTGCGCCTCAACGGCACCGACCAGGGTGCGATGCACATCCCCACCGGCGACTCCTACCACCCCTTCTCCGAGTACCTGGCCTTCGCCAGCCACCGCTACCACCCCGACGCCAGGTCGGCGCTGCTGCTGGGGCTCGGCTGCGGCGTGCTGGCCAAGCGCTTCCACGGGATGGGGATGGAGGTCACGGCGGTAGAGATCGAGCCGGAGGTGACGCGCGCGGCCCGCGAGCATTTCGGCCTGCCGGACGCGGTGCGCATGATCGACGAGGATGGCCGCGCCTTCCTGCGCGTGGACCAGGGGCACTACGACATCATCGTGCTCGACGCCTTCGCCGGCGAGAGCTCCCCCTGGTACCTGCTCACGCGCGAGGCCCTGCAGGAGATCAAGGCGCGGCTTGCCCCGGGCGGGCGCCTGGTGATCAACAGCATCACCCTCGCCGAGGGCAAGACCGAGGGGCTGGCGCGCCTGGAGGCCGCGCTGCTCGACGTCTTCGACGAGGCCGTGGTCTTCCTCGAGCCGCGCTTGCCGATGGAGACTGAGGACCTGATCAACGCGACGCTGGTAGCGGGCGCGGACCTGAGGCCGACGGAGCAGCCCTATCCGATCGAGCTCAACCGCCACGTGGCGCCCTTCGTGGGCGACATGGAGGGCCTGGGACCACGGCCGGCGCGCGCAGGCGGGGTGGTCGACACCGACGACTTCAGCAGCCTGGAGATGGTGGACGCAGACCTTCGCCTGCGCTGGCGTGCGAAGGTGCTGGAGTCCCTGACGGCCTCCGTGCTGCAAGACTGAGCCTGTGCACGTCCATTAGAACCAGAGCGTGGCGGTCACCGTGTCGAGGTATGTGCCCACGGAGACGTTCTGCCCTGCCGGGATCCTGCCATGCAGCGGGATGTTCATCGGGTAGGGGCCGAAACCAGGGAATACTGCGGTGAAGAAGGTGTCGCCCCAGACGTCGGCGCGAGCAGCATCGGTGTAGAGGTTGTAGCGAAGCATGTCCGTGCCGTTGGTCATCTGTCGCAGCGGTGCGGCGGCCGTCGAACCCGCCTCCGGCTGCAGACCCTGACTCAGGCGCAGGTGCATGATGAAGTTGATGAAACTGAACTGACAGCTAAGCGAGATCGCGCCCGACACGTCGAGGTCGGTGATCGCCTGCGGATCATAGGTCCCGAAGTTGAGCGGTGTGGTCAGTAGGCTGCAGCGATCTTGAACCGCAACCCCGACCGTCAGCGGTGAGCTGGTGGCCGCGTCTGCTCGGGGCGAGTGGAGGGAGGCCGCCAAGAAGCCCGCAGCCACCAGAGCACAGAGCCTCGCCAGCGCACGGGACAGCGTGCGCCGGCGTCGCGCTGCGACGCTGGTGTTCTCGACGGATTTCATGACAAGGCAGCCGCACGGAGTGCAGCCAGGATTCAGGTTAGATGGAATGTTACATCTAGGCCAGAAAATTCTCACAGAGCTGTAGGCCCCTGTGGCTGCCGCCCCGCCCCACACGCACGGGGCCTGCCACGCCCCCACGCGGGCGCACCACCCAGTGGCCGGCTTTCGGACAGGCTCATCGGGCCTGTGGCAGACTCAGGACGTGACCGGCGGCGCTCGCACCCTCGCGGCGATGTTGCTCGCGGCCCTGTCCCTGGCCCTCGCCGCGCCGGCTCGCGCGATGATCGCGTGCAGCATCCACAGCGCCGCGGGACCCAACTTCGGCCGCTACCATCTCCTGAGCTCGGCCCCCAACGACTCGGCCGGTCTGCTCGAGTTCCGCTGCGACGGCGTGGAGCCTGGCGACGCGATTCGGATCGAGCTCGACCGCGGCAACAGCAACAGCTTCCAGCGCTTCATGCGCCAGAACCGCAGCCGCATCCGCTACAACCTCTACCTGGACGCGGCGCGCACGCGCATCTGGGGGGACGGAACGCGCGGCACCGGTGTCCACCAGGTGCGGCCACCGGACGGCATTGCGGTGTCGCTGCCGATCTACGGGCGCATCCCGGCGCGGCAGAACGTGCAGCCCGGCCCCTACACCGACCACGTCGTCCTGACCATCCTCTACTGAGTCCATGCACGCCACGCGACCGTGGAGATGGGTCGGTCATGCCGCCCCTGCGCTGAGCGCGCTGCTGGTGCTCGCGCCATCTCTGCAGGCGCAGGACGCCACGCCGCTGCCCGACGGGGACGAGGAGGCGCTGCTGGGCGACGAGCCGTGCGCGTCCGACGATCTGGAGTGTCACTGCCAGCGTGATGACAGTTGCTGGGACCTTCGCTTTCTCTCGACCGGAAGGCGCAGCCTGCTCGGTGTCACGGTCAGCGCCACCGCGAGCAGGGTGGGCGCGAGCGACCGACCAGACGTGGGCGTGCTGGTCACCTATCGCGCCGAGCGCTACCGGACCCGCGATGGCGTGAGCAGTCATGCGCGCATCGCGGGCTCGCTGGGCGGCGGCACCGCCGATACGGAAGGCGCGCTCGATGCCGCGATCAGTTTCGGTGCGCGCTTCGCGGCCACGCCCGACAGTGGTCCCGTGCTGCGGGCGGGGCCTCGGCTCTTGCTGATCGGCCACGATGAGCTGCGGCTCACACTGCTCGAGCCGCTCGCGGTCTACGTCGGCTTCCAGCGTGGCACGGGGGATGTCGTATTCGAGGCGGGGCTCAGCGGTGGGCTCCTCGCCGCGGGTCGCTACGGGGTGCAGCAGGAGGCCGCGTCGCTCACCGGTGGGCTCGACCTGGGCAGCCACGTGGTCGCTGGCTTCGGCTGGCTGCGCCTCTTTGGACGCGTGGCGCAGGTTGTCCCCGCGCCCGGCGCCCGTGGCACGGCCGTCGGGATGCTGCGGCTGGGTGTGTGCGTCTACGTGCCCGAGCCCGAAGCGATGGCCCTCTGTGCCGACACCCTTCATCTACGTGCCGCTCTGCCCGCGCTGGATCAAAAACGACGCCAGTCCCGAGCTTGGTACGGAGGTGTGACGATCGCGCTAACCCCATGATCTTCCTGAATGTCCCACGATGGAGGTAGTAAGCGAAGTCTCAATTCTGTCCCACAGGGTGCCACCAATTTTCGATATTCCTGTTCAATTGCAGTGAGAGCGTGCTAGTGTCTTCCTCGTCGGTATGGTTCCGCCCTGCGCGCGCCGACGAACCCAAGGAGAATCAGCACCATGAAATTTTCACGTTCTTTCCGTAAGCTGCTCGCGGCCGCTGCCCTCGTGGGCATGGCGACGACGTTCACAGGTCAGCCCGCCGAGGCGGCGACCGTGGACGCTCCCCTGACGGTCCAGGTTGACGTGGCCGCGGCCTGCACGGTCACGACGGCCGCCGTCAACTTCGGCACCTACGATGCGCTCGGCGCCCAGGCCACCACCCCCCTCGACGCCACTGGCAACGTCGCGGTCGAGTGCGCCACCGGCGTCGCCTATTTCGTGCGTCTCGGCGTCGGCAACGACTCGCTCACGGGCGACCCCGCAGACCCGCAGCGTCAGATGGAGCACACCACCCTCGCGGGCAACTTCATGCCCTACTCGCTGTCCTACGTCGCGCCCGGCGGCACGGAGTGGGGCGACACCGCGGCCACCAGCCCCGCTGGCTCGGTCGGTGCCGGCGTTGGCGCCACCCAGAACTGGCCGGTGTTCGGCCGCATCGCGCCCGCCATCGCTGCCCAGGCTGGTCAGTACAGCGACTCGGTGCTCGCGACGGCTGAATTCTGAGGCGCAGACGCGCCTGAACCATGCTCCGACGACGGGGCCGCGCCGGGATGACCGGACGTGGCCCCGTTTTCTCTTTGTGCTTCGCGTCAGATAGAATGCCCCACCGTGACCCGCCGCGCCGCAGCGTGCGCAGTGCTCATCCTGATGGCTGGCGCGGCCCGGCTCTCGGGCGCTGCCGCCGCCACCGCGGACACCCAGCTCCAGATCGAGTCGGCGGTCTCGGACGCCTGTGTGCTCGGGACGGCGCCGATGGCCCTGGGAACCTACGCCGCCCGCACCATCCACGCGGCCAGTCCGCTCGATTTTGCAGGAACCATCACGCTCGATTGCGTCGCAGGTACCAGCGCGCGCCTGAGCCTGGACGACGGCCAGAACCCCGCAGCGGGCTCGACCGACGCGGCCCCCCTGCGGCGCATGAGCGATGGCAGCGAGCACATCGACTACAATCTCTACAGCGATGCGGCTCGCACGAGCGTCTGGGGTACGGGCGCTGCGGGCGAGCCGGCGCCGGTGAATACCTTCCCGAGCGCCCTGTCCATCTATGGGCGGGTCCCGCCGGGCCAGGCGACCTCGCCTGGCAACTACACCGACACCGTTCTGCTCACAGCTAGCTTTTGATGGAGTCTCGATGCAGCGCCAACTTCTCCCTCTACTCTTCGCCTGCCTGAGCCTCGCGGCTGCCGCACCCCGTCCCGCCCATGCCGCCGCCTTCGACGTCTCCCCCCTGACATTGTCGCTCTCGGGGAAGACCGCCACCGGCACGATCGCGATCACCAACCGGTCCAAGGACGTGCTGCGCCTGCACGTGACAGCCTTCAAGTGGAGCCAGCGAGCCGACGGCGAGGCGGTGCTCAAGCCCACCAAGGAGGTGGTCTTCTTTCCCGCCATGATCTCCCTGAACCCGAACCAGTCGCGCCAGATCCGCGTGGGCAGCAAGGTCAAGCCGGGGGCGGTGGAGCGCACCTACCGCATCTTCGTCCAGGAGCTGCCACCCTTGACGAAAAAGGAGGACACGCCCAACGCGGTCAAGGTCCTCACCAAGCTCGGCATGCCGGTCTTCGTCGCCGCGCAGCGCCCGAAGGTTACGCCCGGGCTGACGGCGCCCGCAGTGAGCGGCAAGACCCTCACGTTCAGCGCGCGCAACACCGGCAACACCCACATGCGTATCAAGCAGATCAAGATTACCGCGCGCAATCCCAAGGGCGAGGTCGAGCGCATCGAGCAGGCCGGCTGGTATGTGCTGGCCAATGGGCGGCGCGACTACCAGATCCCGCTGTCGGATAAGATCTGCGAGCAGGCCACCACGATCGAGGTGGACATGGAGACCACCGACGGGTCTGTGAAGGCCAACCTGCCCACCCTGAGCTGCGGCTCCGGCTGAAGCCCGTCTCGCGGCGCGTCCGGCGCGCCACGAAGTTGCCCCGGGGGCCGCCGATGCTCCATCATTTGCAGTGCCTGACGAGCCCCGGCAGCCAGGGGCCCGGAGAGAGCGGCCCCGCATGGCGCCCCGCGCGAGCACCGCTACCTGGTTGGTTGCGGTCGCGCTCACCGCGCTCGACCCGGCCCTCGTCCGCGCGCAGGAGCTGACCGAGCCTGAGCTGCCGATGGAGATGGAGGCGCCCTTCGCCTTCTCCGTCAACCACGTGCCCAAGGGCGACATCATCGTCGTGCTACGCGGCGAGGAGGTCTTCGTCAGTCGGCAGGACCTGAGCGACGCTGGCATCGCGCCGCTCGAGGGGGAGGACGTGCTGGCGGCCGGGCGTCCGATGCTCCGCCTCTCCTCGGTCGTGCCCCCCCTGCGCTACGAGCTCGACGAGGAGCAGATCGCGCTGCGCGTCTTCGCGCCACCGGAGATGCTGCCGCACACGGTGATCGACCTGGCGGAGAAGCCGCCGGACATCGAGTACTCGCGCAGCACCAGTGCCTTCATCAACTACGCGCCGCGGATCGATCAGGACGGCAACCTGCGCCTCTACGAGGAGACCGGCCTCAGCTTCGACGGCAAGCTGCTCTTCTCCAGCGCCTACATCAGCAATGTTGGCAAGCCCGCGCGCGGTGTGACCAACCTGGTGGTCGACGACCGCCCGACGCTGCGCAGGTGGACGTTCGGCGACACGCTGGTGCGCTCGGGGCCGCTCGGCTCGGGCGGCTTCGTGGGAGGCGTGACGCTCACGAAGCAGTACTCCCTGGACCCGTACGCCGTGAAGGCTCCCGGCATCGGCTTCTCGGGCCTGACGGAGACACCCGCCACGGTCGAGGTCCTGATCGATGGCACGCGCGTTCACACCGAGGAGATCCTGCCCGGCACCTTCGAGGTCAAGAACCTCAAGGTCGGGGGCGGTCAGGGCTTCTCCGGCTACGTCATCCGCGACGTCTTCGGCGAGGAGCACCGCGTCGACGAACCCTTCTACTCCTCTGTAGACGCGCTGGCCGAGGGCGTCGAGGAGTACACCTACTCCATGGGCTTGCTGCGCGAGCAGGTCGGCGTGGAGAGCTGGGACTACAAGCCGCCGGTCGGCGTCGCCCTCCACCGGCGTGGGTTCAACGACTACCTGACGGCGGGTGGGCGTGCCGAGGTCACCGGCGAGCGGGTGAGCGCCG
>JAPPOT010000580.1:0-1028 GCA_028817855.1 Myxococcales bacterium
GGGCGGGATGTAGGCCTGCTGCGTGCCGCGATGGGCCGACAGCGACATCGAGGGCATGTGGATGTCGACGCAGACGCCCGAGTGGTCGATGCCGGTGACCACGGTGACGTCGCCAGCGGTCGCGCCGCCGGCCGGCCAGATGCCCTCGGCCGCGAAGCCGCCCAGGTCCTGCAGGCACTCGGGCAGGGCACCCACCTCGAGCGGACCCGGCTGCGGGTTCCAGGAGCGCGGGTCGGTGCCGTTCGGGTAGAAGAGCCCAAAGAAGCGCTGGGGCTGATCCTGCCCACGCGCCCGCCGCGGCTGCATCAGGTCCAGGGCGGGCAGCGCGATGCACACGCCGGCGGCGCGCAGCGCGCTGCGACGGGAGATGCGACGCGCGACGCTCATGGCTGACCTCCCTGGGTGGCGGAGTCTTGCTCGGGAACGCGGCGCCAGCCGAAGCCCGGCGCGTCGATCAGGCCCTGCACCAGGGCGCGGTAGTCGTGGCCGGAGTCGACGAAGGCTGCCTCCGCGGCCTCGAGCGTACAGCGATCGCGCGGCCCCGGCTCACGGCCGTGTACGAAGAGGAAGGTGCGCTCCGTGAGGCAGCTGCTGACCTCGGGCATCGCCTGCAGCTTGCGCGCGAGCTCCGCCACGCTCGCGAAGTCCGGCTCGGGCGCGCCCGGCAGAGCCGGCGTGACCCCGTAGTCGGGCACCACGTAGTCGGGATCGAAGCGTCCCGTGGCGTCGAAGCGATCGAGCCCCACGCCGATCGGGTCGATCGTGCTGTGACAGCCGGCGCAGGCCGGGTCGGTGTTGCGCTCGCGCACGATCTCGGTGTGGGTGAGGCCGACCAGGCGCTCACCGAAGGTGGCGGCCACCTCCTCCGGGATCTCGAGGCTCTGGCACAGGAAGGTGCGTCGCAGCCAGTTGCCGCGCATGGCAATGCGGTCGCCGTCGCTCTTCTGGCTCAACAGGCTCGCGTGCGTCAGCAGGCCGGCGCCGGCGCGCGGATGGTCACCCGGAATCGAGACGGCGCCGTCGGGCCC
>JAPPOT010000580.1:1038-7692 GCA_028817855.1 Myxococcales bacterium
ATGTAGAACGTGGCGAGCGAACCGGTCAGCTGGGTTTGATCGGTGGTGAGCACGTCGAGGAAACCGGGGCCACCCCAAGCGAACTGCTCGACCGCCGCCGCGGTCTCGGCCTCCATGTCCGCGAGCAGGCTGTCGCTCCAGTCGGCGGGCGGCTCCTTCGGCACGATCAGCCGGTGAAAGCCCAGCCACTGCTCGAAGAAGCCGAGGAAGAAGTCGTGAAAGGCCGGATCGTTCGCCAGCGTGTCGACGGCGAGGGCGCGCCCCTCGGGCGTCTCGAGCGCTCCATCGGCGGCGAGCTGCAGCAAGCCGTCATCGGGCGCGCGACCGAGCAGGCCGAAGGACAGGCGCGAGGCGAGCTCGTAGCCCGACAGCGCGTACAGCTCTCCATCGGCAGCGCCGAGCTCCGGCCGGTAGAGGAAGCCGGGCGAGACCAGCAGCGCCTCGATCGCGTAGCGGTAGCGGTCGTTGTCGTCGAGCGCGTTTGCGCGCGCAGCCTGCAGGATCCCGTCGCGCTCCTCGGCCGTCAGCGGCCTGCGAAAGGCCAGGCGGCCGAAGCGCGCTACGAAGTCATCCAGGCAGCCCGCCTGCGCCAGCTCGCAGCCCACGACCGCGGCCGTGCGGGTGGGGTCGGCGAGCAGCGCATCCGCCAGGGCGGTGGCCACCTCCAGGTAGGCCCGCAGGTGCTGGGCCGAGAGGGTCTGCAGCTGGGTGTGCACGGTGAAGCCGTCCCGCTCCGCCTCCGCGGGCACCGTCGAGACGTCGGGCCGTGCAGGGAGCTGAAAGAGCTGTTGCAGGCTCGACGCGTACTCCTGCCGATCGAGCCGGCGCAGCGCCGCAGCGCCCGTGTCGACGCTCGCGTCCGCGCACGCGACGTCCGCGCCACCGGTACCCGCGCTGCCCGGTGCGTCGCCGGCTGCTGCGCTGCCTGCACCGCCAGGCATCGCTCCCGGTTCGCTGGTGGCGCCGTCCGGACCGAGCGCGGGCGGCCCATCGTCGGCCGCCGTTCCCACCGTGCCCGTGCAGGCCGCGATCGAGACGGCCGCTGCGACCAACGGCAGCAGCACCAGGCGGCTTCGGCCGCATCGGCCGCCGGTTGCCCGCGGCCTCACCGTCCCAGTCGCAACACCCACGGTGGTGATGCTGCAGAGCCGCCGCGCATCGCGTCTTTCAGGAGGCCGCATGGTGCTTACGACAAACCGCGTGTGGGAAACAGGCAACCCCGTAGTTCCTGGGGACCGACGGGTTCCACCGGCACGGAATGCTCGGGCAACGTTGGGGGACCAGGGATTCGGCGTGCCGGCCATCGCGCTATCCCACCGAGCTCATCGAGCAAGCCGAGGCAAGCGCCAACGAGCCCCTGTCCGCGCAACGCTGCCGCGCTCGGCTGTGGCACCAGGTAGGACGCGCTGACACCTGTGTGGCGCGCACACAGCGGTTGTCTGCAGGGCTTGAATAGCCAAGAATAGTCATGAAGGGGATGGACTGCACACAGGTCTCGGTCGCCCTCGAGGGGCATCTCTCGGAGTCGTCGCTGCGCGTCGCGCTGGGGCGCGCGCGGGCGAAGATGGGCATGTACGACGCTGTTGACCTGGTCGTGGACTGCATGCTCATGCACGGCTACGACGTCGCGGCGCGGGCGCACTTCGTCGAGTGGATGCGCGAGCACCGCCCGCGCATTCGGCGCGTCGCGGTTGTGACCGACCGCAAGCTCTGGCACATGGTGATCCGCGCCATGGCCTTCGCTTCGGGTCAGCAGATGACCGCCCTGTCGGATCGCAGTGAGCTGTCGGGTTGGCTGTCGTCGGCCGACGCCGCCGAGTAGCGAGGCCACCCGGCTCGAGTCGCCTCCACGCGGGGGTTTCATCCCGTCATGGAGCTGCTAGGAAGGTCGGCATGTTCGACAAGCTCTTCTCGCTCGAGGGGCGCACCGCGCTCATCACCGGCGGCTCCCGTGGAATCGGCAAGATGATCGCAGCGGGCTACCTCGCCCACGGCGCCAGGGTCTACATCTCGTCGCGCAAGGCCGACCAGTGCGACGCCACCGCCGCGGAGCTGAGCGAGCGGGGCGGCGAATGCATCTCGCTGCCGCAGGACATCTCCACGGTCGAGGGTTGCCGCGCGCTGCGCGACGCATTGCTCGAGTGCGAGCCCGCCCTCGACATCCTCGTCAACAACGCGGGCGCGGCCTGGGGTGCGCCGTTCGAGGAGTTCCCGGAGCACGGCTGGGACAAGGTGATGAATCTGAACCTGAAGTCGCCGTTCTTCCTAACCCAGCTGCTGCACGAGGCGCTCAAACAGCGCGCGAGCCAGGACCGGCCGTCCAAGGTGATCAACATCGCCTCGATCGACGGCATCGCGCTCAATCCGCTCGAGACCTACTCGTATCACGCCTCCAAGTCGGGGCTGATCTACCTCACGCGCCGCATGGCCGCTCACCTGATCAAGGACTTCATCGCCGTCACCGCCATCGCGCCCGGACCGTTCGCGTCGGAGATGAACCGCGCGGCGCGCGACAACGCAGACCAGGTCGCCGCGCGCACCCCCATGAAGCGCATCGGCACCGACGAGGACATGGCCGCAGCCGCGATCTACCTCGCGGCCCGCTCGGGCGACTACGTGGTGGGCGACACCATCGCGGTGGACGGCGGGATCGCCTACGCGAACATCCGCGAACCCTGAGCCAGGACCCTCCGCCGCGCGCTTGGACGCGCAGGGCGCGTCGACTCTTCACCGGCGCAGTAGCGAGAGGATGGCGTCGATCACCGCGTCGGGGCGCTGGCGGTGAATGTGATGCCCCGCCCCTTCGACCGAGACATGGCGCCCGTGGGCGGCGCGCTCCGCCAGCTGGCGCTGGAGCGCGGGCGCGATGGCGTGCAGCGCGGAGGTGATCTCGGCAGCGATCTCGCCCGGGACCGACGCGGGGACCTCGTTGCGCTCCTGCCCGCTGAGCACGATGAGGGGCGCGTCGCCGTGCGGGGGAACCGGCGGCAGGACCTCGACCTCCTGCTCGAGCTCGAAGCCCTCGCGATCGGTGGGGTTGCCCGCGCGCAGCTCCTCCATCGCTCGAGGGGAGAGCCGGGCGGCGAACCGACGCGTCATGTCCTCGTGAAACGGGTCGACCAGCACCAGCCCCGCCACGTCCCCGGGGCGCCGGGCCGCCAGCAGCCGCACGAGGAGGCCCCCCAGCGAGTGGCCGACCAGCAGCAGCGGCCGGGGCGGCCGCAGGGTGTCGAGCACGACCTCCAGCTCGTCGACCAGCTCGGAGAGTCGGCGCGGCCTGTCGACGGGTGCGCTGCGTCCGGTCCCCCTGCGGTCGTACAGCACGGTGGTGGCACGCTCGGCGATCGCCGGCTCGACCGCGCGCCACACCTCCGAGCCCTCGCAGGCTCCCGCCTCGAACACCACCGTGGGTGCTCCGCTGCCCGCCACGCGGGCGTGGATCTGGGCTCCGCCGATGGAGACGACGCGGTCCATGCTGCCTTGGACACCCGCGATCGCCCGAGGTTCCGTCGCGGCGACGGGGAACACGGTCGCCCCCGGCGAGCCATCGGTCATACTGCCGCACGCATGCGCACGATCGTACTGACCGGCGGCGGCAGCGCGGGACACGTGACCCTGAACCTGGCGCTGCTCGCCCCACTTGCCCGGGCGGGGCTGTCGCCGGTCTACATCGGGTCGGTGGCGGGCATCGAGCGCGCGCTGGTGGAGCGCGCCGGCGTGCCCTACCACGCGATCAAGGTGGGCAAGCTGCGGCGCTACCGCTCGGTCCAGAACCTGATCGATCCCCTTCGCGTCGCCGCGGGGGTGGCGCAGGCATCCGCCCTGCTGCGCCGGCTCGCCCCGGCCGCGGTGTTCTCGAAGGGTGGGTTCGTGGCCGTCCCGGTCGCGGCGGCGGCCTGGCTCAACCGCATCCCACTCGTCGTGCACGAGTCGGACCTCACGCCGGGTCTCGCCAACCGGCTCTGCTTTCCCCTGGCCACGCGCATCTGCGCGGCCCAGCCCGAGACGGCGGCTGCGATCGGACGAGCCGACCGGGTCGTCCACACTGGCACTCCCATCCGGCCCGACGTGCTGGCCGCAGAGCGCGCCGAGGGACAGCGCCGCTTCGGTCTCGACCCGACGCTCGGGACGCTGCTCGTGATCGGTGGGAGCCTCGGCGCCGAGGCGATCAACCGCGTGCTGCGCGAGACCCTCGATCGGCTCCCTGGAGACCTGCAGGTGGTCCACGTGTGCGGCGCCGGCAACCGCTCGAGCGCCCACGAGGGCCGCCCGCGCTACCAGCAGCACGAGTACATCGACCAGGGTTACGGGCATCTGCTCGCGGCGGCCGATCTGGTGGTCTCACGCGCGGGCGCGAACTCCCTCGCCGAGCTACTCGCGCTGCGCCGCCCTGCGTTGCTCATCCCGCTTCCGCTCTCCGCCAGCCGCGGGGACCAGATCGACAATGCGCGCAAGCACGCACAGCTCGGCTTCGGACACGTGCTGGACGAGGCCGAGCTCACACCGGAGCGCCTCATCCACGAGCTGGAGCGCCTGCGATCGGAGGCGCAGGCCATGACGACGCGGATGGCGAGCGAAGGCGGAGCCGACCCGGCCGAGACACTGGTGACGCTGCTCGAGCAGGTCGCACGGGGGGCGACCCGGTGACCCCATGAGGTTGGGATGAGCGGACCCAAACTGACGGATGTCCTGAGGGCCTGCTTCGAGGACGAACGACAGCGCGAGCGCATCGCCCGGGCACTGCTCGCGCGTCCACGCGAAGAGCGCGGGCTCCTTCAGGATCGCATCGACTTCTCGATCGTGCGCCTGATCGTCGAGCACCCCGAGACCGACGGCACGGAGCAAGCGCTGGAGCTTGCCGCGACGGACTGGCGGGACCTGCTGATGGCCGCAGGCCACGAGCAACCCGACGCACACGCGCGGTGGGCGGCCGAGGTCGTCGCCCACCCCCCGCGCGTGGTGATCCTCGACCGCGTGCTGCCGATGCAGCTGGACCGCGAGGGCTGGGGCACGTGCCCGCACTGCGGCTACCGCTTCAAGCTCAAGTCGAGCTCGTGGAACGGAACCCAGCACGTACGCTGTGCTGGGCGGATCCGCGCGCTGCACTCTCGCGAGAGATGAGGTTGGCCACCCGGACACGGGAGTGATGAGCTGGCGAGCTCGCCGCTCGCGGCACTCCGCGACCTCGTCGGTCAATCGAGCTGTCCCCGCGTGTGAGTCGGCCCCGATCGACGTCCCCAATTCGACATCCAGCACGATGGACCGCAGCGGCGGCTGCGGTAGCGTCGCCGCATGCCGCCCATCACCGTGGCAGTCCGCGCGCTACGCTCGCGGCTGCTGCTTCTGCCTGTGCTCCTCGCGGCGTGTGACGTGCACGACGCGACGCTTCTGCGCCAGCCCGAGCCGAGCGCACGCCTGCCTGCGAGCGCGGCCGACGGCGGCCAGCCGACGATGGACGCGGGGAGTGGGGTGGACGCGGATGGCTGCTTCCAGAACCCGGACCCGAGTGGCGCCATCCTCTGCCCGCGGGTCTGTCCCGAGCGGTGCAACGGCCTGGACGACGACTGCGATGACAGGACCGACGAGGATGCGAGCGGCACGTGCGATGCCGACAACGCGGTGGCCCAGTGCGTGGACGGGGCCTGCCTGATCGCGGAGTGCGAGCCGGAGTTCCGCGATTGCGACAGCCGTGCGGAGACGGGCTGCGAGGTGTCGATCGTCGACGATCCGGCGCACTGCGGGGGCTGCGGGCTGGCCTGCGCCGCGGATCGCGCCCAGGAGCTGCTGTGCCGGGACGACTCGAGCTGTGTGATCGCAACCTGCAGCGACGGCTTCGGCGACTGCGACCTCGAGCTCGACAACGGCTGCGAGACGCTGGTGCGCACGCTCGAGGACTGCGGCGGCTGCGCGAGCCGGGGCGAGGCCGCGCCCTGCAGCGACCTGCCCAACGCCACGGCCAGCGACTGCGACACCGGGCGCTGCCGGATCATGGAGTGCGCACCGGGCTTCATCGACTGCGATGGCATCGCCGACAACGGCTGCGAGGAGGCGGACGGACCCGGCGCGTGCGGTTGCGACGAGACGGACCCGACGGACAGCGACGATGACGGCGAGCCCGACTGCACCGACCGCTGCGACGACGATCCCGACAAGACCGAGGAGGGGGCGTGCGGCTGCGGCAGCGCCGACACCGACAGCGATCAGGACGGCAGCGCCGACTGCATCGACCTCTGCGATGACGACCCGGCCAAGCAGGAGCCCGGCAGCTGCGGCTGCGGCGTGCCCGAGGGCGACCGCGACGGCGACGGTACGCCCGACTGCGATGACGGCTGCCCCGGGGACGACCGCACCACCGACAGCTGCTTCGGCGGCTGGCACAGCAACTTCGACGACCGCGCGCTCGACTTCGGCACCGGCGGCAGCGGCGTGCTCGACTGCGGGGAGACGCGGATCGACACCACCGCAGCCGGCGGGCAAGCGATCGCTACTTTCGACAACTGGTGCGGCCCCTCGCCGGCGGTGTCCGTGAGCGCGCAACAGGGTGGCCCCGAGCTGGTTGTGATCGCGCTGCTGGAGCTGCGCTTGGTGAGCGGCGCGTCGCTGCTCGTGGTCGGCGACCGCCCCCTGTCATTCGCCGTGCGCGGCGACGTGGAC
>JAPPOT010000832.1 GCA_028817855.1 Myxococcales bacterium
TGCGAGCGGCGGGTGGCGGTGAGGACGCTCCCATCGCGGGCGGTGCCTGCATCGGTGGCAGCCCGGGCGGCGACTCGTCGGCTGCGGGCGGTACGATCGACGGGCTCGCCTTCTTCGCGAAGGGATCGAAGGCTTCGGGCTCCTCGTCGGCCCTGGCCGCGGGCGGCGGCGGCATGGGTGGCGGCTGCCGGATCGACTCGATCGGCGCCGATGCATCGCGGCGCAGCGGCATGCGCTTGGTGGCCGCGTCCGGCTTGCGCGCGACGGCGCTCTTGGCCTTGCCCACGCCCGAGAGCTGCTGGCGCAGCATGCCCAGCTGCATCGAGAGGGCATCCGACTCCACGCGCGAGCCCGGGTCGCGCATCAGGCACTGGCCGACCAGGCTGCACAGGGCCGCCGGCAGGTGGGGCGCGATCTCATCCAGGTCCACGTGCCCGGGCTCAGCGGTGGCGCCCTGGGGCGGCTGGCCGCTGAGCGTCTGGTAGAAGAGCGCGCCGATCGACCAGATGTCGGCTCGGGCATCGCGTCCCCCGCCCGCGATCACCTCGGGCGCGCGGCAGTGCCCATCGTCCGCGCTGCCGAAGCCGATCACCTTCGGTACCGAGCAGCCCTCGACCATCGCCAGCATTACGTGGTCGGCGTCGATGCAGCCGTGCACGATGCCCTGGGTGTGGGCCGCGTCCACGGCTTCCACGATCGGCGGCAACACGTTCATCGCCACGCCGAGCGGCATGCCGTCCGGGAAGGCTTCGAGCATCTGGGACAGCAGCTGCCCGCGCACCCGCTCCTCGACCACGTATGGGATCCCCGTGTCGTCGGACTCCACGGCGATCACCTGGGTGACGTTGGGATGGTCGAGCCCGCTGAGCGTGCGGGGACCCGAGACGAAGCTCTGCACGACCGCGGATTGCAGGGCGAATTCAGGGCGCAGGACGCGCACCGTGACCTCGCGCGAGTCGCGGCTGTCGGTCGCGCGGTAGGCCTCGCAGGTGCCGTCCGAGGTCTCCACCTCGATCAGCGTGTAACTGCCGAGCACCTCCCCCGCGCGACTGTCCTGGGCAGCCTCTCCCATCGTGGAAAATTGTGCCCCAATTGGTGCACACCACCAAGGCTTGGCACCCCCACGATGGGCCAGGCCGCCGCGTTTGGTGCGAGGCTGGCGCGCACCGACCCCGATGGCGGGTGATGTGGCATGTCTCCCTCCGCCCATTTGGTTGACGCCCCGATCGCGCGGGATTAATCCGAGCGGCGGAGGTTTGCGCGTGGCCCAAAGCCCATCGAAGGTCGTGCTCGAGGGCCAGGCGCTGACCAAGGTCTACCGCATGGGGGAGGTCGACGTGCACGCCCTGCGCGGCGTAGACGTGCGCCTCTACGAGGGCGAGCTGATGGTGTTGCTCGGGGCCTCGGGCAGCGGCAAGTCCACGCTCCTCAACATTCTCGGTGGCCTCGATGTGCCCAGCGCAGGCCGCGTGTTCTACCGCGACGAGGAGCTGACCGACGCCGACGAGGGCGCGCTCACCGAGTACCGCCGCGACCACGTGGGCTTCGTCTTTCAGTTCTACAACCTGATCCCGAGCCTGACCGCGCGCGAGAACGTGGGCCTGGTGACCGAGGTCGCGCCCGATCCGATGCCTCCCGAGGAGGCCCTCGCCCTGGGCGGTCTCGCCGAGCGGATGGATCACTTCCCCGCGCAGCTGTCCGGCGGCGAGCAGCAGCGCGTGGCGATCGCGCGCGCGGTCGCCAAGCGCCCCGACGTGCTCATGTGTGACGAGCCCACGGGCGCCCTGGATGCCCAGACCGGGCGTCTGGTGCTGACCGTGCTCGAGCGCGTCAACCGGGAGCTCGGCACCACCACCGCGGTCATCACCCACAACGCCCCGATCGCGCGGATGGCCGACCGCGTCGTCACCCTCGCTGACGGCCGCATCAAGACGACCGTCGAGAACGCCGAGAAGGCCGCCGCGGAGTCCCTCTCATGGTGATGCGATGATCTCGGCGATCGACCGCAAGCTCCTGCGCGACCTCACCCGCATGCGCGGCCAGGTCTTCACGATCGCGCTGGTCGTCGCCTGCGGCATCGCGGCCTACGCGACGACCAAGGGCACCCACTACTCCCTGCTGCGCGCGCGCGACACCTACTACGAGCGCTACCGCTTCCCCGACGTCTTCGCCCACCTCGAGCGCGCACCCGACGCGCTGCGCAAGCGGCTCGAGTCGATCGACGGCATCGCAGTCCTGCACACGCGCGTGCTCGAGCACGTCAACATCCCGATCGAGGGCCTGGACGAGCCCGCCACCGGCCACCTGGTGTCGATCCCGGCGGACCGGGAGCCCGCCCTGGGTGGGCTCTTCCTGCGTGAGGGCCGCATGGTCGAGCCCGGCCGCAGCGACGAGGTGGTCGTGCTCGAGGCCTTCGCGCTGGCCCACGAGCTGGAGCTGGGCGATCGCTTGCCGGTGATCATCAACGGCATCAAGCGACGCCCGCGCGTCGTCGGCATCGCCCTGTCGCCCGAGTATGTCTTCGCCATCTCGCCCGGTGAGCTGATGCCTGACCCGCGCCGCTTCGGCGTGTTCTGGATGGACCACGAGCTGGTCTCGGCCGCCTACGAGATGGAGGCCTCCTTCAACAATCTGGTGGTGCGTCTGCAGCCCGGCGCCTCGGAGCGGGCGGTCATCCAGGACATCAACCGGCTGCTCGAACCCTACGGGGGCACCGGCGCCTACGCGCGGGACAAGCAGCTGTCCAACAACGTGCTGACCGGTGAGATCGCCGGGCTCGAGGCGATGACCACGGTCGTGCCGATGATCTTTCTCGGCGTCGCGGCCTTCCTGATCAACATCGTGCTCTCGCGCCTGGTGCAGCTCCAGCGCCCGCAGATCGCGACACTCAAGGCGGTTGGCTACAGCAACCGGCAGGTCGGCGCCCACTACCTGAAGCTGGTGGCTGTGGTCGTGGTCGGCGGCTCGCTGATCGGGGTGAGCGCCGGGGCCTGGCTGGGCTCGCTGATGACCGATCTCTACACCGAGTACTTCCACTTCCCGTCGCTGCACTACGTGCTCGATGCGCGCATCCTCTCGGCCGCCATCGGCATCAGCCTCGGCGCCGCGGTGATCGGCGCGCTGTCCGCGGTGCGTGCCGCGACCCGCTTGCCGCCCGCCGAGGCCATGCGCCCCGAGCCCCCCGCCGCCTACCGACAGGCCCTGAGCGAGAGCCTCGGGCTGCAGGCCCTCTTCGGCCAGGCGGCGCGCATGGTGCTGCGCGAGCTCGAGCGTCGTCCCCTGCGCACCCTGCTGTCGGCCCTCGGCATCGCGATGGCGGTCAGCGTCCTGGTCGCGGGCCGCTTCGGCTTCGACGCGGTCGACTGGTTCATGGAGGTGCAGTTCCACCTCGCCCAGCGCGAGGACCTGAGCGTGAGCTTCGCCGGCCCGGTCCCGGAGTCGGCGCTGACCGAGCTCGAGGCGATCCGCGGCGTGCACCACGCCGAGGGCATGCGCATCGTGGCCGCGCGCTTCCGCAGCGGCCATCGCTTCCGGGAGAGCTCGCTGATCGGGCACGCGCCCGGGGCGACCCTGCGCCGCGTCGTCGATGACGAGGGCGACCACCACCTGCCGCCCGAGCGCGGCGTCATGCTCACGCGCAAGCTCGCCGAGATCCTGGAGGTGCGGATCGGTGAGCCGATCACGGTCGAGGTGCTCGAGGGCCAGCGCCCGACCGTCCAGCTCACCGTGACGGGGCTGGTCGAGGAGGTCTTCGGTCTGCAGGGCCACATGCAGCGCGATGCCCTGGCGCGCGTGCTGCGCGAGCAGGCCCAGATCTCGATGGCCATGCTCCAGGTCGACCCGCGCGAGTACGACGCCATCTACCGCGAGCTCAAGCGCCGCCCCCTGGTGCTCGGGGTGAACCGGCGCGAGGCCGCCATCGAGATGTTCAACAAGCAGATGGGCGGCCAGATGTACATCACCACCCTGATCCTCACGATCTTCGCGGCGATCATCGCGGGCGGCGTGATCTACAACAACGCCCGCGTCGCCCTCTCCACGCGCAGCCGCGACCTGGCGAGCCTGCGCGTGCTCGGTTTCCGGCGCCGCGAGATCTCCGCCATCCTGCTCGGCGAGCTGGGCCTGCAGGTGGTGCTCGCGCTCGTGCCCGGCATGATCATCGGCACCCTGATGGCCGAGGGGATGATGTCCCAGGCCGACCCGGAGATGTACCGCTTCCCGGTGATGATCTCGCCGCGGACCTATGCCTTTGCCGCCGTCGTCACCATGGGCGCGGCGCTCTTGAGCGCGCTGCTGGTGCGGCGCAGACTGGACAACCTGGACCTGATCGCGGTCCTCAAGACACGGGAGTAGGCGAGAGCCATGGCCGAGCCCGAGAGCAGTGGATCGTCCGAGGAGAACAAGAGCAGCGTGCGCGCGGTCTCCGCGCCCGCGCCGCGTCCCGACGCGGTCGAGCAGAAGGCCGCCCGCGAGCGGCGCCGCGCCTGGCTCAGCTGGTTCAAACGCGCGGTCGCCCTGCTCTTCGTGGCGGCGGCCGTCGCCGCGGTGGTGATCGCCTGGCTGCCCAAGCCGCTGCCGGTGGACCTGGAAGAGATCGCGCTGGCGGAGCTGCAGGTCACGATCGACGAGGACGGCCGCACGCGCGTCAAGGATCGCTACCAGGTCTCGGCACCGCTGATGGCGAACGTCGGGCGCATCGAGCTCGAGCCGGGCGACGCCATCGAGCCGGGCGACGTGCTCGCGCGCCTGGTGCCGATCGAGGCCCCGCTGCTCGACACGCGCACGCGGGCCCAGGCCCAGGCGCGCGTCGCCGCCGCCTCCGCCGCGCGCCGGCAGGCCCACGCCTCGATCGGCCGCGTGCGCACCGCGCTGGAGTTCGCCGAGCGCGAGGCCGACCGCCAGGGCAAGCTGACCGGCAGCGGCGCGACCTCGGCGCGCGCCGTCGAGCAGGCCCAGCTCGCGCTGCGCACCCGGCGCGAAGAGCTGGCCAGCGCCGAATTCGGCGCCAAGGTCGCGGACTACGAGGTGCAGATGGCGCGTGCCGCGCTCGGTCGCATGGGCAAGGGCGGCAAAGGCGGCGACGAGCAGCTCGAGGTCAGCGCCCCGGTCGCCGGTCGCGTGCTCAAGGTCTTTCGGCAGAGCGAGGGGGTCGTCCAGCCTGGCACGCCCCTGGTCGAGGTGGGCGATCCGGCCGCCCTCGAGATCGTGGTCGACGTGCTGACCAGCGATGCGGTCTCGATCGAGCCGGGGACGACCGTGCGCATCGAGCGCTGGGGCGGCGAGAGGCCCCTGCGCGCCCACGTGCGTCTGGTCGAGCCCAGCGCCTTCACGCGCATCTCCGCGCTCGGGGTCGAGGAGCAGCGCGTCAACGTCGTCGTCGACCTGGACGAGCCCCACACCACCTGGCAGGCGCTCGGCGACGGCTATCGCGTCGAGTCGCGCATCGTGGTCTGGCAGGGCGACGACATCCTCACGGCCCCGGCTAGCGCGGTCTTCCGCCGCGGCGACGGCCACGCGGTCTACCGCCACGAGGGCGGCCTCGCCAAGCTCGTGCCCGTCCGTGTCGGCCGGCGCAACGCCCACCGGGTCCAGATCCTCGAAGGCCTCGAGGTGGGCGACCGGGTGATCGCCCACCCGAGCGACCGCGTCGCCGATGGCGTCGAGGTCGTCCAGCGCTGACGGCCACGGGGCTACATGTGTGCGCGGGGCAGGCATCGCGTGGGATGCGCGCTACCCGCTGCCCGCCACAGTCGCTCGAGCTGCTTGCGGTCGCGGCCATGGGCCGCGAGCACGCGCTCGATGCGCGCGGTCCGTGCTGCCACCTGAGACACCTCCCGAGGAGCACGCGCGGGGCGCACCCGACCGCCGCGTGGTGGCGAGCGCGCACGGAGTGAGCCGCCGGCTGGAGGCCCCGGCGTCCGCACGACGACTTCCACCGTCTTGCTCACTCGAAACCATTGAGGTTTCCTCGCTCTCCGGACGCGAAATCCGCTCGCCCGCGAGACGAAGCACTCTCACCACCGGCAGCTGGCAGGGCCGTAGCCCGCCTGCCGGGAGCTGTACCGAAAAACCGACAAGACCTGGTCACAAGGGGCCCGTGCATCCTTGACGCGCGACGCTCTATCGAAGAGCGTGCCGGGGCGTACCCGTCCCACTTATGGCGGTCGCGATCGACCCCCGCTCGCCACGTCTGGCAAGCGACGGTCGCCCGACCGTGAACGGGTGCGCATCGCACGTACGAGCGGTGCCGTCCTGAATGGGCGCTCTGCGAGCTATGGTCACAGCTGTGACCAGGAGGGCGACATGACGAAGGATCCATTTCGAGGCGCCCGGCGGACGGTCGCAGCCATCGCCCTCATGGCCATGGCCATGGCCTGCGGCGGCGACGACGCGAGCCACAGTGGCCGCGATGAAGGCGACGCCGGGAGTGCTTCGGACGCGGGTAGCGCGAGCGCCAGCGAGGTCGCGGAGCTCGGGCCGGGCATCGCCGCCGACCTGCGCGCCGGCGAGACCGAGTCGGTCGAGGGTTCCGTCGAGCTGCCCGATGGGGTGGTTGCGGCGACGGTTGTGAACCTGCTGGACGACGTCGACGTGACTGACGGGCGGTTCGAGATCACCGCCTATTCCGATGGCCCTTCGTTGGCCGTCGCCTTCTCCGAGGCCGGCGACCCCGTCGCGATCGGCTGGATTGGACCGGACAGCGCAGTCCTCTCCTCTCGAACCACCGCCGAGGTGATCGGGTACTTCGCGCTGGGTGGGTTTCTCTCCCCAGCCGGAACCTGGTCGCTGTGGCCGGAGCAACTCGCGCGCTACGCACCCCTGGACGATCTGGCCGACGCGCTCAGCGGGGTCCTCGAAGATCGTCCCGCCGGGTTCGACGAGACCGTCGACCAGCGCGCGGCCACGACGCTGGAGGACCTGCACGCGGACCTGCTCGGCGAACCGGCCGAGGTGAACAAGGCGTTGCTGGTAAATCCAAGCGGCGGGCGCTCCGGGATCGACCTGGACACCACGCGGGGCATCAACGAGCTGTGGGTGGTCAACAACTACCTGCGTCGAGCGCATCTCTTCATCGACCGGGTCGCCATCGTGACCGAGGCCGGCGAGATGCCCCGGGCGCGTTCGATCGCGGACGAGCCAATCCTGGGCGTGGCTCCAATCGACAGCCTGGGCGGTACCGCCACCAACCTCCTGGGGGGTTGGGCCGGCGGGCGGGAGAACGTGGAGAACCCCAATCTGCTGTGGGTGCCACGGCGCCATGGCGCCTTCAACCTGCCCAACGAGTCCGGTGCGCTGCGCACCCGCTACCGTGTTGCCGTCGTCGGACCGGGCATATTGCCTCCAGACGGCGCGGATGAGTTCAGCGAGTACGAGCGGGAACTGGCAGCGGCCGCCCTGGAGGCGACCCTGACGGACGTACTCACGGCGTTCGTGTGGCCGATGTTCACGAGTCTGGCGATCCCCGCCGAGTCCTGGACCAACGTCGGTGTGAGCCTGTTCACCGAGGCGGCCAAGCAGAGCGCGCCGCTGCGGACGGCGCTCAGTCAGGGGGATGCGATCGGCGCGCTGGAGGCCTTGGTCGGGTTCCTGGGCTCCGGGGGCGGACGTCTGCTCTTTCTCGAGTGCCTCTCGGAAGCGGTCGTTGCCGAGAGACATCAGGAACGTGCGGCGTGCACGGCGCGGGGCCGGCG
>JAPPOT010000374.1 GCA_028817855.1 Myxococcales bacterium
ATCGTCGACAGGCCGTCGAGCTTGTCGCCGGCAACCTCCAGCACGATCACGTCCGGCGTCTCGCTGCCAATGGCGATCAGCGCGTCGACCGGCTCGTCGAAGGCCGTCACGTCGAAGCGCGCCGAGAGCGCGCGCTCGATGGTCGAGGCCGAGTCGCTGCTCTCGTCGATGACGTGAACCTTGGGCTTGCCCTGCTTCAGGACGTCGGGAACCGGGTAGCCGTACTTGCGAAGGAAGTCGAGTACGTCCACGCGCCGGAAGCGCAGATGCCGGCCGGGGGTGCGAAAGTGCCGGATCTCACCGCGGTCAGCCCAGTTGTGGATCGTCTTCAGGTCGACCTGGCAGAACTTTGCTACCTCCGACGCCGTGAAGAGCTCCTTCGGCTGACCCCGTTTGGACATGGAAGTTAAATTCATAACGTCCGGCCGTTCCACTGTCTAGAGAAAAATCCAGGATCCTCAGGTATTGGATTCCTTCCCTTACATGTCAGAGGATCCCGGCCTCGCAACCACCCCCATTTAGGGATGCAGAACGCCGCTGGAGACCGCGAGTGCGCTTGGGCCCTGGGCCTAGAGCTTGCGGAGAACGCGCCGTGTGGGGCCGGCTAGCGTCTGCTCGCGCATCGGATGGTCCGGGTCGCCGGGGTAGATCAGCACCAGCTCGTCGCCGATCTCGCGGATGAGCGGGGCGATCAACGGTGGCCGGCGGCTGCCCGCCAGGGCTACCGCGGCGTCCACGGACGCAGTCTCCGCGAGATCCTGGAGCGTCCGGGAGGTCGGTGGCGCGAGCCGGATCTCGCCGCGCTCCAGCGCCTCGAGGGCGACCCCGGGCGTGAACCAGTCGCCCCCCACGACCTCGCGCTGATCGTGCTCGGCGCGTTGGCCCAGAGGTGCACGCGCCACGTAGAAGGCGGTGTCGAAGCGCGCAGGCTCGGAGTCGGGTGTGATCCAGCGCGAGAAGGGCGTCAGCAAGGACAGCGACAGCCGTGCGCCCAGCTCGCCCAACAGCGCGCTGAACGGCTCGCCCCCGAGGAGCCGCCCGCGGGCGCGCTCGAGCGTCGCGCGGTCGGGGACGGCGCTGCCGAGCAGCACCCCCGCCTCTTCGAAGGTCTCCCGCACGGCGGCGAGCGCCAGCGCCAGGGCGTCGTCCCCGTCGAAGCCCTCGCCCCACACGTCGTGTGCCGCCAGCGCATCCATGTCCTCGACCCGTGCTCGCAGGTCCGCGCTGCGGTCGTCGTCGCAGACCTTGCCGCCGGGGAAGACATGCATACCGCCCATGAACCCGATCTTGCCGTGGCGCTGCACGAGGAAGACCTCGATGCCCTCATCACCTTCCACGTCGCGGATCAGCATGACCGTCGCGGCGGGCTTCGGCACGGGTGGAGTTTCGCCTTGCTCGCCCATCGGTGTCCTCCGCGCGGCGACGGATCAGCGCACGTGCGCGCGCGCAGCCACGCGTTTCACACTCTATTCCTCGGCCAAAACGTGCGTCGTTGGGACGCCGATGGCGGAGGCGAGGCGAGCCAGCGTCTCGAGCGAAGGCGTGTGTCTGCCCGCCTCGACGCGCGCGATGTTCGGGCGGTGGATGCCCGTGCGTCGCGCCAGCTCGGCCTGGGTCAGGCCGGCCGCGACGCGCAGCTCGCGCAGGCGCTGGCCGAGGCGCGCGCCGTCGATCGTGGTGGAGCCGTTGGTTCCATTGATCGGGCTGGCGCCGCTGCGGCCGGCCTGGGTCACGCTGGACGCCTTGACCGTGACTTCCTTGCCGCTGCTCAGGGTGAGCGTCGCGGTCGAGGCGTCGCTGCCGAGGGAGATCGAGCTGACCTCCGAGCCGTCGTCCTCGTCGCCCACTGGGCGCGTCAGCAAGAGCGCGCGTCCGTCAGCGAGGATCGCGAGCAACTCGTTGGGGCGCGGCGACACGGTCAGGTACTCGAAGCGCTGGCCGCGGCCGCGGTCGGCCCGCCGTGCGAGCGACTGCGCGAGCCGATTGGCGCCGTTGCTGCCGTACGCGATCAGGCCCGGGCAGAGATCATCGAGCACGTCCTCGATCTCGGGGATGCCGTCATCGCCCTGCTCGCTCTCCCCGTCCGGGAGCACCACCGCGCAGGTCGCCTGCAGTGCCTTCACGAAACCGACGGTGGCGAGCAACTCGTCCACGTCGAAGATGTCGCAGCCCCCATCGATCACGACGGTGCTGCCGGCGCGCACCGCGTCGGTCAGGCCGTCGGGCGCGACGACCCGGGTGTTGAGCTCGACCCGGTCGAGCGCTGGCTTCCACGCATCTTCGAATGCGGGGCGATCCGTGAGCAGTAGAACTGGGTGGGACATGCGAGGTCCGTGAGGTGCCCCTTATAGGCAGAACCGATCGTCGGTCACAAGTCCCAAGGGGGCCTTTGTCATAGCGCGATTGCGGGACTGCGCCACCGGGGTTTCATGCTGCTTTCACAGGGATGTCGGCCGCTTTTGGCGGCGCCACGCGGAGCCGTGGACGCAGCCGTATCCAGAGCCAGGAGAGGCCCACCATGGCAACCGAAAGGCCGCCCCATGCGAGCGCCCACCCCCTGAAGTCGAGCTGGCGGATGAGGGGCCGCCCGAGCATCCCGAACGCGAACTCCAGGTGCACCCAGTACACCATCAGGGAGGCGCGGCCAAGCCAGCCCAGGGGGACCCTCCCGGGGGTGCGAGGGCGGCTCAGCAGGACCGCCAGGCCACCCACCACCAGGCAGACGCCCACCCGATAGGCCACTCGAGCGGGCTGGACCAGGTCCGGCCAGGCCCGCAACAGCTCGCGCGCAGGGCGGAAGGCCTCGCAGCTGGCCAGCGCGAGCAGGGCGCCCAGGGCGCACAGGGCGATGGCCGACTCGGTGGCGGCGGCCGCCCCGAGGCGGCGCCAGTGCTGGCCCAGGACCAGGCCAAAGCAGGGGTAGGCCAGCCATGGAAAGAGCGGGAACATGCCAGCCGGCGCCAGCCCCGGTCCCGGGTACCAGTAGCCCAGGTAGGCGGCGACGGGCTCAGGTAGGGGCCCGGGCACCCAGCTGCGGAACCAGGGCGTGAGGGCGGCCACAAGCGCTCCCAGGGCGAGGATCGCCGCGGGTCGGCGGCGCGCGAACGAGGCCAGCGGCGCGAGCAGCGCCAGCGAGACGCCGATCGCCTGCAGGACGTCGACGCGCAACACCCCGGTCAATCGCTGCGGTATCCATATCGATACAAGCCAGATGCCGAGCGGCGTGGATGCGCAGGCGAGCAGCAGGGGCCCGCGCCACGGGCGCCCCTCGCCCCAGCGCCCCAGCCCGACATAGGCCGCGCCGTAGCCGACCAGCAGCGGAAGGGCTGCACCCCAGTGATCCGCGAAGGCGTAGCCCCTGCCGTCCAGCATCCACATCTGCACGCGCAGCAGGTAGCCGAGCACCACGATGCGAAGCCCGCGAGCGATCCCGGCCCGCACGTCGACGCGTCCGCCACCGCCCGTCGCGAGGCCGAGCGAAACGCCCGTGAGCAGGAGGAAGAGCGGCGCCGCCAGGCCCCCGAAGGCCCGCACCAGCTCCCAGCCCTGGCCCTGCTTGAGCGCCGGTTGCAACCAGCCATCGCCGGTGTGCATCCAGATCATGAAGAGCACGGCGAGACCCCGCATCGCGTCGACGAAATCGAACCGCTCTGCGGCCTGTGCTTTGGTTGACACCCCGGGGCCCGTTTGCTAGCGATCCGCGGCCCTCAGCCGCGCGCGGCAGGGCGCACCTGCGCGCCCGCGCGACCGTTATCGAGGACGTCGGCGATGTTCAAGTCCATCAGCATCTTCACGGGCAACGCCAACCGCCCGTTGTCGGAGGCCGTGGCCGCCTATCTCGAGTTGCCACTGGGCCGTGCCGAGCTGAAGAACTTTTCGGATGGCGAGGTCTTCGCGCACGTCCAGGAGAACGTGCGCGGGGTGGACGTCTACGTCATCCAGCCCACCTGCACGCCGGTCAACGACAACCTGATGGAGCTGCTGGTGATCGTCGATGCGCTGCGCCGCGCCTCGGCCGGCTCGATCACCGCCGTGCTTCCCTACTACGGCTACGCCCGGCAGGACCGGAAGGTCGCGCCGCGCACGCCGATCACGGCCAAGCTGATCGCGGACCTGCTGACCGCCGCAGGCGTCAGCCGTGTGGTCGCTGTCGACCTCCACGCCGGCCAGATTCAGGGCTTCTTCTCGCTGCCCTTCGATCACCTCTACGCCAACCGCGTCGTGCTCGATCACCTCAAGCCGCGGTTCGACAATGCGGTCTGCGTCTCCCCCGACGCCGGCGGCGTGGAGCGCACGCGCGCGTACGCCAAGCGCATGAACGCCGACCTGGCCATCATCGACAAGCGCCGCGAAAAGGCCAATGTCAGTGAGGTCATGCACATCATCGGCGATGTGGACGGCCGCGACTGCATCATCCTCGACGACATGATCGACACCGCCGGCACGCTCTGCAACGCGGCGCTGGCGCTCAAGAACGCCGGCGCCACCCGGGTCTACGCCGCAGCCACCCACCCCGTGCTCTCGGGGCCCGCGGTGCAGCGCATCGTGGAGTCCCCGTTGGAAGAGGTGGTGGTGACCGATACCATTCCACTGTCGGAGGCCGCCAAGGCCACCGGCAAGTTCAAGGTGCTGACCGTCGCGCGCCTGCTGGGCGAGTCGATCAAGCGCATCCACCACAGCGACTCCGTGAGCTCGCTGTTCGACTAGACCTCTGGACAAGCACGCTTCAGAGTAGAGAGAATTCAGGAGTCAGCCATGGAACCGCAGACGCTTAACATCGAGACTCGCGACACCAAGGGCAAGGGCGCAGCGCGCCAGCTGCGCGCCTCCGGCAAGGTACCCGGGATCTTCTACGGGCCCGGCGCGGGCACCACGTCGATCGCGCTCTCGCCCAAGGAGCTGCAGGCTGCGCTGAGCGGCGAGTTTCGACGCAACACGCTGCTGAAGATCAGCGTGGGTGGCGACGAGCACCTGGCGCTGGTCAAGGACCTGCAGATTCACCCGGTCAGCCGCGCAATCCGCCACGTCGACCTCTACAAGGTCGAGCTCGATCGACCGGTCGAGGTGCGTGTGCCCTTTGCCACCACCGGCCGCGCCAAGGGCGTCGTCGCGGGCGGTGAGCTCAACGTGGTCTTCCGCGATTTGCCGGTCCGCAGCACGCCGGGCCAGGTTCCGGCGGCCATCACCGTCGACGTGACCAACATGGACCTCAACGAGTTCATCAAGGTCAAGGACCTGAGCCTGCCGGAGGGCGTTACCGTCACGATGGACGGCGAGCGCAACGTGGTCGCCCTGACCACGGCGCGCCGGCGCGCGGCCGCCGAGGAGGACGCCGAGGAGGGTGCCGAGGCTCCTGCCGAAGGCGCTGCCGCCGGCTGACGTGGCCCGCTGACCAACCGTGCGAGGAGACCCGGCCGTGCATGTGATCGCTGGGTTGGGCAATCCGGGTACGAAGTACGCCGGCAACCGCCACAACGTGGGCTTCATGATCGTGGAGCGCTTCGCGGAGCTTCACGGCGGTGGGCCCTTCCGCGAAAAGTTTTCGGGGCACTTCACCCGCGTGCGCGTGGGCTCCGAGGACGCGGTGCTGCTCAAGCCGGCCACCTACATGAATCTCAGTGGGCGCTCGGTCCAGGCAGCGCTTGCCTTCTTCAAGGTGGAGCCGGGCGCGCTGGTGGTCGTGCACGACGAGCTGGACCTGCCCTTCGGCACCCTCCGGGTCAAGTCCGGCGGCGGCCTGGCCGGGCATAACGGCTTGAAATCCATCAAGGAATCCTGTGGCAGCAGCGACTTCCTGCGGCTGCGGGTCGGCGTCGGGCGGCCGCGCGGCGGCAAGGGCGCGGGCCACGTGCTGAGCGACTTTTCGAAGGAAGAGAGCGCGGAGCTACCGGATGTGGTAGAACGCGCGTCCTCCGCGCTCGAGGACATTCTGCAGCGCGGGGTCCAGGCGGCCATGAACCTGCACAACCGCAAGGACTAGCTTGGCCGCATCCCGTCGGGCGAGAGCCCGGCCCCATCCCTGCTCCGGCGCATGTCGGGGCCACCGCTCCAGCTTCTGGGGCACGTCCACGGGGAGCCTATGTCAACACAAGCCACGACAACCATGACCACGGACCGCCGTGCCCGCGAGTACGAGCTGGTCTACATCCTGAAGGGGACGGCCACGGCCGCCGCGGCCGAGAAGGTCGCCGAGCGCATCCGCGACGTCGTCGGATCGCGCAACGGCAAGCTGCTGCGCGTCGACAACTGGGGGCGCCGCCGCCTGGCCTATCCAATCGCCAAGTCCACTCGCGGGGTCTTCGTCTACCTGCGGCTGGTGGGCTGGAATGACCTGGTCGCCGAGCTCGAGCGCAACCTGCGCCTGCTCGACGACGTGGTGCGCTTCCAGACCGTGCTGATCAACGAGCGCGTCGACCTGGAGGGCTATCAGGTCGACCCGGAGGAGGTGGAGTTTCGCCCGATCGAGGAGGCCGGCGAGGACGAGGAGGAGCCGGAGCTGGCCCAGCGCCTCGGCCTGGTGGAGCGTCCGCGCGAGCCCAGCAACTTCGAGGCTGCCGAGGAGGGTGGCGAGATCGACGCTGCCGAGATCGGGGCGTCTGCCGAGGGCGGCGCCGAGGCGCCGGCGCCCGAGGCTGCGCCCGCCGCCGAGGGTGAGGCCGCCAAGGCCGATGCCGAGGCTTCCGCAGAGAGCACGGAGGAGCCGTCATGAGCGAGCAGGATACGGATCAGGGTCGGGGTGGTCGCGACGGCGATCCCTTTGGTCTTCGCCGCCGCGGTGGCAAGCGCAAGATGTGCCGCTTCTGCGCGGACAGCGAGCTGACCATCGACTACAAGGACGCCAGCCAGCTGCGCTACTTCATCAGCGAGCGCGGCAAGATCGTGCCGCGCCGCATCAGCGGCAACTGCGCGCAGCATCAGCGCGCCGTGACGCTGGCGATCAAGCGCGCCCGCAACCTGGCGCTCATGCCCTATACGTCGGGGAACTAAGCCATGGCCAGTCACGTGCAGGTGATCCTCAAGCAGGACATTCACAAGCTCGGCAACGCCGGCGAGGTCGTCCGCGTCAAGCCCGGCTACGCGCGCAACTTCCTGCTGCCGCGCAAGCTCGCGGTGGTCGCCACCGGCGGCAACATGAAGCAGATCGAACACGAGCGTCGCATCGCCCAGGTCGCGGCCGACAAGCTCCGCAAGATCGCGGAGGGCGCGGCGGCGCAGATCGAGGGGCTCACCCTCGAGATCGTGATGAAGGCGGGCGAGGGCGACAAGCTCTACGGCTCGGTGACGTCGCGCGACATCGCCGACGCGCTGGCGGCGCGCGGCATCGATGCCGACCGCAAGAAGCTCGAGCTCGACCAGACGATCAAGACGCTCGGAGAGCACAAGGTGCAGCTCAAGCTCGGTCACGAGGTGAGCGCGAGCTTTACAGTAGTCGTAGTCCCCGCCGCTTAGACGGGGAGCTTTCCGACAAGGGAATCGTCGAGGTTCGCCCAGGAGCGGCTTGCTTGCCGTCGGGCTAACGCCCGACCCGGGGAAGGGTCACGCGACCCTTCCCCCCGTCCGGCAAAGCCGGCCGGGGCCCCCCACCCCGCGGGGTCGTCGTCGTTTCTCCTCCTCCGCGCCTCCATCGCTGCTGCGGGCGCGCTCGCTCCTGAACGAACCTCGACGATTCGAGTGGCGGGCGGCGG
>JAPPOT010000585.1:0-16843 GCA_028817855.1 Myxococcales bacterium
CCCGCACCCGCTCCGGCACCCGCTCCGGCGCCGGTGGCCCAGCCCGCTCCGGCGCACGCGCCCGCCCCGGCACCGGCCCCGGCGCGGCGTTACGACGGGCAGATCAGCGGCAGCGCCCCGCCCACCTATGAAGAGGGCTACGACGGCCCGCCCGAGGACGGCGGCAAGGGCTTCGAGGTGCCGGCCTTCTCGATCCGAATGGACCCCCTCAACTGGTTGATCGAGGGGCGCCTGGGGCTGGAGCTGGAGGCGCAGGTCTGGGAGATCATCACCGTCGAGCTCGTGCCGATCTTCGTCGCCAACGAGGAGCCACCCTCCTTCAACTTCAGCGGCCGCGACGATCCCGTCTCCCAGCACTCCAACGGCCTGGGCGCGATCTCGGGCGCCAGCATCGGCGCCGGCTTCTGGCTGCAGGGCAAGCCCTTCCGCGGCTACGTGCTGCGCGCCATCCTGACGAACTACGGCTACACCTACAAGGCCAGCGACGGCAGCGGCGTCTTCGACCAGACCACCGTCACCGAGCGCCGCTTCGTCGGCTTCTTCGGCTCCTACAGCCGCTTTGCCTTCTTCACCATCGGAGGCGGCATCGGCATCGGCTACGAGCTGAACCAGACCCAGCGCTGCTTCGCCAACGGTCCCTCCGGCCTGGTGGCCGCCAACAGCGGCTGCCGCGACGAGGAGGAACACCTGATCCGCCTCGACCGCGACGAGGACGACTTCTCCGTCGCCGACATCAACGGCGGCCTGCACCCGATCTATCTGGAGGCGAGGCTCTCCCTGGGAATCGCCTTCGACTAGGAATCGGTTGAGGTTCGGAGCGGCTTGCGTCCTCGCCCAAATCCTCGACGTAGCTCCGCTACGCCTCCGGTGTTGGGCTCCGGGCGCGCTCGCTCCTGAACGAACCTCAACCGATTCCTGCGCCGTGCCTCTACTGGGACCGTCGACGGACAACGTGTGGTGGTCTTGCGGATCGTTGATTGAGATTCGGGGTAGACCTGGAAGACCTGGATGCCGCTGGCGGCGCCGAGCGGCAGGACGGCCAGAAAGGTGACGCCTCCGATGGAGTTGGTCGCCAGGAGCCGGCCCTGCGCGTCGCGCCACAGTGCGGCGCGCCGGTGGCTCAGGCCCCAGAGTGGGAAGTCGCCGCCCATCTGAAGGCGGCTCGGCAGCACCAGCCCCCCGGCCTGGTGGTCCACACGGTACCTGCGCACGGCGAGCTGGCGACCGCTGCCGTCGAGCAAGCGGACCCGGAGCGCACGCCCCTGCAACGCGAGCTCGACCGTCATCTCCCCCGGTGAGCCGCGCAGCGTGCGCCCGGCGGACACGCCCCGGACCGCCGGCGATCGTTCATCGCGCTCGCGCGACCCCGTCAACTGTCTCCACAACGTGAAGTCGTCGCCGCCGCCCACCTCCACGCCTTGCCGCGGCTCGCGAATGTTCTCGTAGTGGCCCGCGGGACACAGGGAGCGGGCGGTGGCCGTCTCCGGTAGCAAGAGAAACGCGGGCGCGCAGCCGACCAGCAGGCACGCCACGCTCAGCCACGCGCGCTGCCGCCGCCGACGTGGTGCGGGCCGATCGCGACCTGCAAGACCCATCTGCCCAGTCTAGGATCGGAGCGCGATGCCACGTGGGCCACGTGGTAAACGGTCCCGGCGATTGCAGTCACCGTGCGTGCGGGGCCACATGGCGCAGCAGAAGCTAGCGGCGCATGCCGCGCTCGATCATCAGCTCGTGAACCGCGGCTCCGATGCGGTCGTAGCCCGCCGAGGAGGGGTGGATGCCGTCCGGGATGTCACCCATGACCAGGTCGGCAGTCGGCAGCGTGTGGCAACGGAGGGGCTCGGGCACCGCCGCACAGCGTACCGTGGCGCTGTCTCCATCGGGCAGCTCGAAGTCGACGTCGTTGAGCTCGGTATCCGAGTACTGGACGTAGACCACGTCCTGGACGCCATCGGCAGCCATCTCCTCCCACAAGCTCGTGAGCCGATCGAGGATCTTGCCGACCTCCGTGCCGCAGAGCTCGCCGCCGGCGTCGCAGTCTTCGCGCAGCCCAGGCACCTGAATGATGTCGTTGCCTCCGCCGGTCATCACCACGGTCGCGATGTCCGGGTTCTCGCCCTTGGCCCGCGTGTATTGCCCAGGGATTTGTTCGCTGAGCAGGCGCGTGCCCGGCACCCCGTAGGTCCGGTAGGGTTGGCCGCTGGTGCGCACCAGACTCTGCTGGATCCCGCCGGAGAAGAGGTTCATCCAGGAATCGCCGATCGCGATCACATCGCTGCCGTCACCCTCACCCTGGTCGGCGCGCATGACGACCTCGGGAGGCATCTCGGTCGGCTCGGCCATCCCCATGGGGTCCATCGCCGGGGCACCCGCCGCGCCCTCCGTCGCGGGCGCCGCTGCGATCCCCGAGGCCATGCTGCTCGCCATCGGCATCGTTGGGTCAGGCGTGGCGGCGGGGGTCATCGGTGCGCCCATGCCAGCCATCATCGGGCTCGCGCTTGCAGCACCGGGGGGATCGCCCACGAGCATGACGCCCGGCGCGTTGGAGCCCTCATCGCTGCACGCCATGAGCACAGCTGCGGCCAGAGCCGCGCACAGTGATCCACGCAGCGCGCGCCGGCGCGCCCTCTTCTCTTCGATCGGTACCGGCATCGCGTGCCTCCCCACGTTCACCGCGGCGTGTGCGCAGAACGCGACACACCTCCCGTGCACCTACCGCGGCGAGCCACCACGTTCCACCTCGCTCAAGCCGCAAGTGCCGGATTGCCGACGATTGTCAGGCGCGCTGCCGATTCCTGGCCTCGCGAATCAAGCACTTGACCCCAAGGGCTCGCGATCGTCCCCGACGCCTCTCAGAGGTCGCCGAGGTTGAGCTCGAGCTGATCGCTCGGCCTTCGGAAGGTCTGCGCGGGCGGCGGCGGATCGGCGGCTGGGCGGATCTGGAGGCCGACCTTTTGGGCCTGGAGCTCGAAGAGGTCGTCGACGGCTTTCCAGCGTGGGCCCTGGCCGCGCATGCGGCTGCCGAAGTTGGAGTCGTTCATCTTGCCGCCGCGGATCTGCAGGATGGCGCTGTCGATCTTGTCGGCGCGCAGCGGCAGCGCCTCGCGCACGCGGCCCTGGAAGACCGGCAGCACCTCGCTGGGCAGGCGCAGGGCGATGCGACCGGCACTGCGGGCGCCGGCGTCCTTGGCGCGACGCAGCACCTCGCCGACCTGCCCGTCGTTCAGGCCCGCAATGATCGGCGCCACCATGACGCCGGTCTCGATGCCTTGCTCCGACAACGTGGCGAGCGCCTCGAAGCGACGGTGGATCGGCGCTGCCGCCGGCTCGATCGCGCGGGCCATCTCCTCGCTCGCGAAGGGAATGCTCAGGAAGACACTCACGCTCGTCACGCGCGCGAGCTCCGACAGCACGTCCACGTCACGCGTCACCAGCGCGCTCTTCGTGATCACGCCCGCCGGGTTGCGGTACTCGAGGCACAGCGACAGCAGTCGCCGCGTCAGCTCGTAGCGCCCCTCGAGCGGCTGGTAGCAGTCGGTGTTGCCGCTGAAGGTGATCGCCTCGCCGCGCCAGCTGCGTCGCTCGAAGGCCTCACGCAGCTTCTCGACCGCGTTGACCTTCACGATGATCTCGCGCTCGAAATCGGTGCCCGCACCGAAACCCCAGTACTGGTGGCTGGGGCGCGCGTAGCAATAGGCGCAGGCGTGCTGGCACCCGCGGTAGGGGTTGATGCTGTAGCGGAACGGCAGATCGGGGCTCTTGTTCTCCGACAGGATGGTGCCGACCCGTTCCTCGTGAACGTGCAGCTTGGCCAGGGGCGCCTGGCCA
The DNA here is from genome assembly GCA_028817855.1 of Myxococcales bacterium. Taxonomy (GTDB): domain Bacteria; phylum Myxococcota_A; class Polyangia; order Polyangiales; family JAFGIB01; genus JAOUOP01. The sequence continues at coordinate 3,829 of JAPPOT010000585.1, forward strand.
TCGTCGAAGACGACCTCGCTCGACTCGAAGCGGTTCTTGGGGTTGTCGACCGACCGGGGCACGGAGGACCCAGCGTAGCCGAACACTGAACTACTGTCCAGTGCTACTCAGTCGACCTGGCGCGGCTTGCGCGGCGGCACGAAGGGGTGGGTGCTGCTGAGCCCACCGTCGACCGCGATCGCCTGCCCGTTCACGTAGCTGGCGTCATCGCTGGCCAGAAACAGGGCCATGTGCGCGATCTCCGGCGGCTCGCCGTAGCGCGCCTGGGGGCAGAGCTGGCCGATCCGCGACTCGCTGCCGCGGGCGCGCGCCAGGTCGAAGAGCGGCTTGGTCATGCCGGTCTCGATCAGCCCAGGGCAGATCGCGTTGATGCGCACGCCCGTGCCACGCAGCTGGTTGGCGGTCGTCTGCACCAGCGAAACGACCCCGGCCTTGCTCGCGCTGTAGGCGATCGGACCGGCGTTGGCGCGCAGTCCCGCGACAGAGGCCGTGCACACGATCGAGCCCTGGCCCTGCTGCACCATGTGCGGCGATGCGTGCTTGATCGCGAGGAAGGGCCCGATCAGGTTCACCTTCAGTGTGCGCGTGAAGTCGTCCACCGTCGCCTCTGCGATCGGCACATAGCCGCCACTGATGCCCGCGTTGGCGTAGACCGCGTCGAGCCCGCCGAGGTCGGCGATCGCGCGCTCGACCAGACCCTTGACCTGCTCCTCGTCGCTGGCGTCGGCCTGCACCGCGATCGCCGTGGCACCGGAGTCCGAGATCGCCGCGACGGTCTCCTCGACGGCGGCCGTGATGTCCGAGGCGAGCACCTTGGCGCCCTCCGCAGCGAAGAGCTGCGCGCTCGCCCGACCGATGCCGCTGCCGGCTCCGGTGATGATCGCCACCTTTCCTTCAAGTCTCGCGCCCACGTCTCACCTCGCCTTGGAGCAACTGCTTTACCACAAACCCCCGGGCGTCAGGGAAACCCCCGGAGACCACAAAACCCCAGCGAACGGGTGTCCCAAAGCCTGGAGGGATTTTGTGAGGGACCGCTCGGGTGTAGCTTCAGCGGCGGGTGTCTGTCTCGTAAGGGTTGGGTGGAAATATGGGCGCGCAGTTTGAGCCCACCTTGTCGTACAGGGTGTTTCAGCCGTTCGTGCATCATCTGCGCGATCGGCCAGAGCTGGAGTCGCTGCTACCGGCGCCGCCGGTCACGGCGCAGGAGCGCGTTGCCCACGGCGCCGCGATCGATGCGCTCTCGCGCACGGTGGAGGCGAGCGGCGATCCCGCGCTGGGCCTGCATGTGGCCGCCGGCCTCGAGCGCGGCTCGATGGATCTGCTCGAGTACCTGGCGCGCTCCTGCGAGACGCTAGGCGATGCGATCGACGCCGTGACGCGTTACCGGCGCCTCGTCCACGACGCGCTCGAGCTGGAGCTGCAGCTCAAAGGGGAGCTCGCGATCTGGACCTTCGGCGTGGCACGCGGGCTGCGCTGGCATCCCGCCGCTGCGGACTTCCTCGCGGCGCTCTTCGCGCGCTGCTTCCAGGACATGACCGACGGCGCCGTCGTTGCCGAAGCGGTGTGGCTGCGGCACCCGCCGCCGAGCTACCGCGCCGAGTACGCAGCCGTGGTGCCGTGCGAGGTGGAGTTCCGCCGCGAGGTGGACGCCGTCGTGCTGTCGCGCCGGGCACTCAAGCATCCGCTGTCTACGGCCGACGAGCGGCTGCGCCGGGTGCTCGAACGGCAGGCGGTCCAGATGCTGGACTCCATGCCCCAGCAGCAGACCTTCACGGCGCGCGTGGTCACGCACATCCGTCGCGCGATCGAGGCGGGTGACCCGCACGTCGGGCCGGTGGCGCGCACGCTCGGGGTCAGCCCGCGCACCCTGCGCCGGCGGCTGCAGGACGAGGGCACCAGCTTCGGCAACCTGCTCGACGAGGTGCGGCGCGACATGGCCCTCGACCGACTGGCCGCCGATCGCTCGAGCATCCCCGAGATCGCCACCGGCCTCGGCTTCTCGCGAATCCCGAGCTTCTACCGCGCCTTCAAGCGCTGGACCGGAACCACCCCCGCCGAGTACCGCCAGCGCTTGCACTGATCGCGCCACGGTGGCCACGCGAGCGGCCTGATATGTCTGATCTTTGTACTCCCTGGGAGATTGAGCGTCTCCTGGGGCAAGGGTAGTTTCCTGTGCGTGGGTGGAACGGGTACTGCAGTCACGGGCGCGAGTCGTTGTCGCGTATGGGGTTGGCTGAGCGTGCTGTTGGGCGCGGTCTGGCTGGTGGGGTGCGCCGAAGGCGCCGCGATCCCCGACTTTCAGACCGAACAGCTGCCGAATTCGATGCAGTCGCCGGATGCGGGCAGCACGACCGATCCGCTGGCGGTGCCCGACGCGGGCGGGCAGCCGATGCAGCCCGCCTTCACGGGCGAGCAGTGCGTGATGGGCGACGAGGTGCCGTGCACCTGCGACGACGGCGGCGAGGGCGTCAAGATTTGCATGGCCAACCCTGCCTCGCCGAGCGGTGGCGAGCTCAGCCCCTGCGGCAACTGCATGCCCGTGATGATGGACGCCCCCGACGCCGGCGCCGGCACGGCGGGCGGCGGAAGCACCCCGCCGCCACCACCGGGCACCATGCAGCCGGGGCGCACCTGCGATGTCAACGCCTGCCCCACCCCCGCTTCCCCGATCCCGCTGCTGCCCGCGCCGCAGAAGTGCTGCACCGATCAGGGGACCTGCGGCGAACAAGACCTGTTTGGAAACTGCGTCTAGATCGATTCGTCGGGCTGCACGTCGCGCACTGCGCCGATCAGGTGTTCCGCGTGAGCGGTTTGCTCAGGTAGTTGGCGACGCCGATCTCGGCGGCCAGCTAGTAGTCGTCGCTGGTGTCAGCCGCCAGGCCGCTTCCGTTGTACACTCCGGCCGCGATGGAGATCACCCCGGAGCCGCTGACGGCGCGTACAGGCGATGGGCTCTCGCTGGCCATCGATCGCTATCGCACGGGCCGCGCCCGGCGCGGCGCCGTCATTCTGCAGCACGGGCTGGCCAGCAACCGGGCGGTGTTCGTGGCGCCGGGCCAGTCCCTGGCCGCGCACCTGGCCGCGCTGGGCTACGACGTCTACGTGAGTGAGCTGCGCGGCGCCGGGCGCAGCGACCTCCCGAGCGGCGGCTGGTCGATCGACGAATACCTCGAGCTCGACATCCCTGCCCTGCTAGCGACCGTCGGCGAGCACAGCGGGCAGGCGCGCACCTGCTGGATCGGCCACAGCATGGGCGGGATCCTGATGTGGATGTACGCCCTCGAGCACGGCGGCGCGCCGGTCGAGCGCATGATCTCGGTCGGCTCGGCCCTGGACTACCGCGCGGGCAAGAGCGCCCACCGCAACCTGCGCCACCTGCTTCCTCTGGCCCGCATCATCCGCAGCGTACCCTTCGGTACGCTCTCCCAGATCGGCACCGGCGTCGCCGGCGTCGGCCCTGCCACGCCACTCGAGAGCATCAACTTCCAGCGCTCCAACATGGACCGGCGAATGATGCGGTGGATCATGCGCTACGGCTTCGGGCCGATCCCGGTACCGCTGCTCGACGCGCTGAGCAACACCTTCAGCGACACCGGGATGCGCCGCACGCCGAGCACGGGCGGCGAGTCGATTCGCTACCTCGAGCGCGCCGCCGAGCTGCAGGTGCCCACCATGATGCTCGCTGGACAGGGCGACGCCCAGTGCCCACCGGAGGCGGTCGCCGCCACGGCAGCGCAGCTGGGCGAGGCGGTCGTCGAGCAGCACACCTTCGGCAGGGCCGCGGGCCACAGCGACGACTACGGACACTTCGACCTGTTGGTGGGCAAGGAGGCAGAGCGCGAGGTGTGGCCCCACATCACACGCTTCCTGGAAGTGGAGCTGCCCGCACCGCGGGGGCGGAGCGCATGAGCCAAGAGCTGTCGATCGACGATGGCGGCGACCGGTTGGTCTTCGCGGTGCGCGTGGCGCTGCGCGCGCTCATCCGCGGGGGCCGCTGTTGATACGCAAGCTGGACCAGATCGGGGCGGCCCAGGCGGGCCTCGGTGCGCCAACCATCATGGACCGGGCCCTCGCAGCGCGACACGGCGCGGCCTACGTGCGGCTGGCGGCAATGGCGATCGATCTCGATCGCGCCTATGGCCACGATCCCGATCCCGACGGGCGTCCGCTGGGCTGGGAGGTCTTCCTGCTCGAGTGCTACCTGCTGGAGGCGCTCGAGCCCGACGCCGAGACCACGCGCGCGCTGCTCGAGGACACCTGCATGGGCGTGCTCGAACAGCCGCCGGACGAGCAGGCCCTGGGCAGCCAGATCGTCTTCGCGGTCCACGACGCCGTGCGCCGCGGCGCCCTGCCGGAGTCGCTCGGGGGCGTCTTCCACCGCTGGCGCGCCCAGCCCAAGCAGCTGACGGCCGCCCTCGACGGGCTCTTCGCCCAGCGCGCGGCGCGGCGCCGCGAGCTGGCCGGCGGGTGCCTCGAGATCGCGCTCGTGCCGCCCCTGTCCGACGTCACGCGCGGCGTGCTCGAAGCCTGGGCGCGCTGAGCCCGCCCAGGTCAGGCCGAAGCCACCTTGCTGGCCTGCTGTCGGCGGTGCCTGCTCAGCAGGCTGCTGTAGATCACGGCGCAGGTGGGCACCATCAGCAGCGAGAACAGCTGCGGGCTGCTGAAGCCCATCGCGTGACCGCGCTCCGGGTCGTCGCGCACGTACTCGATCAAGAAGCGGAAGCTGCCGTAGGCCCCGGCCGTGATCAGGATCACCTGTCCGCGGAAGCGCCGGGCCTGCAGCACGCTCAGCGCGATCAGCAGCAGCACCACGCCGAAGAGGCCCTCGTAGAGCTGGGTGGGATGCACCGGGAAGCTCGCGGCCGCGTCGGGCGCGAGGCCGTAGCGGGCGTGGTGATGGTGGAAGGGCGGCGAGCCGTTGGGAAACGTGCCCAGGGACCTCAGCCAGCCGGGCGCGTCCTCCGCCAGGCGCGTGCCGAAGTCGCTGCCGTAGAGGTAGCAGCCGAGGCGCGTGAGCACGGTGCCGGCACCGAGCGCGGGCGCCGCAGCGTCGGCGAACTCCAGCAGCGATGCGCCCTTGAGCTTGAGGTAGATGGCGGCCCCGAGCAGCCCCCCAAGGAAGCCGCCGTAGGCGCTCACCCCGCCAGCCGTCACGTCGTACCAGGCGGCCCCCGAGTCCTGCAGCAGCTCGCGGTTGAACATCACGTAGAGCAGCCGCGCGCCGACCAGCCCCAACACGGCGGTCACGATGTAGGCATTGCCGACCGTGGCCTCGGTCAGCCCGCCCGCCGACGCGGCACCTTCGCCGCGCCGCAGCGCCATGCGCAGGACCAGCTGATAGCCCACCACCAGCGCCAAGCCGAGCATCAGCCCGTAGGAGTAGATCGCGATCGGGCTGCCCCAGGGCGTGGGGATCTCGAACAGGACCGGAAGCATCAGCCGGCTCTTGATGGCCCGACGGGCCGCCGCACGTCAAGCACCTTGGTCACGCGCATCGCCACGGAGAAGGGCAAAGGTCCCGGCATGGGTCCAGGATCGACGCGGACCCGACCCCTTTCTTCACTTCTTCTTGGCGTTCTTGGCCTTGGCCTTGGCCTTCGCCTTGGCCTTGCCCTTGGACTTCGACTTGGACTTCTTCGACTTCGACTTGCTCGTGCGCTTCTTGCCCTTGGCCCGCTTGGCCTTGTCCTGCTTGGGCGGGGTCGCGACCAGCTTCTGGGCCTGGGTGAAGACGGCCAGGACCTTCGGCGAGGTGCGCATCGCGTCGAGCTCGGCGTAGGGCTGCTGGGCGAGCACCGCCTTGAAGGCCTCGATCGCCAGGTCCCCGCGGCCCAGGGCGACCAGCGCCGTGCCGAGCTCGCGGTTGATCGTCACGATTTGATTGCCCGTCAGATCGCCGGCGCCGATCAGCCGGGTGCTCATGGCGACTGCGTCCGCGGAGCGGCCCGCGCGCACGTGCTCGCGCAGGGCTGGCAGCTCCTGGTCGATCGCTTGCTGCTTGTCACGCTTGGCGCCGCCCTCCGGCGCCTTCATGCCGGCCTGCTCGACCGCCTCCTTGCCGCTCTTGCTCAACACCAGGTCGTCGAGCGGGATCAATACGATCTGGCCGCGGGTGAGACGATTGCGCTTGATCTGGTTGAAGCGCCGGATCGTCTTCATGCCCTTGAGGCTCTTGTAGTAGGTCTTGGCGACCTTGCGCAGCGTGTCGGCCTGGCCGGAGACGTGGCGCAGGGGATACGGGATCAGCAGCTCCGCGCCCGGGTCCGGGTGCTCGCCGGCCGAGCCACCGTTGGCCTCGATCAGGGCGAAGGCGCGCGACGGATCCCCGTAGTAGCGCGTCGCCACCGCGGCCCAGGTCTCGCCCTCCTGCACCACGTGGTAGGAGACGGTCGGGATGTTGAGGCGCAGCCCGACCACGATCGCCGAGCCACCCTCGCTGGTGAGCCCGTTCTCGGCCACCAGCACGCTCTCGCGGCGCGGGTCGCCGTAGTAGAGCTCGGCGATCGAGGCGAGGGTGTCGCCCGGCTTGACCATGTGCACGATCGCGGTCGCGTCGGCTGCGGCAGCAGTCGCCAGCACGAGCAGCAGGGCAGCGCCCAGGCAGAGCCGGGCGACCGCGCGCGCGGGAGCACGGAGGATCATCGCTTCGCGGTTTCCTGGGACGGCTTGTGGACCACGTGCTTGGGCTTGAGCTGGGCCTCGAGCAGCTTCGTCTCACCCGGGCGCACGACGATTTCCTGCGTCTGCTCGTGGTAGTAGGGATTCTTGTACTTGACGTAGTGCTTGCCCGGCGACAGCGCGATCGACTGGGCGGTCGGTGTGGTGACGACCTTCTCGCCATCGACGTAGACGTCGGCCCAGGGGTCCACCACCACGCGCAGGTAGCCCGCGTTGTGCGGAATGATCGGCGCATCGCTGGGGGCGCTGTACTTGTCCTCACCGCCGCTGAAGCTGCCCGCCGAGGCCTGAATCGCAGCCCCCGTGGCGAGCACGGCGGCCAGCGCCGCCGAGAAGACCATGCCGCTGTGGCGCACCAGGCGGCGATCGCTCGCACCGTGGCCGACGGTGCGCGTCGCGCCGGCGTTGAGGATCTCGTCGGCTTCGATCTCGCCGATCACACCCACGTCGCGCATGTACATCACCAGGCGCGCGCTGTGGTTCATGCCGACGCGGCCGGCCAGGAACTCCATCAGGTCGTCGATCAGCGCCTGGGTGCTGGGATATCGGCTGCTCGGAATCTTCTCCATGCAGCGCGCCAGGATGCGCTCCATCGAGCTCGGCACGGTGCTGATCACCTTGCGCGGGCTGGCGTAGCGATCGAGCCGGATCTTCTGCATCACGGTGCGCGCCTCGTCCTCGACGAACGGCTTCTGCCCCGTGATGCACTGGTAGAGCACGATGCCGAGCGAGAAGATGTCGCTGCGGAAGTCGAGCTTGTCGCCCAGGATCTGCTCCGGGCTCATGTAACTGGGCGTACCGACGCCGGTGCCGGTCTCGGTCAGGTCGCTGAGCGAATGGTCGCGTGCGATGCCGAAGTCCATCAGCTTCACCTCACCCTGGTGGCTGATGATGACGTTGGCCGGCTTGATGTCGCGGTGGATGATCCCTCGGAAATGCGCGTAGTCGAGGGCGCGCGCGACCTGCAGGGCGATGATCGCGGCCACGTCGACGGGCAGCCGCGGCGTGAGCTGGAGCAGGTCGTACAGGTCGATGCCCTGCACGTACTCCATCACGATGTACATCGTCTCGCCGTCCTTGATGAAGTCGTGGACGTGCAGGATGTTCTCGTGCTGCAGCGAGGCCATGAAGCGGGCCTCGCGCTCGAAGCGCATGGCGAACTGGCTGTCGACCGCGATCGAGGGCTTGAGGGCCTTGATCGCAACGACGCGCTCGAGCGGCTCCTGCACGGCCTTGTAGATCACGGCCATGCCGCCGCTGCCGATCTCACCAATGATCCGGCAGTTACCGATGCGGTCGAGCATCCTGTCCGAAAGTCTAGACCCTGCTGGGGCGAACACGGAACCTTGGGGGTGCGCGGGTTTCTTACAAACTGACATCGGCCAAAGGGCCCTGTCAAACCCCCCCACATTTCCTGAAACGCTTGGGAAATCAAGTGCTTTGGCGAGACACCAAAAAGCGACCTTTCAGTTTCGCCAGCTCAGATGCAGCCCGGCGGCGCGTGGGCTCACCATTGGGGACAGCTGCAACTGGCCGGATTCGGCCGGCCGTGGCGCTGCCTCGGTATAACTGGAGAAGAATGCAACGTCGATCACAGCCCAGCTGACGTAGCCGACGAGCCCGCCCAAGACGACCGCACCGATGCAGTCGAGGCCGTCACAGTTGGACGCAAAGCCGATGCCGTAGGCCCCCACCAGCGTCAGCCCGGTCATGCCCAGCGGGGCGATCAGGCCGCGGACGGGCTGCTCGAAGCCAAAGTGCACGGCCGATGGCGCCAGAAAGCCGATCACCGCGATCTCCGAGTCGGTGGCGGCGACGAGGGCCCCGAAGAGCAAGGGCGCAGCCACGTAGGCGCTGATCAGCCAGGCGGCATAGGATCGCTCCACCGGCTCGGCGGGCGGGCGCGGCCGCTCCGGGTCGTTGGCGCGGCGGCCCGAGAGCGCCGCCAGCGCCTGCCGGGCCTCGGGGTGCTGGGGCGCGATGCGCAGGGCCCGCGTGTAGGCGAGCCGCGCGGCGCCGACGTCGCCGGACGCTTCGTGGGCGCGCCCCAGGCGCACCTGATGATCCGCGACCGATGGCTCGAGCACAGCGGCCCGACGCAGGGTCGCGACCGCCTTGTCGACGCGCCCCGCGGCCAGCTCCGCCATCCCCCGCCAACCGAGCAGGGAGGCATCGCCCGGCCGGACGGCCAGCGCCTGCTCGAAGACCGCGATCGCATTGTCGTGGTTGCCGGCGTTGTAGTGCGCGATGCCGGTGGCGACGAGGTCGCCGACGGCCGCCGAATCGGTGTCGGACGCGGGCGCGGAATCGGGCACGGGCGCGGGCACGGAATCGGGCACGGGCGCGGGCACGGGCTCGGGTGCGGAGTCGGGCGCCGGCGCCGCGCTCTGAGCGTGGGCGGTGAGTGGGATCAAAAGTGCGCTGATGAGAGTCAGACGAAGCATGCCACCCATCGGCCTCTGCAAACGCCGCGCCAATCGCATCGCACCAGCGCCGACAACCCACTCGAATCGTCGAGGTTCGTTCAGGAGCGAGCGCGCCCACAGGAAAGAGCGCAGGCGTAGCAGCGCTACGTCGAGCATCTTTCCGAGGGCGTAAGCCGCTCCTGGGCGAACCTCGGCGATTCCCTATCCAAAGCCCCGTCACCTAACGCAGATCGCGCGGGTGGTCATGGCGAACCCCCCGCGACCATCGCGTACCGTGATGAAGAAGCGCACGAGACGGTTCTGGAACGGCGGGCGGATCTCCTTCTCCTCGAAGGACTCACGCTCGGCGTCGGTCCACTCGTCTTCCGGGACCCAGCGCGGCGGATCCCAGTCGATCGGCTGCTCGAAGACCGGGTCGATCGGCTCGTCATCGTCGTCCAGGATCGGATCGCCATCGGCGTCGAGCCGGGCGACCGGCTCGTCGAATTCGTCGAACAGTGTGAACCGGCGCTCCATTTCGCCGTCGGTCGCGAAGATCGTGATCTCCACCCGCTCGAAGGTACCGTCTTCCAGCTCCTCGCGGGCGTCGGGATCCCAGCGCACCATGATCTCGTGGCGGCCGCCGACCACGTCGCGCAGCCGCTCCTCGTCGGCATTGCGCTCGCACTGGGTGTCGGTCAGCTCGGTCTCCTCGTCGGGCGGCAGCCACTCGCCACGCATGTAGCCCTTGATGTCGGAGTCGAACTCCAGGCTGAGCGCCTCGATCGGGGGGTTGTGGTTGGCTGGGGCGTCCTCGCGCAGGATCTGAATCTGCCCGTTGACGAGGATCGACTCGGCGTCCGCGTCGCCATCGCAGCCGAAGAGGGTGGGCTCGGTGGGATCGATGAAGGGCGCGCCGTCCTCGCACACCACACCGAGGTAGAGCGCATTGTCCGCCTCGAAGTCCTCGGGGATAGACAACTCCACGTCCGGCTCCCCGGTCAGGCACGCCAGCGTCACGCCCATCGAGTCGAACACCAGCGGCACCGCACACGTGAAGCGCTCCGCCGTGTCGAGCGCCGTGGCCACGTCGGCCGCATCGTCGCCGAGGGCCGCGTCCAGGAACTCCTGGCAGATCGGCAGCCCGCCGGTGAACTGGGTCGGCGCCGTGCAGCGGAGCAGCAGGCTCTGCACGTCGTCGACGTTGCCATCGAGCTTGGGGAAGACCGTCGGCATGGTCAGATGCACGCGCTCACCCGGCCGCGGCGTGGTCCGCATCTCGTCCCCGACCACCTGCAGCTGCGCCCCGAGCACGCGCATGCGCGCGATCTCCGTGGCCTTGGGCAGGTCGTCGTTGCAGCCGACGGTCGCGACCACGGCAAGGCACAGCAGCAGGAGTCGGAGGAGCTTGTCCATCTACATCTCTCCTCGAATGCCAAGGTTTGGGATGATCGGCAAGCCGCGGATGTCCTGGCGCTCGCGGTACTCGAAGTCGTAGATGCGGCCCTCGGGGTTCTCCGCGTTGTAGGCGTTCTGCAGGTCCAGGTAGAGGGCGAGCTTCCAGTCGGGGAACTTCCACAGCTTCTCGACGCGCACGTCGAGGCGGTTGAACATCGGGCTGCGCACGCTGTTGGTGCGGCCGAAGAGCGGCGAGTACAGCCCGGTGATGGTGTTGAGGCTGCTGCCCACCACCGGCGTGTCGGGGTTGCCGCTGACGATGCGGAAGGTGCCGCCCACCTCCCAGCCGCGGCCGAGCCGCACCACCGCGCTGGTGGTCAGGATGTGGGTCTGGTCGAAGTCGAACAGGCGCCAGGGCGCCCCATCCCGGTCCTTGCGCTCGGAGCGCGAGAGCGTGTAGCTGACGTAGCCGAAGAAGCGCCCCTTGGGGACGATCTTGCCCGAGACCTCGAGGCCGTAGACGCGCCCCTGGCCGTCGTTGGTGAAGAAGGGCGGCTCGCCGAACTCGGTGCTGACGACGCGCTTGAAGATGTGCTTGTAGAAGCCGTCGAGCGAGACCGAGAAGCCCTCCACCACGTCCTGGTCCGCGCCGAAGGTGGCGTGCACGCTGTTGCTCGCCTCCAGGTCGGGATTGCCGAGCGCGGGTGAGGACTCCTGGAACTCGGGCGGCTGGGAGAAGATGCCGAGGCCAGCCTTGAGCTTGGTGTCCTCGGTGATCGAGAGGTGGCTGGACACGCGCGGGTCGAAGGTGAACTCCTCGATCTCGTCGAAGTAGTCGATGCGGCTGCCGAACACGACGCGCAGGGGATAGAGAATGAGGGCGCTCTCGAGGTAGACCGCGGGCTGCACCAGGGTGAAGTCGTCGCTGGCGGTGATCGTGTCCAGGTTGCTGATCGTGGCGCCGCTGGCGTTCATGTCCGGGTTGCCCTCGGAGGACTCCACCGGCGGGCCCGTATAGGTGAACTTGCCCGGAAAGAAGAAGAGGTCGAGGCCGCCGTTCAGGTGCACCTTGTCGGTGACGCGGCCGCGCCACTCGCTGCGCGCGTAGATGTCGGTGCCGCTGAGGTTGAAGTCGAAGACCTCCCCCAGGCCGAAGTCCACGTCGACCGTGCCGACGGCGACCTCCAGCTCCTGGTCGAGCCGATCGGTCAGCTTGCGGCGCCAAGAGCCCTGACCGCGGTGGAAGACCGTGCCGAAATCGAAGTCGCCGCTGACCGCGGAGTCGTTGTCGTTGGGCTCGTCGAAGAGCAGCCTGAACTCGTCGCTCGAGCCATAGAGCATCAGCCGCAGCCGGTCGCGGTTGCCCGGGCGGTAGGTCGTGATCAGCTGGTAGTCGTAGTAGACGGGCGCCGCGACGGTGGAGACGTCGGCGCTCTCGAGCGCGCTCTCGAAGAGGATGTCGAAGTAGCTGCGGCGGCCGGCGATGGCGATCTCGGCATCCTCGCTGATCGGCGTCTGCACCAAGAGCGAGGCGTCGATCAGGTTCACGTCGGCGACGGCGTGCAGCTCGTCGCGCGGCAGCTCGGCGGCGCGCACCTCGATCACGCCACCGCGGCGGCGCCCGTAGCGCACCGAGAAGTTGCCCGGGTAGAACTCGATGCTCTCGAGCATGCGCGAGTTGACGAAGCTGGTCAGACCGCCGAAGTGGTAGATCAGCTGCACCGGGATGCCCTCGAAGAGGGCCTGGGTGTCGGCCGGTGCGCTGCCGCGCACGATCAGCACGCCGGCGCCGAGCGGCGGGCGCGCAACGCCGGGCATCAGCTCGACCGTGCGCAGGGCGTCACCGCGCGTGCCCGGGATGCGCGTGAGCTGCTTTTTGCCGATCGTGCGGCGGGTGACCTCGCGCGGGGGCGGGGGGACGCGCGCAACCGCGCCGAAGGCCTCCGGGTCGGGCGGCTCGCTCAGGCGGTAGACGACCTCGTTGAGCTCGCCCGGGCGCAGCTCCTCCTCCAGGTCGGAAGGGTCCTTGTCCTCGCGCGAGACGCGCACGATCCACAGACCCGCATCCAGGTCCTTGAAGGAGAACTTGCCCTCCGTGTCGGTCTCTGCGCGGTAGCTCTGGCTGCCGTCCTCGGTGGAGATGATGACCTCGGCGCCAGCCAGCGGTCGGTCACGCTCGGCCGACAGCACCACGCCCTCGAGCGCGGCCGGCGGCGGCGGAGCGTCCGGGTCCGGCTCCACTTCCTGCTCCGTGATCTCGAATACGTAGGCGTAGTGGATGCGCGCCGCGATCGGCTTGCCGTCTTGCTTCGCCGGCTCGAAGACGAACTGCTTGACTGCAGCCAGCGCCGCCTCGTCGAAGCCGTGACCCACCGGTTGGACCACCCTGAGCTCGGTGGTGGTGCCGTCGGGGAGGATCTTGAGCTCGACGACAACGCGCGCCTGCAGCCCCTGCTCGGCGGCCTCCGGCGGGTACTCCGCCTGCACGAAGGTGACGAGCTTGGGCGACTCGAGGGCCGGCGGCTTGCCGGGTT
>JAPPOT010000585.1:16853-27489 GCA_028817855.1 Myxococcales bacterium
CGGCGCCTGCGGTGCACCTTCTTGCGCAGGCGCGGGCGCGGGGCTCGCGGGTGGCGCAGCCGGCGCGGTGGGCGGGGCGTCCTGCGCGACCTGGGCCGCCGCCGGCACGCACAGGGCCAGCGTGGTCAGCGCCAGGCTCAGAGCCCAGGCCCACGCACCTCGGGCGAAACCAGCGCGACGAATTTCGACGACCATCCCTGAGACGGCCGCACTATAACGCGGCGGCCCGGACGCGAAAGCCCTAAAGGCAGGATTGGAGCGAAACGGTCGGACGCGGTGGAGCCGACCCGCCGGGACTGAAACGGCCTGCGGTTGCAGACCCCGGTCAGGCGCGATAAAGCGGCCCGCGATGAGCCTCTCGGTCGGCATCGTCGGGCTGCCCAACGTGGGCAAGTCCACCCTCTTCAACGCCCTGTCGGAAAAGCAGCAGGCGGAGGCCGCCAACTACGCCTTCTGCACGATCGATCCGAACCATGGCGTCGTGCCGGTGCCCGACCCACGCTTCGACGCGCTGGTGAAGCTCTACGAGCCGGACAGCGTGGTGCCGGCAACCGTCGACTTCGTGGACATCGCAGGGCTGGTGCGCGGCGCGAGCAAGGGCGAGGGGCGCGGCAACGCCTTCCTGTCCAACGTGCGCGACTGCGATGCCATCGCCCATGTGGTGCGTTGCTTCGAGGACGACAACGTCGTGCACGTGGACGGCAAGGTCGATCCGGCGGCGGACATCGAGACGATCCACACCGAGCTGATCCTCAAGGACCTGGAGTCGGTGCAGAAGCGCGCCGACCGCGCCCGTCGCGCGGCCAAGGGCGGCGACCCGCTCGAGAAGGCGGCCCTGGCCCTGTGCGAGCGCCTCGAGCAGGCGCTCGACGCCGGCAAGCGCGCCGCGCTGGTGGAGTGCGAGGACGAGAGCGAAGAGCTGGTGATGCGCGACCTCGCACTCATCACCCGCAAACCGATGTTCTACGTCGCCAACGTGCGCGAGGACCAGCTCACGGGCGAGGGCGACGGGTTGCTCGCCAAGGTGCGCGGGCTCGCCGATGCCGAGGGCGCGCCCGTGTGCGTGATCTGCGCATCGATCGAGGCCGAGATCATGGGCCTGCCGCTCGAGGACCGGGCCGAGTTCCTGGAGTCGGTGGGCCTGACCGAGCCGAGCCTCAACGAGGTCATCCGCACCGGCTACCGCATGCTGGACCTGATCACCTTCTTCACCGCGGGCAAGAAGGAGGTGCGCGCCTGGACGATCGGGGACGGCACCAAGGCCCCGGGCGCCGCCGGCAAGATCCACACGGACTTCGAGCGCGGCTTCATCAAGGCCGAGGTGATCCGGTGGGAGGACCTGATCGAGCTCGGCAGCGAGTCCGCCTGCAAGAGCGCCGGCAAGCTGGGCACCGAGGGCAAGGAGTACGTCGTGAAGGACGGAGACGTAATCCACTTCCGCTTCAACGTGTAGTGAATGGTCCGAGGTTCGCCCAGGAGCGGCTTACGTCCTCACCCAAATCCTCGACGTAGCTCCGCTACGCCTCCGGTGTTGGGCTCCGGGCGCGCTCGCTCCTGAACGAACCTCGAACCATTCACGCGCCGTGCTTCTCGGCACCCCGGTGCCACTGGCGTACCCTGGCCTCCATTGGCGCACATATCGATCGGGGGGCTGGGTCCATTACCATTTTGGGGTGACGGTCGAGGCCAGCATCCAGCGCGTAGATGAAGCGTCCGGTCCGGAGGTGATCGGCGGGCGCTACGAGGTCGAGGAACTCGTGGGGCGCGGCGGGATGGGTGCGGTCTACCGCGTGCGCGATCGCCGCGACGGCCGCATCCTCGCCCTCAAGCGGCTGACCCTGCGCAAGAAGGCGCGCGGCCCCGCCCTGCGCCTGTTCGAGCGCGAGTACCACACGCTCGCGCAGCTCAGCCATCCGCGCATCATCGAGGTCTACGACTACGGGCTCGATGGCGACGGCGCCTTCTTCACGATGGAGCTGCTGTCGGGCGACGACATGCGCGAGCTGTCACCAATGCCGTGGCAGCAGGCCTGCAAGCACTTGCGCGAGCTGGCCACGTCGCTGGCGCTGCTGCACGCGCGCCGACTGCTGCACCGCGACGTCACGCCGCGCAACGTGCGACTCACCCGCGACGGGCACTGCAAGCTGATCGACTTCGGCGCGCTGACACAGGTGGGCGACGCCGGCGAGGTGATCGGCACTCCCCCGTGCGTGCCGCCCGAAGCGCTCGAGGGCAAGCCGATCGATCAGCGCCTCGACCTCTACGCGCTCGGCTGCGTCGCCTACTGGATGCTGACCGGCAAGCATGCCTACCCGGCCAGCGACTCGCGCCAGTTGCGCACCTTCTGGGCGCGCCGCCCCGACGCCCCCTCCGCGATCAAGCCCGCGCGGGACCAGGGCGGCGCGGAGCTGCCTGACATCCCGGAGACGCTCGACGCGCTGATCCTGTCCCTGCTCGCCCAGGACCGCATGGCGCGGCCCTCGAGCGCGGGCGCCGTGATCGACCGCATCGACGTGATCCTCGGCCAGGAGGCCGACGAAGAGGTGAGCCTGGCCGAGAGCTACCTGACCAGCACTCCGCTGGTCGGACGCCAGGGCCAAATCGAGCTCGTGCGTCAGTGCCTGTCCGCCGTCCAGCGCGGGCGCGGCAGCTCGATCGCGCTCATCGGCGAGACCGGCATGGGACGCACGCGGTTGCTGAGCGAGGTGGAGCTGACGGCCAAGCTGGGCGGCGCGCTCACACTCAGCGCCGCCGCCGAGGAACATCCCCGCCCCTATGGCACCGCGATCGCGCTGGCCTCCCAGCTGCTATCACACCTGCCCGACGTGGCGCTCGAGGCCGCGGCGCCGCGCGCCGACGTGCTCTCCCACCTGCTGCCCGAGCTTCCCGAGCTGCTCGGGAAGGGACCGCCGCCGCCGCGCAACCCGGACCCGCTCGAGTGGCGCACCGCCTGCCAGAGCGCGCTGGGCGAGCTCTTCGCCGACGTCGCGGGCGCCCAGCCCCTGGCACTGCTGGTGGACGACGCCCACCGCTGTGACGAGGCCTCCGGTGTGCTGCTCGCCACCCTGGCCCACGAAGCCCGCGGCATGGCGCTGCTGGTCGTCGTCACCGTCCGCAGCGGCGATGAGCCGATCTCCGAGACCGCCCTGTCCGCCCTGATGAACAGCTCGCGCGAGCTGCAGCTGACCCCGCTCTACGGGCGCGACTCGCGCGCCTGGCTCGAGTCGATCTTCGGCGACGCGCCCAACCTGCCGCGCCTGAGCGAGTTTCTCCACGACCGCAGCGGCGGCAGCCCGGGCACGATGATGGAGCTGCTCTCGTTCCTGCTCGAGGGCGGCGACATCAGCTACCGGGAGGGCACCTGGGCGTTGCCGAACGAGCCGGGGGCCCTGGCGCTTCCGCAGCACGCACGCGAGGCGCTCGCGCAGCGCCTGGCGCGGCTTCCCGAGGCCCAGCGCGGCCTGGCCGAGCTGCTGAGCATGCACCGAGGCGCGCTGACCCTCGGCCTGTGCCGAGCGCTGTGGCAGGGACGCGCGGAGGATGAGCTGGTCGAGCTGCTCGACGCCCTGGTCAAGGCGCAGGTGCTGACGGCGGCGATCGACGGCTATCGCTTCACGAGCGAGTCCCTGCGCGAGCTGCTCTGCCAACGCATCCGCGACGACGACCGCCCGGCGCTGCACCTGCGCATGGCCGAGGCCATGCTGACCGATCCCGAGCTCACCAACTTCGACCGACTGGCCGCTGGCCTTCACCTGCTGGAGGCCGACGACGACCGCGGCAGCGACCTGGTCATCGAGGCGGCGTTCAACCTGGCGCGCAACTTCGACAACCTCAGCAGCAGCGTGCGCCTGGTGGAGGCCGCCCTCGAGAAGTTTCGCTCGCGCAACGAACCGATCGCACGCAAGCTCGTGCTACTCGTTCCGCTGGGGCTCGCGACCTACATGGTCGACCGCAGCTACGAGCGCTACGAAGCGGAGATCGCGGAAGCCGTCGACCACGTCACCGGCCTCGGGATCGGACGCTGGATGCAGGTCGCCCTGGGCAAGCTCGGCGGTCTGCTCGGGCTCGGGATCGGCTTCCTCCGCTACCAGCTGCAGCCCCGGCGGGCGCGGCCCTTCCCGTGGATGGCGATGTTCCAGCTCGGTAGCAGTGCGCTGATGACGATCGCCGGCAAGGCCAGCGTCTGCCTCGACCGGGCGGCCGTCAACCGCATCGCCGCGCGCGTCGCGCCGCTGGCCGCCCTGGGGCTGCGACACCCCGGCGGCTTCACCTACGCCTTCTGCCAGGCCCTGTCGATGGTGACCGAGGACCGCTATGCGCGGACCTACGCGCACATGCAGCAGCTCGAGCAGGTGCTGGCGGATCCGACCACGCTCAAGGGCCTGCCGGCCGAGGCCCGGCGCCTGTGGCAGGGCGGCGTCAACTACGTCATGGGGCTGCTGGAGGGCTTCCGCGGCGACCCGCGTGCCCTCGAGCGGGCCGACACCCTCGACGCCGCGGGCGTGGACCTCCACCAGCTGATCGCGGCCCAGCTGCGCCTGCAGTACCACGGCTTCCGCGGGGAGGCCGAGGAGGTGCGCAGGGCCTATGACCGCATGGAGACCAGCGCGATCCAGACCGGCTCCACGTGGCAGGTGGAGGCCTGGGCGCCGATCGCCATCAACCTCTTCGGCGCCCTGTGGGGCGACCTGATCATCACCAAGCGCGCGATGAAGGAAACCGAGCGCATGCGCGAGCAGATCCCCACGATCGATCGCTACGCCGTCACCGCGATCGCGACCTACGAGCTGTTGCGCGGAAAGCCCGAGGACTGTGTGCGTACCTACGCGAAGGTGCTGCCCCAGGAGGAACCGCTCTCGCGCATCGGCTGGTCGACCAGCCACGGCCTGCTCGCCCAGGCGCACAACCAGCTGGGCGAGCACGGCACCGCAAAGGCTCTCTGCGAGGAGGTACTTGCGACGGTCGACCCGGCCGATGAGCCCTACTACGCCATGCGCATCGCCTTCGAGCTGCCGTACGCCATCGCCCTGGCCTCGCTCGAGCACTACGGGGAGGCCGAGGCGCACCTGCAGAAGCTACTCGACCGCTACGAGCGCACCGACAGTCCGCTGGTGCACGGCCTGATCCACGAGACCTTCGCCCAGGTCGCGTGGTTGCAGGGCGATCGCAGGCGCTTCACCAAGCACCTCAAGCAGGTGGAGCACAACTTCACCTCGCTCGCGAACCCGGCCCTGATCGCGCGCTTCCAGCGTCTCACCGACATCGCCGGCAGCGGCGGTGGGATGGGCGCCAAGGTCGCGGTCATGCGCGAGGTGAACGCCTTCGACGCGGCGCTCTTGCAGATCGAGGATGTGGAGTTGGGCGCGCGCCACATCCTCGCGTGGCTGATGAAGCAGGCCGAGGGCTACGAGGGCTTTCTCTTCGCGCGCGGCTGGGACGAGCCCATGCTGCTGGCCGCCACCGCGGAGCGCGAGCCGCCATCGGAGCTCTACAACATGGTCGAGGAAACCCTGCGATCGCTCGGCGGCGACGCCGACACCACCAACTTCGGCACCGGCGCCGCCACCGAGACGCGCCGCGACGGCTCGGCTCGGCACATCTTCCTGCTCAGCTACTTCGACAACGAAGAGCCGCGTGGCGAGGGCGCGCTGGTGCTGCTCGGTCACGGGCGCGAGGCACCCCCGGTACGCTACGAGCTGCTGCAAGCCGCGGCCCAGCAGCTCCAACGGCTGCGCGGCGAGATACACCGCGACAGCATCATCCCGTGAGGCGACGCGATGACGAGGTCACGATGAATCGAGCGTGGTCGATCCGATGGCTGCGCGCCCTGCTTTGCGCGGCGCTCGTGCTGACACCCATGGCGGGGGCCACGCTCGCCGGATGCGGTGGCGGCCAGCAGCAGGTCAAGAAGCAGGGCGGCCCGAAGAAGCCCAAGCGCAAGGCCGCCCCCAGTCCCTTCGCGACGGCGCGCACCTCGCTGCCGACCTGCGATGCGCTGGTGGACCAGGCCGAGTCGCTGATCTCACCCGCCTTCGGCAAGCGCGCGCGCAAGGCGCTGAGCGCAGCCGCGCCCGCCTACGGCGACGAGGTCGCAAGGCGCGTGTTGCCGCGCCTGCTCGAGCACAGCGTGACCTGGGCGCGCAGCAGCGCCGGACTGTGCATGCGGCACGTTTCGCAGGCGGCGCTGAGCAAGACCGAGTACGAGAAGCGCCTGGCCTGCCACGGCGAGGCCTTCGCGCGCCTGCGCTCGGTGGCCAACGCGCTCGACAACGCCGACGCGGCCGTGGTGGAGTGGATCATCCCGACGGTGGGCGAGCTCGACGAGCTGCTCGCGCACTGCGGACGCGGCGGCGTGTGGCGCGGCTACGACGTGGACCCGGTGGGCGACGCGGGCCTGGTACAGGCGATGGCGGACCTCACGATCCTGCAGCTGCTGCAGCGCAAGGAGTCGCTGCCCCAGGCCACGGCGCGCGCGGTGAAGGAAGCGGAGCACGCGCGCAGCCGCATGCTGCAGGCGCGCGTGCTGGTGGCCTCGATCGCCGGTCGCTCCCAGGACGCCGGCGAGCAGGGTCTGCAACAGGCCCTCGAGCTCTTCGAACAGGCCGGCAGCGCCCACGGGGAGGTGTTGGTGCAGGGGGCGGCGGCGCGCTTCTACAGCGAGCTCGACCAGCCCGGCGACGCGCTGGCGCACGTGGCCGAGCTGTTCGCGGCCTGCGATGCGGTGCACGGCGCCGACAGCCGCACCTGCGCGGGCGAGCGGCGGCGAATGACCCTGCTGCTGATGCGCGCCCGGCGCCCCGAGGAGGCGCTCAAGGAGGGGCGTCGCGCGCTCAAGGTGCTGCTCAATGCCGTGGGCGACCTGCACCCGGAGACACTCGTCACCCGGCTGGCCCTCACGTCGCTCGAGCTGCACCACGGCAGCGCCGAGAAGGCTGAGCGGCAGATCGCCACCGTGCTGGCTGCCGGTCCACGCGTCTACGGCGAGGCGCACCCGCTGGTGGGGGACCAGCTGCGGGTGGCCGCGCGTGTGGCCTACAAGAGCGGCAAGCTGGACCGGGCGCTGAAGCTCACCGAGCGCGCGCTCGAGCTGCACCGCAGGGCCCACGGCGACGTGCACCGGCGCGTGGCCGACGACCTGGCGTTGCTCGGCAAGATCGCGCGCAGGCGCGGCGACGTGGCAGGCGCGGCGCAAGCTTACGACCGCGCATTGCTGATCCAGCGGCGGCTGCATCCTGGGGCGAGCCCGGTAGTCTCGCGCGCGCTCAAGGACGCGGCCAATGCGTTCGTCGATCGCGGCAATCCGCCGCCCAAGGCGCTCAAGTACCTGGAGCAGGCTCGCCACATGGACACCCAGCTGCTGGGCGACGACGACACCGCGGTGGCGGTGGACCTGCGCCTGCTGGGCCGCTACTGGGCGGCGCGGCGCAAGTGGAAGAAGGCGTACGCGCTGCACCTCGAATCGGTGAAGCGCCTGAACACGCTGCACGGACCCGATCACCCGGAGACGGTGCGCAGCACGCGCGAGCTGGACGCTGCGGTGCGCGGCCAGGGCATGTAGCGCTCGCGCCAGGGCGTCGTCAGGAGGACGCAACTGCCGAGCCCAGCGACCGATAGCGCGGTATGCCGAAAGCCCCCCGGCCACGCGGGCCCTTCCTCGAGAGCGTGCTGCGCCGCATGCGCGAGCGCGGCCTCGGTGCGCGCACCCAGGAGGCCTACCTGCGCTGGATCCAGCGCTTTCTTCGTTTTCAGCCACGACCGCTGCACGAGCTCGGCGAACCCGAGGTACAGGCATTCGTCGAATACCTGGTGGAGGAGCTCGACGTCAGCCACAGCACGCGCGGTCAGGCGCTCAGCGCGCTGTCCTTCCTCTTTCGACAGGTGCTGCTCCGGCCCCTCGGCGCGAGTCGGCAACTCGCCCCGGCGGGTTGGCGGCGAAGCGCCGGGGCTCCGCTGACGCACGAGCAGGTGCAGGCCGTGCTCATCGAGCTACGCGGGCAGCACCGCCTGATCGCCGAGCTGCTCTACGGCGGCGGGCTGCGCATTCACGAGTGCTTGCAGCTGCGCGTGAAGGATCTGGACTTCGCCGAGGGCTTGGTCCACGTGCGTGATGGCACCGGCCGCCATCGCCGCGTGGCCGTCCTGCCGACCTCCGCGCGCGAGCCGCTGCAGCAGCACCTGAGCTGGCTACGCGCCCAGCACGCACGCGACCTGCGCTGCCATGCGGGCGCGGTGCCTCTTCCCGCGAGCCCCTTGCCACGACCGCCCGCGGCCGCCCTCAAGTGGGAGTGGCAGTGGGTCTTCCCGTCGCGGCACGTTCAGGACGACCCGCACGGTGGCCCCTCCTACCGCCGGGCGCTGCACGCCAGCGCTCCCCAGCGCGCGATCCGCCGCGCCGGACAGCTGGCTGGCCTGCATCGCGCGGTGACCTGCACGACCCTGCGCAACGCCATCGCCGCCCATCAGCTCGAAGACGGCCGCGACCTCCGAAGGCTCCGGAATCTCCGCGGCCACCGGCAAGCCAGCAGCACTCGCCGCCACTCGCGCCTGCTCGACTGCATCGACGGCGCGTACGGTTCACAGCCGTCCCACGCGGCCCGCTGACCCACCACCACGACCTTCCGAGGAGCCCCCGGCCACGAGCGTCCAGACCACCCATATCCACGCCCACGTGCCCAACTACAGCGCCATCAGCCGCCAGCCAACGGCCGCGATTTCCCCATCTCCCTGACTCCCCCGCCCAAGCAAAGCCCAACGCAGAAGCAAAACCAACAACTTCCCCCGTTGCTTGTAGAAGGCCTCGGCCCAGTAGGAGCGTGGGATGGTCTGATCCACCCACTCGATGAAGCTCTGCCTCAGGAATGTCGGGCAGCGGTAGCGAATGTGCACCCAGCTCGAGTCGCCGCTGCGCGCGGTCCCCGGGGCGATGCCGGCGTAGCGCTGCAGCTCGGCTGCGCTGCCAAAGCGGCCGCGGTCCTCGCCGAAGGCGGCCATCAGTCGGGGGGCCAGCGCGTCGGCGGCACCCGGTAGGCTGCGACCTTCATCTCTCTCACTCTGGGATGTCCGACTTGGCTTGCGTAATACCCAAATGTCCTCTAGGTAATACGCATGGGCGAACCCATGCGCACGATCTCCATAAAGCTCCCCGAGGAGCTCGATCGGGCCCTCACCGAGCTGGCGAAGAAGCGCCGAGCTAGCCGCTCGGCGCTGCTCCGGCAGGCCCTGGAGGCCTTCACCAAGAGCGAGGCGACCTCGGTCTCGGAAGCTGCCGATGATCTCGCCGGCTCCCTCGAAGGGCCGAAGGACCTTTCCTCGTCCTCCAAACACATGAAGGGCTACGGCGAGTGACTCAGATCGTCGTGGACACCGGTCCACTGGTCGCCTTCCTCAACAAGCGAGATCGTCACCATGCCTGGGTCCGGGAGGTCCTGGGAACGGTGGAGCCTCCCCTGGTCACCTGCGAGTCGGTGCTCTCTGAAGCCTGCTTCCTCGTCCGCGACCTCCCGGGAGGTCCGGACACTGTCCTCGAGCTGGTGTCTCGCGGCATCGTGCAGGTCTCCTTCTCTCTCGCCGATGAGCTCGACGATGTGCGGCGACTGATGAAGAAGTATCAGAACGTCCCGATGGCGATCGCAGACGCCTGCTTGGTCCGGATGACCGAGCTGGAGCGCGACAGCGCCGTGCTCACAGTCGACGGCGACTTCCGTGTATACCGGCGCAACCGACGGCAGGTGGTTCCCACAATCATGCCATCGTGAGCGTGGTGCGACGCGGCGATAACTCACGCCCTGAGGTGGGCTGTCAAGCTGTCGCGGCGTTTGCCAGCAGCGGAGAGCCTCGTCGTTTCAGAGCCTTGAGGCAGGTGGCTTCATCGTACGCGGTGCGTTCGTTCCAGCATCGAAACATGATTCAGAGTGAAAGCTGGAATGTGAGAGCGTCGGCTTCGTGTGGGGCCCGCCGGCACGTGCAAAGCGGCATAACTGATGGGCCGTTGGCCCGCGAAAGGCTGCGCAGTACGCTAGGTACCGCGCCGACTACCCCGACGCAGCGATCGAATGGCTGGTTCGTTTCGCACGACTGACACCGGAGGCCATCGTTGCCGACCTTGGAGCGGGCACCGGGATGCTGACCAAGCACGTCCTGGAACACGTCGCCCGCGCCATTGCTGTCGAACCTTCCGCAGACATGAGGGCCGCGGCCACGGCCTCTCTAGGGAGCGACAGCAGGTTCTCTGCTGTCGATGGTTCAGCGGAACAGACGAACCTCCCCGACGGCCCTGCATCTTGGATGTCCTGCGCCCAATTCCGAGGCCCGACATCGTCATCATCGACGGGTACGTGTGGCTCGATCAGAAGGGCACTCCAGGCCTAGGGGCTCATCTTTGGTCGGCGTTGGACCAGCAGGTCGCTGTGGTCGGCGTGGCGAAGAGCCCCAGGCGCGGCGACCCAAGCGCCGCCACGGATCTCGGCTCGACCACCGTCGCATGCCAACGTAGCCTGAACGTCTCGTGTCCACGCTCGCCGTCGCCGCGCTGCTCGCATCACTCGTCGGGAAGGACGTCCTGGATCCCAGGAGGGGGGCACTCATTGGTTCCGGTGTGGTGGTCGTCATCCCACGCCGGTTTCGAGCGCACCCGATA
>JAPPOT010000657.1:0-2499 GCA_028817855.1 Myxococcales bacterium
CATGATGTCCTCTTCGCCCATCTCGGCAGGCACCCCGAAGGCCGCGCTCTCGAGCACGTCCGGGTGGGCATCCACCTGCTTCTCGACCTCGTAGGCCGAGACGTTCTCACCGCGTCGCCGCATCGAGTCCGTGTTGCGCCCGACGAAGTACAGGAAGCCTTCTTCGTCGACCTGCAGGGTGTCTCCGGTGTGGAGCCAGCCGTCGCGCACCTTCTCGTTCGAGGCCTTCTCGTTCTTGAAGTACTGCACGCCCGAGCCCTTGCTGGTACCCACGTGGACGACCAGCTCGCCGGGCGTCCCTACCGGCACCTCGTTGCCGTCGTCGTCCACCAGCTTGCCCCGGGCGGGCATGCGTCCCAGGGAGCCAACCGGACAGTTGCCCAGGTTGGCGATCGTGACGCCACCACCGTCCACCGCGCCGTAGGCCTCCCAGATGTCGAGCCCGAAGCGCTGCTCGAAGGGCTCCCAGGCGTCCTTTGGGCACGCCGCGCTGACGATGCGCTTGACCTTGTGGGCGCGGTCGAAGGGCCCCGGCGGTGTCTTGAGCAGGATCGGGATCATCCCGCCCACGGTGTTGAAGCTGCTGGCGCCGCTCTCGGTCATCTCCCTCCAGAAGCGCGAGGCGCTGAAGCGCTTGCTGAGGTAGACCGGAATGCCCACCCACATCGCCGGCACGATGGTCAGCAGCAGCGCGTTGGCGTGGAAGAGGGGCAGGCAGGTGTAGAGCTTGTCGTGCCTGTCGTAGAGGGCGTTGCCGAGCAGCCCCAGGGCCTTGAGCCGCTGGTTGCCGAACGGCGTCACCACCGCCTTCGGCAGCCCGGTCGTGCCCGAGGTGTAGAGCAGCAAGCTCGCGCCATCCGGATCCGGCTGCACGCCCAGGTTGTCACCGTCGGAGGCCCCACCCTGGCTCAGCTCCTCGAAGTCGCGCATCCCCTCCGGCCTGCCGTAGCCCTCGGGCGCCTCGTCCACTGAGACGTAGAAGAGGTCGAGGCGATCGAGCTGCTCGCGCACCTCCGCCACCCTGCCCGACGTCTCGTGGTCGAGCACGGCCGCCTTCACCTCCGAGTGGTTGAAGATGTAGGCCAGCCCGTCACCCACCAGCCCCGCATTGACGGGCACGCAGTGGGCACCGAGCTTCTGGACCCCGAAAAAGGCCTCCAGGTAGCGAGGATGGTTGGTGAGCATGATCGCCACCCCATCGCCTTCCCCGATGCCGGCAGCCCGCAGATTGCGCGCGACCCGGTTGGCCCGCGCGTTCATGTCGGCAAAGGAGATGCGCTGGTCGCGGTACTCGATGAAGCTGCGGTGCGTGTGCCTGTCCGCCGCCCACTCGAGCAGCTCGGCGAAGCTCCAGTCGCGCGCAAACGCCAGCGTCTTGGCCTCGCGGCTCGCCCTCAGGGTCGCGGCCAGCGTGCCGGCGCGCGTCTCGAGCCCGCCGATGTTCCACATCGCGCGCAGACCGCCCGAGAGCAGCGCGCGGCGTGAGCGCCAGAGTCGACTGTCGGCCACCTGCATCTCATGAACCTCGCGAAAGCAGCCCGCGCGTGACGTGCAGGCGGTTGAGCTGATTGGTGCCCTCGAAGATCTGGGCGAGCTTGGCATCGCGCAAGCACTTCTCCACGCCCCACTGGGGGTCGTTGGCGTCCTCGCCGAGAATCTCCATCGCCTTCATGCACACGCGCACGGCCATGTCGCTGCACATGAACTTGGCGGTGGAGGCGATCGCCACGCAGCGCTGCAGGTCCACCGTGGTGACGCTGCGCCGGTAGGCCTCGAGCATCTGCCTTGCGGCCCGCGGGTCGTCGAGCACCCGCTCGAAGAAGCTGCTCTTGCGGATGAAGCGCGGCACGCCGAGGTTGGTGGGCCCGCTCGACTGGATCTTGCCGAAGCCCCAGCTCTCGAGCGCAATGGCGGCGTCCATATAGAGGCCGCGGCCCGCTTGGATGGCGCCAAACATCTCGGCCAGGTTGAGCTGCACCCACTGCTGCTCGAACAGCCAGCGGCCATCCACGCGCTTCTGGGCAAGGTACTTGAGCGTGCGCTCCAGGCAGCCACGGGCGATGCCCGTGCTCATCGCGCCGACCGGGCCGCGGGTGATCGACAGGGCCGTGTCGATCATGCGCGCGCCGTCGTCGTTGCGGGCGGTCATGGCCTCCGGCACGAAGACGTCCTCGCAGATGATCTCGGCCGCCGGGCACAGGCGCTGGCCCATCTTGCGCTCGACCCGACCGACCGAGAAGCCGGGCGCGTCGTTCGGAACCACCAGTGACATCGAGGTCTCGAGCGGACGCTGCACGTCCTCGTAGGCGGTGACCACGTTGTAGCGCGCGATCGAGCCGTTGCTGATGAAGACCTTGCGGGCGTTGAGCCTGTAGCCCCCCGGCACACGGTCGGCGCGCGAGCCCAGACGGGCGACCTTCAGGTCGTCGACGTCCTCCACGTCGCTGCCGGCCGTGGGCGCGGTGTGGGCGAGGGCGAGCATGCAGGCCTCGCCCACAC
>JAPPOT010000657.1:2509-7638 GCA_028817855.1 Myxococcales bacterium
CCCTCGCCCGCCGGGTCGGCCTCGGCGATCTCGCTGCCGACGCGATTGAGGATACCGGGGCGGCAGGAGGCGGCGAGGGCCGCGAAGGCCAGCTCGTGGGCGCCGAAGAGCACGAAGATGCCGGCGTCGGCCGCGCCCAGCTCCTCGGTATGCACCGCGATCGGCAGCGACGACAGCCCTCGCCCCCCGAAGGCCTTCGGCATCGCGCTGCTCAGGATCCCGTAGCCGGTCGCAGCCTGGATCGCGGGCCAGGGGACGAAGTTGTGGTCCTCGCCGGCCTGCTGGTCCCACTTCTCCGCGAAGGGCCAGACGTGCTTCTCGGCGTACTCGCGGATGTGTAGCTGCTCGGCCCGCGTGCGCTCGTGGAGCTTGCTGTCGGCCTTCTTGAGTAGAGTGGAGATCGGGTACTGGTCGAAGTCGCGCAAGCGGTGACCGAGCGCGACCGGATCGAGCCTGGCCTCCGCGCTCAGACCGGGCGCTGGCGGCGCCGGCGCCGACTTGCGCTCGCTGGGCTCGGGCACCTCGGGCGGCGAGGAGAAGGGGCTGGGTTGCTCGGCTGGGTTGCTCATGTAGCGCTCCTAGCGCTGCAGCTCGGCGAAGCTCGTGGCGGCGATGCGCCGCGTGGTGGCCGAGGCATGGATGAAGAAGGTCTCGAGGGTGTTGGCGTCGCGCAGGTAGCGCTCCACGCGGTAGTCCTCCATGTAGCCGTAGCCACCAAAGGACTGGACCGAGTCCAGGCCGGCCTGGCGCGCGTGCTCGATCAGGAAGGCCGAGGCGCCCCCGTCACCGGCGCGCGTCCTGTCGCGCAGCGTGTCGATCGCGAGCGCGCGGCCGGCGCGGGCGGCCAGCTGGATCGGTGCAATCAGCAGCCGAATCGTGTCGTGCTCGTGGATCATCTTGCCGCCCTGGTAGCGCTCGATGGCGTAGGCCGAGGCGCGCGCGGCCATCTCGCGCATCATGCCCGCCAGCACGGCCGCCATCAGGCCGTCTGCGCGTTGCTGCACGCGCCCGCTGTCCGGCAGCTCGAAGACGTGCTCGACCTGCACGGCGTCTGCGCGCAGCGTCCCGAACGGCAACAGCTTGAGGCCATGTAGCGAGGGCTGGGGTGCGAAGCTCAGTCCTTCGGCGTCTGCAACTACGACCGCGAGCTTGACGGCATCGCCCTCGCGCGCGGGGATCACGAGCCAGTCGGCAAAGGGCTGCGCCACGCGCTGCTCGCCACCGAGCAGTCGCGCGCCATTGCTGCGCAGCGTGAAGCCGGTGCGCGGAGCGCGCTCGAGCGGCGAGCCCGGCAGCGCGAAGCGCTCCTTGGCAGCCGCGTCCGCGAGCTCACCCTGCAGCTCGCCTCCCACAGCCTCGCGCACAAGCGCCACGCCGCAGACGTGCAGCAGGGCCCCCAGCGCGAGCGCGGGCGAGCCGGCCCCGAGCTCGCTGAAGACCTCGAAGAGGGCCTCGGCACTGACCTCGAGGCCGCCCTCAGCTTCGGGCAGCCCGAGCAGCTGCACGCCCACGTCGGACAGGCCGGCCCAGAGCTGCTCGTAGCGCTCGCGCTCGGGGCGGTCGATGCGCTCCCAGAGCGCCTCCACTTCCTTCTCCCGGAACGCCCGAATCGTGTCCCGGATGATCTGGTCTTCCGACACGGTTGTCCGCCCTCTTCAAGCGCCGACGGCGGGGCGTGCCGCCGCCTTGCCGTTGGTCCGGATCTCCGGCGGATCGTCGGCCGGCTCGGTCATGGTCGCCCCGCACTTCTCGAAGCTCTTCATGATCGAGCGAGCACCGAAGGCCTCGTGTGTGCCGACGAAGCCCGTCTTGAGGATGTTGCCAGCGAGGATGCGCTCGGCCGCCTCGCCGCCGAGGTGTCCGGTCAGCACGTAGGGCTTGCTGCCGCGCAAGACGCAGCGGGAGGTGACCTGGCTCCCGCGGCCCTCGGCCCACACCGTCCAGCGCGTCTCCTCCTCGTCCTCGGGCGGAGGCCGCTTCCAGAGCTTGTCGGTCAGCGTGTCGGTGAGCCAGTCCAGGCGCTTGCGCGAGACCACCTTCTGCAGCCGCTCCATGAAGACGAAGCTCTTGGCGATGCCGACCGAGGCCGGATCGGCGCGTAGCACCTCCATCTTGCGCACGCGCGGGTCGTCGACGAACCAGACGATCTCGGCGGTACCCATCGGGCAGGCGGGCACGGTGGCACTCTCGCCGGGTGGCACCAACATGCGATGCCCCTTTCGGTATTCGATTTGCCTGAGCTCGCCGTCCTCGATCTCGAACTGGGGCCGCTTGCCCACGCGGAAGGTGGACTTGGCCGACGCGATCGTCATGCGACCGAAGACCTTGTAGACGACCTCGACGGTGTCGATGCCTTCGGTCTCGAGGGCGATGGCGGCGGCGCACGCGCCGGGAGCCCAGTGGAAGGCATTGCTGACCAGCAGCACGAGCTCCTTGTCCCTGGCCACGTCGCCGAACTCGCGCTTCATGTCGAGCATGAAGTCCTGCTCCCCGGTGACGTCGATGTAGTGGCAGGCCTCGGCCATCGAAGCGGCGACCACGTCGCGGCCGAGGACCTGGTAGGGCCCGCTGATGTTGATGCAGACCTTGCGCCCGTGCAGCAGCCGCCGCAGCTCGGCCTCGTTGTGGTCGATCGCGATGGCCTCCGCGTCGGCGCCCTCTCCCCGGAGCCGGTCGACCAGCGCCTGCAACCGCTCCTGATTGCGGCCCGCCGCCACGAAGGGAATGCCGCGCCGCGTCAGGTCCTCACACGTCAGCTCGCCCGTGTAGCCGGTCGCCCCGTAGACGACCACCAATCGTTCCGTACCCATCTCGTTCGCTCCCTTACTTATTGACCAGCGTTCAACAACAGGGCCCAGCAAAGCGCCCATCCCCAAGGCCATCGGTTATGCCGGGGTATTGAACCCGAGTCAACAGCCTACATACGAACGCCTACGCCAATGTGCGCGAGCGCACTTCCCCACCCAAAACCACTCACGAATCGGGGCCATCAGCCAAGCGCGGCGGACCCGAAGTCGAGCGAGGTTCGTGCAGGCCCGAGCGCGCCCACGCGGGGCGGCGGGACTCTCAGTCCCGCTATCATCGAGACCTGAAATCGGGCGAGGTTCGTTCAGGGGCGAGCGCGCCCGCAGAAGAAACCGGAGGCGTAGCAGCGCTACGTCGAGGATTTCTTCGAGGACGAAAGCCGGCCCTGGGCGAACCTCGCCCGATTTCCGAGCATCAGAGGTCGTAGCCTGGGAAGAAGTAGCTGACCTCGAACGCCGCCGTCTCGGTGGCGTCCGAGCCGTGGGAGGCGTTCTCGCCGATGTTGGAGCCGAAGCGCTTGCGCACGGTGCCCTCGGCGGCCTCGGCGGGATTGGTCGCGCCCATGACCTCGCGCCACTTGGCGATGGCGCCCTCCCCTTCGAGGCACATCAGCACCACGGGGCCGCGCGTCATGAACTCGACGAGCTCACCGAAGAAGGGGCGCTCCTTGTGCACATAGTAGAAGCCCTCGGCCTGGGGGCGCGAGAGGTGCGTCATGCGCATGGCCTTCACCTTCAGGCCTGCGGCCTCGATCATGGCCACGATCTCGCCGATGTGGTTCTGCTCGACCGCGTCGGGCTTGATGATGCTAAGCGTTCGTTCGACTGCCATCGTCCTGGCTCCTGTCTTGCCTTGAATCCTAGAGGTCAGAGCAGCGACTGTAGCGTCGTGCCCATGTCGGACGGCGTCGGCGCAACCTTGACGCCCGCCGCCTCGAGCGCGGCGATCTTGTCGGCCGCCGTGCCCTTCCCGCCGGAGATGATGGCGCCCGCATGGCCCATGCGCTTGCCGGGGGGTGCCGTGGTGCCCGCGATGAACCCGCAGACCGGCTTCTTGAACTCGTTCTCAATGTACTCCGCTGCACGCTCCTCGGCGCTACCACCGATCTCGCCGATCATGATCACCGCCTCGGTGTCCGGATCGTCGTTGTAGAGCTTGAGCACGTCGACGAAGTCGGTGCCGTTGACCGGGTCACCGCCGATGCCGACGCAGGTGCTCTGCCCGATGCCGAGCGCGGACAGCTGGCCGACCGCCTCGTAGGTCAGCGTGCCGCTGCGCGAGACCACGCCGACCTTGCCGGGCTTGTGGATGTGGCCGGGCATGATGCCGATCTTGCACTCCCCCGGCGTGATCACGCCGGGGCAGTTCGGCCCCACGAGCCGGCTCGTGCTCTGCGCATCGAGCACGCGCCGCACCGCGATCATGTCGTTGGCCGGGATGCCCTCGGTGATGCAGATGACCAGCTCAACGCCGGCATCCACCGCCTCGAGAATTGCGTCGGCCGCGAACGGGGGCGGCACGAAGATCATCGAGGCGCTGGCGCCCGTCTCCTTCACCGCATCGGCGACGGTGTTGAAGACCGGCACCTTGTCGTCGAACTTCTGCCCACCCTTACCCGGCGTCACGCCGGCCACGACCTGGGTGCCGTACTCCATGCACCAGCGCGCGTGGTTGCCGCCGTAGCTGCCGGTGATGCCCTGGCAGAGAACCTTGGTGTCCTTGTTGACGAGAATCGACATCGTTCAGGCTCCCTTCGTCAGCTCGACGATCGCCTTCGCGCCGTCGGCCATGGTGGCAGCGGGGGTGATGGCCAGGCCCGACTCCTCGAGCATCTTGCGCCCGAGCTCCACGTTGGTGCCCTCCAGGCGAACCACCAGCGGGACCTCGAGGCCCAGCTCCTTGGTCGCCGCGATCACGCCGGCCGCAATCGTGTCGCACTGGGCAATGCCACCGAAGATGTTCACGAAGATGCCCTTCACCGCGGGCGAGGTGAGGATCATCTTGAAGGCCTGGGCCACCGCCTCCTTGCTCGCGCCGCCGCCGACGTCGAGGAAGTTGGCGGGCTCGCCGCCGAAGTGCTTGATGATGTCCATCGTGGCCATCGCCAGCCCGGCGCCGTTGACCAGGCAGCCGATGTTGCCGTCGAGCTGGATGAAGGACAGGCCGGCCTCCTTGGCCTCGACCTCCACTTCCTTCTCCTCGCTCATGTCGCGCCAGTCCGCCCACTCCTTGTGGCGGAAGTCGGCGTTGTCGTCGAAGTTCACCTTCGCGTCGAGCGCGACGATGTGGTTGTCCTTGGTGACGATCAGCGGGTTGATCTCCCC
>JAPPOT010000306.1 GCA_028817855.1 Myxococcales bacterium
TTGTGCACGCTTACAACTCATCCACCCGCTTCAGCATCCGCGGGGATTCATCAGACGCGGACTCGGACTCCGTCACGGACTCCGACTCGGTCACGGGCTCGGACTCGGTCACGGACGCGGACTCGGTCGCGGACTCGGTCACGGTCCCGCCCGCGGTCCCGGACTCGGACGCGGTCAGGACTCGGTCTCAGCCCTCGAGCGCCCCGCGCACCGCGCGCTCCATCGCCTCGCGGGCGGCGTCGGCGCCCATCCGCTGCACCTGGCGCAGGCGGTCCCAGGCCTCGAAGCTGCAGAGCAGGTCGAGCAGCTCCAACGCGGTTTGCCGGCGCGCGGGCGGCAATGGGGCGAGCTCGCACTGGAAAGTTTGCTCTACCAGGCTACGGCCGAAGCGCGAGAGCTCGCGCATCTGGCGGCGGATGGTGGGAGAGCGATGGGCGTTGGCCAGGGCGGCGCGGCGGACCGGGGCGATCGCCTCGTAGAGGGCGGCGCGCTGCTCGACCAGCTGGGCGATGCGCTGGGCGCGCGGCGCCTCGGGCCGCGGCGCGGCAGCGTAGAGCGGTCCGTGCTCGGCGAGCTGGCGTCGCGCGAGCTCGAGCGCCACTTGCTCCGCGTCGCCGAAGCGATTGTAGACCGAGCGCCGCGTGAGACCTGCCCGCTCGGCGATCTGCTCGACCGTCGGGGTGTAGTCACCACGCCTGTAGAAGCTGAGCAGCGCGTCGACGATCGCGCTCGCGTTGCGCTCCGCGCGGGCGGTGCGGCCGTCGGTCGCCTGGCTCGCGCGTGCGGTCATCGGCCGGCCGGAGCAAACGCGAAGATGCCGGACGTGAGGCCAGCCGTGTAGACCCGTCCGTCACTCGCCAGCGTGATGCCGATGGTCGCATCCGTCTCGGCCGGATCCTCGTCCAGGGTCTCGCCCGTCAGGACATCGAGCGTGACCATGCCCTGCGAGACCACGTAGGCGACCTCGCCCGCCATCACCGTCAGGCCGGCGTTGGCCACGTCCTCGCGCTCCCACAGCAGCTCGGCCCCGTCGCCCCCATCGCGCAGGGCCAGGGCCCGCGCGCCGCTGCCCGCACCGCCCGGCATGATGCGGCCCCGCGCGTCCACCGCCGGGCTGCCCAGGGGCGTGTAGCCGAGCGGGTAGAGCCAGATCAGGGCGCCGCTGTCGGCGTCGAGGGCGAAGAGGTTGTCGGCATTGTCGGTGCCGTAGATGCGCGTGCCGTCGGCCGAGATCGTGGGGCTGGCGGCGCTGCCGCCCTCGAGCACGTCGGTCTCCCACACCGGCTCGATCGCCGGCGAGGGCCCGCCGCGGTAGCGCATGGCGACCATCACACCCTCAGCCTCCCCGGGCCGCGAGAGCGTGAAATAGAAGACGCCATCGTCACGGACCGCCAGCGTGTTGGCGCTGAAGCAGCCGCTGCCCCCCATCAGGCAGGCCGCGGCGCCCGAGCCGTCGTAGCTCGCGCCCTCGACCGTCTCGACCGAATCGAGCACAGGCTCCCCGCTGTCGCGCTCGAGCACGTGGATGCGACCGATCATGGTGATGAAGATCAGATGCCCGTCGGGTGTGAACTGCGCGCTCAGGGGCGGCCCCTCGATCGGGGTCGACCAGCGCACCTCGCCATCGACCGTGAAGCTGTGCATGTTCTGGTCGTCGGCCAGGTAGACGTTGCCGTCGCGATCGCTGAGCGCCGACGAGGCCACCGCACGGCCGTTCACGAGGTCGCTGCACCACAGCTGCTCGCCGGTCTCACCATCGAGCGCGTAGAGGTGGCAAGGCGTGCCCGGATTGCCTGTGGTGGCGAAGGCGACGCCAGTCGGACCCATGGTCAGCACCGCCGCGATCAACGAGCCGCGCATGACGTGGAAGAGGGGCTCGAGCTCGCGCGCACCATCGGCCTCGAGCACGTCGCTGTTGGCCGCGTCGCGATGGATGGCAGGCCAGTTGAGCTCGGGATACGCGGACTCACCGGAGACCGAGTCCGTGTCCGTGTCCGCGTCCGTGCCCGAGTCCGAAACCGAGTCCGTGTCCGAGACCGCGTCCGTATCCGTGACCGTGTCATCACCACAGCCCACCACCCACAGGACCGCCCAAAGAACCGCACCCCATCGCCTCATACTATTTACACACTATGTGCATATTCTTGAAGACGCAACCGGGCAGGGTCCACGAGGTGCATGTACGTGCGCACCGCCCAGCAGCGAGACGCGAAATCGCGCGAGGTTCGTTCAGGAGCGAGCGCCCCCACAGAAAAAAAGCGGAGGCGTAGCAGCGCTACGTCGAGCATTTTTTCGAGGAGGTAAGCCGCTCCTGGGCGAACCTCGCGCGATTTCTCAGCGGCGGAGGAGTTGGTGGGCTCGCTGGATCAGCGCCTCCAGCAGCGCCTCGTCCACCCACAGGGAGCGCGCGGTCGCGCGGATCACCGACTCCTCCGCGGGCGCGATCTCCTCGTCGGCGGCGGCCAGCTCCACTAGCACCTTCACCGTATCTGCGCGCATGTGCACGTCCAGGTGACCGCGCAACACGTCGGTGTAGCGCTCGATCGGACCGGCACCCACCGTGTCGATGTGCTGCTCCAGGGCCGCGCACACCGCGTCCACGTCCCGCTCCGAGAAGCCCAGCACGAGCTGCAGCTCGTCGCGCACCCGGCGAGCCTCCTGCTCGGTGTACTGCCGATCGGCGAAGGCCACGCGCGCCAAGAGCCCCGCCATCGCCACCACCACGGCCACGGAGTCGTGGGAGGCGCCCTCCATGCGCTCGCGCACGACCTGCTCCAGCTGTGCCTCGGCCTGCTGACTCGCGTCCATCACGGCGCCTCCCAGGCTACACGCACTGGCCCTCGAAGTGACACCGAAAGCGGCCGGGCCCGCACCCTGCCGAGCAGCCGAAGCCCGTGCCCAGGCCGGAATTTGGGCAACATTTTCGTGAACCCCTGATCACCCCTGGGGGTACCGACACCCCGTGGGACGTTCGCGGAATTCAGCCGGCGTGGCCCTGTACGGCTGCCTGCTACTGCTGGGCGCTTGTGGGGGCGCGATCGACGGCGACCCGGCAAACGAGCCGGCCGCGGGCCCCGACGGCCCCGACGGCAGCGAGTCCTCCGCGCGCCCGAGCGCGGACGCCCCCGGCAGCGACGGCAGCGACGGCGATGGCCCCAGCGACGCCAGTGGTCTCGACGGCCAGGGCAACCCCCGCAACGTGGGCTTCGTGTGCGACCCGGGCGCCGCGCTACCGGGTCAGCGCGTCCGCCGACTGACCGAGCGTCAGTACCGCAACACGCTCGAGGCCCTGCTGACCCGCAGCCTGGGCGACGCGGGCGAGGCGCGCGCCGTGATGGACGGGCTGCAGTCCCGCCTCGCGAGCCTGCCGAGCGACGAGCGCTTCCGCTCGGCCGAGGATCTGCACGGCAGCTACCGCCGCCTCGATCAGGCGGTGGGCCAGGGCCACGCGGAGGTCTGGTACCGCGTCGGCGTCGACGCCGGCGTGCTGCTGAGCGAGCCCGGACGGCTGAGTCGGCTGGCGGGCGACTGCGCCACCGACGGCGTGCCCGATAACGACGCCGCCTGCCTCGACGACTTCATCGAATCCTTCGGCGCCCGCGCCCTGCGGCGCCCCCTCGACGCCGACGAGCGCGCCTTCTACCGCGACTTCTATGCGGCGGATGGCGGGCCGGCCACAGGCGAAGATCCGGCCGGCTACGCCGACGTGATCGCCGGCATGCTCAACGCGCCCCAGTTCCTCTACCTGGTGGAGCACGGCCAGGACGACGCCCCCGCCGGCGCCCCCCCCGAGACCTTCGAGCTGACCGCCTTCGAGCTGGCGGCGCGCCTCTCCTATCACTTCTGGGACAGCATGCCGGACGACGCCCTGTGGGAGGCGGCCGCCTCCGGCGCGCTGCTGGACGACGCCGAGTACGAAGCCCAGGTCGAGCGCCTCTTCGAGGACCCGCGCACGCGCGACACGGTGCGCGAGTTCCACCGCGACTGGCTCAAGCTCGAGGATCTGGTCGAGCTCGACATGAACGCGGCCTTCGCGGTCTTCGAGACCTTCGCGGGTGACGACCTGCCGGGCCCCGACCTGCGCGAGCAGATGATCGACGAGGCGCTGGACATGCTCGGCCACCACGTCTGGGAGCAGGGCTCGGACCTTTCGACCATCCTGACCAGTGACCAGGCCTACCCGCGCAGCGACGCCCTGGCCTCGATCTACGACCTGCCGGTCTGGGACGGGACGGGCGAGCCTCCCGCCTTTGCCGCCGACGCGCGCCCCGGGCTGCTCAGCCGCGCCGCCTTCCTGGCGACCGGCAGCGCCAACACGCGCCCGATCATGAAGGGCGTCTTCATCCGCCGGAACATCCTCTGCGACACCATCCCGCCGCCGCCGGACAACGCCGCCGCCAACCCGCCCGAGCTGAGCGAGGATCTGAGCACGCGCGAGGTCGTGGAGGAGCTGACCGAGCAGGACGGCAGCGTCTGTGCCAGCTGCCACGCGGTGAACATCAACCCGCTCGGCTTCGCCACCGAGGGCTTCGACGCCCTGGGCCGCGCGCGCGAGGAGCAAATGCTGCTGGCCGAGGACGGCTCGATCGTGGGCATGGCCCAGCTCGACACGCGCTCGGTCCCGCGCATCTTCCCCGACGACGAGACCGTCTCGGAGGGCGCCGCCGACCTGATGGCGCTGATCGCCGACAGCGGCAAAGCCGAGGCCTGCCTGGCGCGCCACTACTTCCGCTTCACCTTCGGCCGCTTCGAGGACACGAGCGCCGATGGCTGCGTGCTCGAGACCCTGCGCACCGCCATCTCCGAGGGCGGCACGGTCCGGGACATGCTGCGCGCGGTGGCGCTCACCCCCGAGTTCCGACAGCGCAGCTTCGCCACCGCCAGTCAGGAGGCCCCGTGAAGAAGGTCGTGATCTCCCGGCGCCAGTTCCTGCGCGGCAGCGGCGGCCTCGCCCTAGGTCTGCCCTTCCTGCCGTCGCTCGTGCCCGGCAAGGCCTGGGCCCAGGAGGTGAGCTTCGACCCCGGGCCGCGCTTCCTGATGATGGCCACACGCCACGGCGGCATCTACGAGTCCTCCATGTTTCCGAGCGAGGCGCAGCTGACCGAGAGCATGACGCTCTATCCGGGGCTGGACATCCGCCGCGGCGACCTGGCGCGCGCCGTCAACGGCGACCGCGCCGAGCTCTCGCCCGTGCTCAGCGGCGCCGCTGACGTGCTCACCGACGAGCTGGTCGCCAAGATGAACGTGCTGTGGGGGCTCGACATCCCCTTCTACATCGCCCACCACACGGGCGGGCACCTGGGCAACTACGCGCGCAATGATGGCAACGGCGCCGACGGCCAGATGGTCCAGCAGCAGCACATGCCGACCATCGACCAGCTGATGGCCTGGTCGCCGTCGTTCTACGGCAGCCTGGACGGCATCACCGAGCGCTCCCTGGTGGTCGGCAGCAATGGGCTGTCCTGGAACTTCAGCAATCCCTCCGCGGCGAGCGGCGAGGTCCAGGAGGTGGCGCCGATCCGCGACGCGCCCGAGGCCTTCGACCGGGTCTTCCCCGCCGGGCCGCCCACCAGCGAGCCGACGCGGCCGCCGATCGTGGACCGCGTGGTCGAGAGCTACCGCAGCCTGCGCCAGAGCAACCGGCGGCTGTCCAGCGACGACCGCCAGCGCCTCGACGACCACATGGATCGCCTCTCCGAGCTGCAGCGACGGCTCACGACGATCAACGCAGCCTGTGGCGACGTCATGCAGCCGCCCTACAGCCAGGACCCGCTCGAGCGAACGCGCCTGCTCGGCGAGGTGGTCACCGCCGCGCTGACCTGCGGCGCCACGCGCATCGCCGTGATCGGGGTGCGCGAGGAGGAGTACGTGCCCTACGGCGGCGACTGGCACCAGGACGTGGCCCACCAGTGGCAGCTCGACGGCCCCCAGGCCCAGCTGGTCGAGGCCAACCAGGCGGCCTTCGAGCGCGTCTTCCTCGACCTGGCCAGCCGCCTGGACGGCATCGAGGAAGCGCCCGGGCAGACGGTGCTCGACGGCACCCTGATGGCCTGGACCCAGGAGAGCGGCGAGGCCACCCACGAGGCGCGCTCGATCCCCACGATCACCTTCGGCAGCGCGGGCGGCTTCCTGCGCACCGGCCAGTTCTGCGACTACCGCAACCGCACCGACTTCGGCATGCGCGAGGCCTGGGGCGACCCCCAGGGCTGGTCGGGCCTGCTCTACAACCAGTTCCTCGGCACCTGCCTGCAGGCCGTGGGCGTGCCCCAGAGCGAGTGGCAAACGGTCCAGCACAACGGCAACACCGGCTACGGCCTGCCCCTGATCGACGAGGGCTACGCCGCGACCCACGTCGACGGCATCGTCGACGGGGCCAGCGACGTGCTGCCCTTCCTGCGCGCGTGACGCGCCCGCCGGGCACGGGACCCGACGGGCGCGGGGCCTACCTCCCCTACTCGGTCTCCACGACCGGGCAGTTCACGTTGGCCGCGCCCGTCGCCAGGATGTTCGCGGCCTCGGCCGAGTCGAGGTCCGAGACGTCGTCGAAGTCGGCGTTGTCGTAGATGTTGACCAGCCACAGGGGCGAGTAGCCCTCGTCGCCCGGCACTGTCGCGACCACGTTGTGCGTCTGCTCGCTGTCGCTCTCGGTGACGAAGCCGCTGGGGGGACCACCGCCCTCCTCGTCCGGGTTGAGGTTGAAGGTCACGTAGATGGGCGACAGTGGCACCTCCGGATGCCCCTCGTCGGGCAGGTCGATGTCCTCGAACATCGCCTCGCCGAACTCGAAGTAGGTGACGATCTGGTCTTCGTACCAGCCCATCACCAGGCCGTTGTCCTCGTCGCCGTGGCGCAGCTCGGCGGTCGACCCCTCCGGCACCACCGGGCAGTTCACGATCACCGGCAGGCGCTCCATCTCGTAGCCGCCAGCCATGATGTCCTCCACGTTGGTCAGGGTGTTGGCCACGTAGTCCGCCGGCACCGTGACCTTGTGCGGGTGCCAGAAGTCGTTGTAGCCCTCGTCGCCCGGAATCACGTCGATCAGGTTCAGCTGACCCTCGACCGGCATGTCCTCACCCTCGCGGAAGAGCACGAAGATCGGCGCCGCCCCGGTCGGCATGACGTCGAAGTTGTAGTAGCGCACGGTGCTTCCGTCGGGACCGAGCCCGGTGGTGATGAAGGGCGCCTGATCGAAGTCGATCGGCTCGCCCGCACCTGGCAGGCCGTTGTCGTCGGTGCGCACCATCAGCGTGCCAGCCGCCTCGCTGAAGCGGTCGACCTCGACCCGCGGCGCGTCCGCAGGGTCGAGCGGCTCTGCGGCGTCGCCATCGCCGTCACCGCTGGCATCGCCATCGCCGTCGCCGCTGGCATCGCCGTCACCGTCGCCACTGGCGTCTCCGTCACCATCGCCGCTGGCGTCTCCGTCACCGTCGCCGCTGGCATCGCCGTCGCCATCGCCGCCCATGCCGGCCATGCCGTCGTCGTCGGAGCCGTCGCCGGAGTCGTCATCGCCACAGGCGGTCCCGACCGCCATCAAGAGGGCGCAACACAGCGCCGCAAGCCATCGCTTGTCGTTCATCAAATTGCCTTCTTTCCGTCCGCGCGGCACCCCCGGGGGCCCCACGGA
>JAPPOT010000628.1 GCA_028817855.1 Myxococcales bacterium
CGGAGGAGGAGCGCAGCGACGACGACCTCGCGGGAAGGGGGGCCCCGGCCGGCTTTGCCGGACGGGGGGAAGGGTCGCGTGACCCTTCCCCGGGTCGGGCGTTAGCCCGACGACGAGCAAGCCGCCCCTGGGCGAACCTCGACGATTCCCCCTCAGTTCACGCCCAACCTTAGATTGGGTCGGTGAGGACCGCGATGGTGGCGGCACCGCCGCCTCGCGCCAGGTCCATGGCTTGCACGGCGGAGCCGAAGGGAGCGTCGTCCTCGGCGTGGAAGAAGACGGTGCGCTGCCCCTTGGCGGCCAGGACGCGCTTGAGCTTGTTGCTCAGGCGCTCCGGTGGGACGACCTCGTGGTTGATCTTGAACTCGCCCTTCTCGGTCACGCTGATGACCACTGGCTTGTTATCGTCGTCGACCTGCTCCTGGGGCTCGTCCTCTTCCTTCTCGTTGGGAAGAGCGAGCCAGAACTGCTTGGCCAAGAGCGGCGTGATCACCATGAAGATGATGAGCAAGACGAGGACGACGTCGACTAGCGGCGTGACGTTCATGTTGGGCGTGGCGCGCCCGGGCTTGCTGTTCTTGGAGCCGAGATCCATCGCCATGGCTACACCTCTTACTTCTTCTCGCCGCCCAGCTCGTTGACGCGCAGCGACATGCCCGGGAAACCGATCTTCTGGCAGGTCTTGAACAGGTCACGCACGTCCGCGTAGCGCGTCTCGCGGTCAGCGCGCAGCACCAGCCTGCGCCCGGGCTCCTTGAGGTTCGCGGCCTCCAGCACCTTCGCCAGCTCCTCCTGGGGCAGCTCCTGCTGCTCGAAGAAGTAGGCGCCGTCCTGCGTGACCGAGAGGGTGAAGGGGTCCATCTTGCCCTTTGCCTCCGGGTCGACGTTGAAGATGCTGGGTAGCTCGACCGGCGCGTTCTTCTCCATCGCGGGGATCACCACCATGAAGATGATCAGCAGCACGAGCACCACGTCGACCAGCGGCGTGACGTTCATGACCGGCTCGGGCCGTGTGCCCGCTCGGGAGAGGGAACGCATGGCTCAGCGCGTGCTCCAGCGACGACGCACGGGCACAGGCGGCGCGGCCGGCGCCGTACCTGCAGGTACTGCTGCGGTTGCGGGAACCGCGGTTGCAGGAACCGGCGCCGGCCGCGGCAGCGGCTGTGCGTACGAGCCGGGCTCCGCCCCCCCGGCGGCTGCCTCCACAGGCTGCTGAGCCTCCACGGGCTGGTGAACCGGTGCCTGCGGAGCTGGCGCGACCATGCTGTTGGTGACGGCCGGCTGCGCCCCTGCAGCTTCCATTGTCTCCAGTTGGTCGATCAGCTCGCTGCCCGCGTTGAGCAGCCCGGCCTCGTACTTCGCGATCATCGAGGAAAGCATGTTGAACAGCAGCACCGCGGGAATCGCGACCATCAGGCCGTAGCCCGTCACGACCAGGGCCTCGCCGATCGCGGAGCCGATGGTGCCGATGCCGCCCGAGCCGTCCGCCGCGATCAGCTTGAACGCGTTGATGATGCCGAGGACGGTCCCGAGCAGCCCCACGAAGGGCGCGGTCGAGCCGGTCGACGCCAGCACGTTCATCCCGCGGTTCAGGTCACGGCTGATGGCGTCGCCCTTGCGCTCGAGCGCGCGCCGCGTGAGCTCCGCTGCCCGCTCCGCCTCGTCGCCGGCCTGGCGCCGCGTGAGGAAGTTGCGGATGCCGACGTCCAGGAAGCTCGTCAGATGGCTGGACGGCACGTCCGAGATGTTCTGAAGCACCTCGGGATAGTTCGCCGACTGCATGCCGGGTCCGGCGATCTCTGCAAACATCTGCGCGCGCTTGCGGGACTGGTAGAGCACGATCAGCCGGTCGATCGTGACTGTGATGCAACCGATCGCCTGCAGCGTCAGCACGATGACTACGGTCCGGACCGGAAGGCCCATCTCGTGCCAAAGCTCCATCAGATTGATTTCCATCGTCCCCTCTCTCTCCTTCAATAGGGATCGTCGAGTCGGAAAGTGATCGACATCTTCTTCTTGAACCGCACCGGCTTGCCCGCGCGCATCGCGGGTGTGAAGCGCCAGCGTTTGACCGTGGCGATCACGGTCTCGTGAAATTGTCGGGGCCCGGAGATGATGCGCACGTCGGCGGTCTTGCCGTCGGGCAGCACCACGAACGCGAAGGTCACGCGTCCCTCGACGTTGGCGCGGCGCGCCTTGGGGGGGAAGCGCGGCTTCTTGTTGCGCTTGCTCATCTTCGGCGGCGTCACCTTCACCTTCGGTGTGCCGCGCGCCGTCCCGGTACCGCCCTTGACGCCGTCGAGATAGCCGTCCATCGGGCCGGTCTTGCCCGCCGCAGCGAGCGGGCCGTCGGACTCCTTCAGCTTCTCGTCGGAGATCTTGTCGGGCGGCTTGATCTTCTTGCGGTCGACCTTCTTGCGGTAGTTCTTCTTCGGCTCCGGCTCGGGCTCCACCGCGGGCTCGGGCTCGGGCTCGGGCGGCGGCGGCTCGGCAGCCTTGACGAACTCCACCTGCACCAGGTCTTCCTCGACCACGTGGCGCGCGGTGGCCGTCGCACCGATCAGGATCGCGCCGATACCGCCGTAGAGGGCGACCGCCGCGGCCATGGATTGGCCAAAGCGCTTGCGTGTTTCCGGGGTCGAGGACCCGCGTTGAAAGTCATCGAACATGCTGACCTGTGGGGCAAGGTACGAGTACCCAGCCTGGTTACGGAACCCACTTGAGACAACGACAACAAAATCCCAATGTGGTGCAGCCACACTACCAACGTGAGCCCACCTTCCCACGTCCACTCAGGGACAACTTGAAGGCCGTGAGGCGACTGTTGCGCAGCCGATGTGCGTCAGGAGACCGCGCTGCCCCGCACAGTCTGTGCACCTGTTTGGGGCGCTCATGGATTGCTCTACGCGTCAGATCGGCACAGAGGGGCATGCGTGTCGCCAGACGATAGGGGGGCGTCCGGCAGGGAGACGGACCCGCGGTCCGTGACCGCACGCCTGGTGCGCCGCTGCGCTCAGGCGACGCGGGGCAGCAGCTGCTTGGCGTCGCACACGGTGAGAATCCGCCCGGGCGTGCTCAGTGGGATGGCCCACAGGCGCTCCGGCGCCTGGATCGGCACCTCGCTCTCGAAGGCCAGCTCCGCGAGGTGCGTCTCGAAGCGTGTGGGCGCCGCGGATGCATGCTCGAGGTCGCTACCGGTGACGCGGCGCCAGGTCGGGATGCCGTGGTCGAAGACCGCCACCGCGGCCTCGTGGAGCATCGCCACGCGGTAGGTCATCTCGGTGAGGGTCACGTTGGGGTAGTGGCCCTTGAGCGAGCGCAGGTTCCAGCCGTGGCGAGCGAGGTCGGCACGAAAGGACGTCTCTGGCAGCAGCAGCGCCGCGGCCACGTGGGTGACCGCCTCGGACGTGGGCGCGAGCTCGTGCTGGGCGAGCAGCCAGCGCGCCACCTTGCGCGCGACCTTGCGTTGCTGCTGGCGGTGGTTGGTGCCGGCTGGATAGAAGAGCGTGCCGTCGGGCGAGAGCGCGCCGTGTGCACACGGCGATGGGACGGGCGTGAGCCCGCAGCGCAGCGCCAGCGCGATGGCGTCGACCGGCCCATCGTGGGGTCCGGTGTCGCGGAGCAGCCCGTCCGCGATCCCTTCCCAACGTATGATCGATTGAGTGGCCAACTGCTCCACGACGTCGCTCCGAAGATGCAAGCTATCACACGCTATAGGGGCCGTGCAGGTCCGCGCAGCGGGTCCGGTGTTTTTCGTTGGGGTCGCACTTGTCTCGTAATGCAAACCTCTCTCACAAGTCGAGAGCTGGCCAACTGCCCGGTCGACCCCGCGCGCAGCCCCACCTCGCAAGTGGACGAGGGAAGCGCGCCCGCGGCCTCCGGCCCGGCGTGCGGCGCATCGTTCGCTCGCGCGAGTAGCCGCTCGCCCGAAACCGCAAGCGCGCATCGGCCCGCACGCCCGCGCCCGGCGCACCCGCTGGCCCGGGGGCGCGGACTGAAATAGTTTGCCCATCGGGCGGGGCTCGGGGTCCGAAAGGATGAGACCTCGAACCTTG
The DNA here is from genome assembly GCA_028817855.1 of Myxococcales bacterium. Classification (GTDB taxonomy): domain Bacteria; phylum Myxococcota_A; class Polyangia; order Polyangiales; family JAFGIB01; genus JAOUOP01. The sequence goes on from JAPPOT010000628.1 coordinate 4,056, forward strand.
GAGGGGGAATCCGATGAAATCACTTGCCCACGTCCGCCCCGGCGACACGACCCTACTCACCTTGCTGGCCCTGCTTCCCGTGCTCGGCGGGTGCGACTCCCAGGTTGCGCCCGGCTACCGCGGTGAGGCGTTGCTCACCATTGCAGGGAGCGTCGAGCTGGAGAGCGAGCGCGAGCGCGCGCCCCTGCGGCCGGCGCTGGCGTTCTACGACTCGGAGCGGTCCATCTTCCACATCGTCGACGTGGAGGTGGAGGGCGAGTTCCCCGCCGACTTCGTGCTGCGCGTATTCGATCCGCCGCCCGACTCCGCGATCATCGAGACCCCCGAGCGCCCGGCGTCGGCGCTCGGCTACATCACGGCCGTCACCGAGGACCACCCCGACACGGTGCAATTCGCGCTCCAGGGCACCAGCACCGGTGCCTGCGGACCCTTCGATGGGGAGGACGGGAACCCGCCGTGCGAGACCATGGGTCAGTGGTGCACCGCGGACGGCGCCGAATGTTACGTCGAGAGCGCCATCTGCCCCACGCCGGACAGCTCGCCGGACGATTGCGAGATCACCTTCAGCTCGGGCGATCCTTCGCTGCGCCGCGACCCGTGGGAGAGCTTTGCCGGGATCTCCGACGAACACCGACTGATCTACCTACCGGAGGCCGTGAGCGATCATCCGGCGCTGAGCGCCCAACTGGGACTGCGGTCGCTCGGAGCCGGCTATCACCTCTTCGAGTCGCGTAGCCCGACCGCCGAAGAGCAGCGTGAGGCGCTCGACTGCCTGGCGGACGCCGAGGAACGGGCGGTCGAGCGCTACAACGAAGAGTTCGACGCGGAGCTGGACGTGGACAGGGCCTTTTCGGGCTGGGGCTGCGCCCCACTCTCGGACATGGCCGTGCCCGAGCCCGACAGTGCCGGCCATGCGGATGGCGGGGACGGGCCGCTGCCCGACGACTCGAGTTGTGATGACCCCCTTGAGAACGTCGACCACCAGGCGCTCGAAGAGCTGCTCGACGACACGCGCCTGGAGCTGCAATGCGCGAGCCCGAGCGTGACCATCAGCCTCGTCGAGGAGCCCGAACGTGAGCGCATTTCAGTGCGCATAGGACTGGATGTCGCGCCCGCCTTCTAGACCCGCGGGCCCCGACGGCGATGCCTTCGAGGAGGCCTACCGGCGCCACGCGCCGGGCGCGTTCGTGCGCGCCCGGCGCATCCTCGGTGATGAATCCGACGCCCGCGAGGTCGTACACGACGTCTTCGTCGGACTGCTCGAGCGCCCCGCCCAGTACCGCGGCCACAGTGCGCTGGGGACCTTCCTGTACAGCGCGGTCACCCATGCCTGCCTCAACCACCTGCGCAACCGGCGCCGGCGCCTGCGGCTGCTGGCGGAGCGCTTCCTGCCCCCGAGCGCCGCGCCGCACGGCGAGGCACCGGTCGAGACAGCCGCCGTCCTCCGGGCCACCCTACGCCGCATGCCACCTCCCCTGGGCGAGGTGGCGGTCTACTGCTACCTGGATGGACTCAGTCACGCCGAGGTCGCCGAGCTGATCGGCTGCTCCCGGCGCCAGGTCAGCAATCATCTGGCGGCGATCGAGCGCTGGGCCAGTCGAGAGGAGCTGCGATCATGCCGGACCTGACAACGACCCCCGGATGCGGCTCGGGCCTCGCCTTCGAGCGCTTGCTCTGCGGGGAACTGAGTGCCCCGCAGCGGCAGCAGATGCTCTCCCATCTCGAAGCCTGCCCGCGATGCCGCACGCGTCACGAGGAACTACGCGACGAGCGCGGGGCGTTCCTGGCGGAGCACCCGAGCTTCGAGGCCCTGCGACGGTCGGTCGCGCGCGATCGCCGGGCCTCCCGCTTCCGCCCTGGCGCCTTGCCCGTGCTCGCCGCAGCGGCCGCCGCAGCGATTGCCCTCCTGGTGGTCGGAATCCCGGGGCAGGCTCCCGGGCCCGCCACGCCGGGTCCGGAGTCGACCGTCGACGCCACACGCACCAAGGGAACCTCGAGCATCGGCTTCTTCGTCATGCGCGCCGCGCGCGTGGAGCCCGGCGTCTCGGGCGGCGTCGTGCATCCGGGCGACCGCCTGCGCTTCACCTACTCGACGGAGCGCCCGCGCTACCTCGCCCTGCTGAACCGGGACGCGCGGCGGGCCATGGTCTACTACCCACGGGGACCGCAGGCGGCCCCCGCCCCTGCCGGCAGCTCCGTGCCGCTCGACTTCGCGATCGAGCTCGACGGGGTGCTCGGAAGCGAGCGCGTCTACGCCCTGTTCTGCGACGCGCCGGTGGCGCTGGAGCCGCTACGCGCAGCGCTGGAGCGCGACGGCACGCTGCTGCCCCCCCTGGGGTGCAGCGTCGATCGCATCGATCTCACCAAGGAGCGCGGGCCGTGAGAGCGGCGGCAGTCTTGCCCCTCTTGCTAGTTGCGGCCTGGGCTGAGCCCGCGAGCGCGCACGTCGAGCGCTTCGCCGTGCTGATCGGAAACGACATCGGCACACCGGAGGAGACGCCCCTGCGTTACGCCACGGCCGACGCGCTACGCATGCAAACCGTGCTGCGCGAGCTGGGCGGCTTCGAGCCATTCAACATGGTGCTGCTGCGCAACGAGGACGCCGCGACCGCGCGCAGCACCCTGTTGTCGATGAACGAGCGAATCCGCGAGGCGGTCGCGCGGCCCGACACCGATGTCCTGTTCCTCGTCTACTACTCGGGCCACGCCGATGCTCGCCAGCTGCACCTGGGTGATAGCGAGCTACCCGTGCGCGAGCTTGCCCAGATCGTGCGAGGATCCGCGGCGACCTTTCGCCTGGTGGTGCTCGACGCCTGCCGATCCGGCACGCTGACGCGCGTCAAGGGAGGGCGCGTGGTCGACCCCTTTGCCCTGCCCGACGACCGGCTGCCCGGCGATGGCCTGGCCTACCTGACCTCGGCCTCTGCCAGCGAGGACGCGCAGGAGTCCGACCGACTGCAGGGGTCCTTCTTCACCCACTCGCTGATTTCGGGACTCATGGGCGCCGCGGATCGCGACGGCAACGGCAGCGTCGTCCTCGAAGAGGCCTACCGCTATGCCTATGACGCCACACGTCGCGCCACCAGCAGGACTCGCGCGGGTACGCAGCACCCCACCTTTCGCTACGACTTTCGCGGCAGCGGCCAGCTGGTGCTCACCCGCCCGGGCGCCCAGCCCCACACCCGGGGGCGCCTTCTGTTACCCTCCGGGATGAGCTTCATGCTGATGCGCGAAGACGAGGACGGCGCCGTGGTGGCCGAGCTGTCGTCCCGGGCACCGCGTCGGGAGCTCAGTGTCCGCCCCGGTCGCTACTTCGTCCGCGCCCGCGGTACCGACGTGCTCTTCGAAGGAGAAGTCCGGGTCGGAGCCGGCGCCTCGCGGCAAGTCGACCCGGCGGAGATGCGACGGATCGAGTACGCCCAGCTGGTCCGAAAGGGCGAGGGCCGGGCGCGTCTGGCCCAGGGGCCCGAGGCCGGAATGCGCGTGCGAAGCCCCCTGCCCAACGAGGCCCAGGAGTGTATCGGAGCCTTTGGCGACTACGCGGTCGACTTCGCGAGCGTCG
>JAPPOT010000391.1 GCA_028817855.1 Myxococcales bacterium
GTCGTTCGCTGCCGTCTCCTGTTATTTGCCATCTCGGGCGTGGGGCTGCTCTTGCTCGACATGTCCGACCCGAGCGCCCCGGAGATGCTCTTCGACGCGCCCGAGTTCGACGACCTCAGCGCACTGCAGCGCTTCGGGAACCTGGTGCTGCTGGCGCTCGAGCGCGGGATGCTGGTGGCGCTGGACCTGTCGGTGCTCGAGGCGCCGCGGCCCCTGGTCACGCGCGCGGGCAGCCTGCCGGACTGGATTGCGCCCGCCGGTGGCAACCTGCTGCTCGGCTCGGGCCGCAACCTGTCGGTCTTCGGTGTCCCGCCCTTCGTGGCCTCGTCGGTGCCGGGCATCGCGCGGCGCGCCTTCCCGCGCTACGGGCGCATCCCGTTCCAGCTGAGCAAGGCGATCGACGCCTCCACCGTCAGCACCGAGACCGTGAGCCTGACCTGCGGTGGTGAGGAGGTGGCCGGTACCGTGACGGTCAGCTTCGACAACCGCACGCTCACCTTCATGCCCACCGCGAGCCTGCCCGCCGGGCTCGACTGCAGCCTCGACTTCGACGGGGTGCAGGACGCGCTCGGTGCGGACCTCACGGGTAACGCCGACAGCATGGCGATCACGACCGCCGACGCCGCGCCGGAGCCGGTCATGAACAACGCCAGCAGCTACGCCCACACGGCGGACGGCAAGCTGACGGACTGGGAAGAGGGCAAGACCGACGGCTTCGAGTACTTCGACGTGACGGCGGCGCGCGGCATGTACAGCCACTTCTACGCCGACTACGACGGCACCCGGCTGTGGATGCTCAACGACTGGTACTACAACGGCGACGACATCGACCCCGATTGCTACAACCAGTTCGGCGTGTGGACGGGCGGCGGTGCTCAGCAGTGGAACATCCGCGCCTACGGCGACCAGCGCATCGAGGTGCGCCTCAACGGCCAGCTCCTGGACGACGGGGACGAGCGCGTGACCGGTGGCTACGCCCTGACCGGTACGCCCAACGACCCCGAGGAGCACACCGTCTACGAGCTCTCGATCGCGACCGAGGCCGGCGCCTGGGGTGTGCAGCTCCACGATCCGGGGCCGACCTATGGTTGCGACCGGCTGGAGACCGACCCCACGACCTACAACGGCTCGAGCACCGCCGAAAGCAGCATGATCGACCCGACCACCGTGCCGACCACGCCGATGAAGCCCACGCCGAGTGGCGGCAGCGGCACGATCGCCTCGCTCACCCCAAGCCTGCTCTGGACGACCGAGGACTCGGCCGGCAACTGGACGGTCTACATCCTCGAGATCTGGTCGGGCGATGGCACCGGCGGCGCGCGGATCTATCGGCGCCTGGTCTACGGCACCCAGTGGGGCCTGCCGGCCGGGCTGCTGCAGAACGGCAACACTTATACGTGGCGCGTGACCGCCTACAACCTGGCCGGCGTGACCCAGGGAGACCCGGTGACCTTCACCGTGAACACCGGGGACAGCGTGAGCGCTCCGACCTTGAGCTCGGTTACCCCCGACACCATCGATCAGGGCGGCTTCGCGACGCTCACGCTGACCGGTACGGGCTTCGTGCAGGGAGCGCGTGTCTACTTCAACGGCACCCAGATCACGACGACCTACGTGAGCGATACGCAGCTCATGGCCATGGTCGATGACTCACTGACCCAGACCAACGGTGCGTATGATGTCGTCGTGCGCAACGACCCGAGCGACGAGAGCACGGAGAGCAGCGCCCGTACGGTGACCGTTCAGACCGCGCCCGCGGCCTGCGTGCACAGCGAGTGCCTGCCCGGCGCGCGTCTGGCGAGCGCGTGCTCCTCGTGCGCGACGGCGATCTGCAACAGCAACAGCGACTGCTGCGACGTGAGCTGGGACGCGGCCTGCGTGGCGGCGGCCAACAGCTCCCAGAGCTGCAGCTGCTCGGCGCCTACCCTGGTCAGCATCGACAACACCGAGATCGGGGCGAACGTCTCGACCTCGATCAACGCGACCATGACGAACGCCCCCGCCGGCGTCTACAACATGGTGCTGACGCCGAGCGGTGGCGGCCAGGAGACGGTGATCTTCTGCGACTGGACCGGGACCAACGTCTGCGAGGCCTTCGTCTCGATCGCCGCGGGCACCTACGACGTGACGATCCGCGTCGGTCAGAGCCCCAGCTTCGACACCAACACCCTCACCGGCGCGCTGGTGGCCAGCGCGCCGGCCGCGTGCGCCCACAGCGAGTGCATGCCGGGAGCGGCGCTGGTCGACGACTGCAACTTCTGCGTCACCGGCGTGTGCGACAGCGATGCGACCTGCTGCAGCAGCGAGTGGGGCCAGAGCTGCGTCGACATCGCGCTCGGTCATGGCAACTGCGGGGGCTGCAGCGCGCCCGGGATCGACAGCCTGAGTCAGACGTCGATGACCGAGGGCGACACGCCCAGCGTGACGGCGACCCTGACCAACGCGCCGGACGACACCTACGCGCTCGTCTTCACGCCTGCGGGCGGGGGCAGCGAGACCGTCTTCAGCTGCACCTGGGCCACCGGCCCCGAGTGTGCTGCCAACGTCAGCGGCCTGAGCGCCGACACCTACGACGTGGTGCTGCGCGTGGGTGATACCGTCACCTGGGACAGCCCGGTCTTCGGCACCCAGTTCACGGTCAACTCGAGCGGGGGCGGTGGCACCTGCGGCGCGCCGACCTGCATGGACCTGGGCGGTGGTGATTGCCGCTGTGACACCGGCGGTGGCTACTACATGCTCTGCCAGTTCGGCCAGTGCGAGTGCCGCACCGATGCCGACCAGATCTACAACGACGGCCCGATCGACTGCAGCTCGATCGCTGCGATGGAGACCAGCTGGGCCAACATGTGTGAGACCGGCTGCGTGGAGTGATCACCGCGCGCTGCAGCGGCGGGCGATGAAGCTCTCGACCGCGTCGGCGATCTCGCCGGCGTGGTCGAGCAGCGCGGTGTGAGTCGCGTTTTGCAGGCGCAGCAGCTCGCTGCCGGGCGCGGCCTCGTGCATCGGCAGACCCACGGTGTCGGCTGGTGCGAAGGGATCGCGATCGCCTGTCACGATCAGCAGCGGCACCGTGAGCTGCCCGAGCAGGTCCGTCGCCGACTGCGCCTGGGCCGAGTGGACCATGGTCTGCACCGTCGGCGGGTGCATGATGCACAAGTGCTCGGTGATGTTGCGAACGTCCTGGGCGGCGGCTCCCTTGCCGAGCAGGCCCAGGGCGCGGCCGACGGCGTGCCCCGCGCGGTTGTTCGTCGCCCTGGAGAGGGCGAAGGTGGCTCCGCTCCAGACCGGACGCGGCACGTGCTGGGCAAGCCAGTCGATGGCGGCGCCCGGCACGGGCAGGCGCGCCGTGTCGAGCACGTGCCCGGCGCTGCCGAGCAGCGAGACCAGCCCCAGGCAGCGCGCGGGCGCGCTGCGGTAGAGCTCGAACATCACCTGCGAGCCCGTGGACCAGCCGATCTGCACGGCGCGCTCGATGCCCGCGGCGTCCATCACCTGCGTGAGGATCTCGGGCTGGCCCTGGATGGTCGCGGCCGCGCGGCTCTGCGCTGGGCCCGAGGCGCCGTGACCGGGCAGATCCCACATCAGCACCCGATGGCGGCGCGACCACTGGGGCAGCAGGTGGTCCCAGAAGCGGGTGTTGGTGGTCAGGCCGTTGATCAGCACCAGCGCGGGTGCGTCGGTGCGCGCCACGCCCTCGACCCAGTAGGTAACGTGCGTGCCATCGCGGCTGAGGAGCTGGCCCTGGGACATGGGCCGGCGAGCATACCCGAGCGGGGTTGCTCGCGGGCCGTGCGCGCGCAAGTCTCTTTCCATGGACGGCAGCGCAGACGGCAATCCCTATCTCTCGGGCAACTTCGCTCCGATCGCGGACGAGCGCAGCGCAGAGGCCCTGCCGGTGGAGGGCGCGATCCCGGAGGCGCTCGATGGGCGCCTGCTCCGGATCGGGCCAAACCCGGTCGCACCCGATCCCTCGAGCCACCACTGGTTCCTGGGCAACGGGATGGTACACGGCGTTCGCCTGCGTGGCGGGCGGGCGGAGTGGTACCGCAGTCGCTACGTGCGCGATGACGAGGTCGTGGAAGCCAGGGGTTGGCCCGCGGTGGCTGGTCCGCGGCGGGCCGAACAGCTGGGGCCCGGCGTCGCCAACACCAACATCATCGGGCATGCGGGCAAGCTCCTCGCCGTCGTGGAGGCGGGAAACCTGCCGGTGGAACTGGACATGGATCTGGAGACGGTGGGGCGCAGCGACTTCGGCGGCACGCTGCCCGGCGGTTTCACCGCGCACCCGAAGCGCGACCCGAGCACGGGCGAGCTCCACGCCTGTGTCTATTCGCCCGCCTGGCACCACCTGCAGTACGTGGTGGTGGGCACCGATGGCAGGGTGCGGCGTACGGTGGACGTGGCCACGCCGGGGCAGCCGATGGTGCACGACTGTGCCCTTACGGCGCGCTACTTCATCCTGCTCGACCTGCCAGTGCTCTTCGACCTGGAGGTGATCGCCCAGGGCTTCCAGTTCCCGTTCAAGTGGCACCCCGAGTATGGCGCGCGTGTGGGGCTGCTGCCGCGCGAAGGCAGCGCCGATCAAGTGATCTGGTGCGAGGTGGAGCCGTGCGCGGTCTTTCACCCCATGAACGCCTACGACCGCGCCGACGGCAACGTGGTCCTGGACGTGGCGCGTCACGACAAGGTGTTCGACAGCGACATGCTCGGCCCGGGGGACAGCAGGCCGACGCTCGACCGTTGGGTGATTGATCCGCGCTCGGGCAAGGTCCGCGAGCACCGGTTGGACGACCGTCCGCAGGAGTTCCCCCGTCACGACGAGCGGCGTGTAGGGCTGCCATATCGCTATGGCTACACGGCCGCCGCCCGCGGTGGGGAAATGACCTTCGGCGCCCTGATCAAGCACGACCTCGAGCAGGGCACACGCGAGTCGCGGGAGGCACCTGCCGGGGTGAGCTTCATGGAGCCGGTCTTCGTGCCCGCGTCCGATGGCGCTGCAGAGGACGAGGGCTGGGTGATGGTCTACACCTACGACGCCGCCCGGAATGGCAGCGACGTGCTCATCTTGGATGCGCGCGACCTGACGGGTGACCCGGTGGCGACCGTGCGGTTGCCCGGGCGGGTACCCTACGGCTTCCACGGCAATTGGGTGCCCGCCTGAGTCGTGGCACCGCCTGCAGCTGCACCGGTTGCCCGCCGCTCGCATCGTCGAGGTTCGTCCAGCGGCGAACGCGCCTGCAGGGAAGACCGGAGGCGTAGCAGGCGCTACTCGAGGACTCTCCCGAGGACGTGAGCCGCTCCTGGGCGAACCTGGGCGACTCCCTCTCAGCTATTGGAGCGCTCAATCCTGCAGGGCCTTGATGCTCTGCAGGAGGCCTTGCATCTGTGTTGCGCGCGCCAGCTCGGCGGCCTCAGTTAGAAGTGTCCGTGCGCGCGCGCGGGCGGCGCTGGGCGTGTGGCCAGCGCCGCCCGCGCGGCCCAGCAGCACGCGTGCGTACTCCACGCTGGTGCGTGCCAGCGCAGGGCGGGCACCTAGCGCGGCGTTCATCTCCAGGGCGCGCTCGAAGTGGTCGGCTGCGGCCTTGCGCTCGCCGAGCAGCGCCGCGAGCAGGCCCAGGTGGTGGGAGCCGCTGCCGAGGTAGACGCGCAGCTCCGGGTGGCTGACGTTCAGGGCCGCGTGGGGCAGCAGCAGCGGGTACAGGATCGCGGCCGCCTCCCGGTCGCCGCACATGGACGCAGCCTCTGCCGTGAGCATGCGCGTCGTGAGCCAGTTGTCGTCCCGCTCCCGCTCCAGCACGCGTGGCTCGAGCAGGATGCCGTAGTACTCCCGAGCCCGCGTGTAGTCCTCGACCACGGCGTAGAGATAGGCGACGTGGCTGCGCATCATGCCCTCTCCGTCGCTCATCCGAGCCACCTCATCCATGCCCTGCAGCAGCAGCTTGCGGTCACCCCGCCAGGCCACCGCAAACATCGCCCATACGTACATGCTGGCCACGTAGAGCCCCGACTGGCGCGCCTGGCCGCGGACACGCACGGCTTGCTGGGTGAGCGGCCCCACCTCGTGGAAGCGCCCGTCGCCGAGCGCGCGCTGCAACCGGAAGCGCAGCACCTCGAGCTCGCAGCGCGGCAGCCGCAGCTGCTCGGACAGCAGCGCGCAGGCTTCCACCTCGCGGTCGGCGCTGGCCATGTCGCCGAGCGCGATCAGGGGCGCCACGCGCGCTTCGTGGGCGCGGAAGACCCGATAGCGCTCGCCCAGGCGCTCGGCCACGGTGAGCAGCTCGCTCGCCAGGCCCAGACGCTGGCTCGTGTCCTCGGGCGACTGCATCAGCACCAGCCGCGCGTGCAGGGCGTCGTAGAGGGCGGTGTCCTGGCCGGAGCTGCGCGCCAGCTCCAGCGCCTGGCGGCTGAGCGCGACCTTGTCCGCCAAAGTGGCCTCGCGCGGGCAGTTGAGCGCAAGCACCGACAGCAGGCGCGCGTGCAGGGCCGGATCGGGATCGGTCAGGCCCTCGAGCGCCTCGGTCAGCAGCGGGTAGAGCTCCCGGTTGGCCGTGCGCCCGTGGCGGGTGACGCGCGGCCAGCCGTCCATCGTCAGCACTGTGCGCGCGAGCAGGTCGGGCCGGCCCAGGCGCCGCGCCACCTTGGCCGCCTCCAGCAGCGCGGGGTTGCCGTCCTCCCCGGCGCGGAAGAGCGTCGCACCGAGAGCCAGCTTCAGCTCGAAGCGGCGCTGCTCGTCCACCGGGAGCCTGGTGGCGAGCGCATCCAGGGCCCGGCGGTAGTGGGCGGCGCCTTGCTCGAAGGCGAGCAGCTCGATCGCCTTCTCGGCGGCGCGCACGCAGCAGGAGACGGCGCGCTCCACGTTGCCGCCCGGAGCCGCCTGCAGCGCGTGGTGGGCGAGCTCCGGAAGGTGATCGTCGACCTCCACGCCGAGCAGCCGTTCCATCGCCTCGCCCACTCGTGCGTGCAGCGCCACGCGCTCGGTCTCGGCAATGGCGCCGTAGAGGCTCTCGCGGATCAGCGCGTGGGAGAAGCGGTAGTGGCCGCTCTGTCCGTCCTCCGAGGCGCGCTCGACGATGCGCGCGGCGATCGCCTCGTCGATTTTGGAGAGCAGGTCGGGGCGCGGCAATCCGCACACGGCCTCCAGTACGCCCATCCCGAAGTCGTTGCCGATCACGGCGGCGACCGTGAGCACGCGGCGGGTCTGCTCAGACACCGCCTGCGCGCGCAGGCCGACCACCTCGCGTACGCGTGCGGGCAGCTCCAGGTGCCAGTCTCCGCGGCTTGTGGCCTCCGCGTCGAGCAGCCGGGCTACCTCCTTGACGAAGAACGGGTTGCCGGCGCTGAGTCGGTAGAGCTCCTGCAGCAGCGGTGGGTCCAGCTCGCGCGTGAGCGCCGCCGCCAGCTCGCCGACCTGGGTGCGGCTCAGCCCCTGCAGGTAGACGCGGCGGGCGTGGGTCTCGCCAGCCAGCGAAGACAACAGGCTGGCGGTGGGGGAGGCGCCCCGCGAGTCGACCTCGCGCGAGGTCGCCAGCAGCCGCACCGGCAGCGCCCGCCGCGCGCGGGCGCGGACGCGCCGCAGCAGCCCCGTGGCCGCGGCCGCAGAGGGCGGGTCG
>JAPPOT010000737.1 GCA_028817855.1 Myxococcales bacterium
CGCATACGGCGTGTATTCGCGACCGAGGCGGAAGCGCTGTGGAGTCGAGCGGTTGCGCGAGGGCGTGTGCATCGGTGAAAAATCCGGGCCAAGTTGCGCGGCCGAGCCGGAGGGGGATGTGCGTGAAGTGGAGTCGAGGAGTATGCAGCGCCCGGTGGCGCTGGCGCTGCTGCTGGGCAGCGGGCTCTGGCTCGGGTGTGCGGCACCCCGCGCACAGGTGCATGACGCCACGGTGACGAAAGCCGAGCCGCCGGCCGTGGTGGCGTCGGCCCAGGTGGAGGAGATGCACGCGCAGCCGAAGGTGTCACTGCCCCGCGCGAAGAACGTGGCCGGGCTGAGTGGGGGCGGGCCGGTGGTGACCGTGACGTTGCAGGAGGTGCTGCTCGATGGGCAGCGGGTCGCAGACACGCGGGCGCTTGCGACTGCGCAGCGGGTGCAGCGGATGGAAGCGCTGATCGGCGCGTTGCAGGCGCGCAAGGCGCAGGCTGGCGACAGCCCTGTGGGCCAGTGCATCGCCAAGGCGGTCAAGACCTGGCGCTTCCCCGAGCCGGAAGGGGGCGGCATCGTGGTGGTGACCTACCCGTTCGTACTGCGGACGACCGGGCCCGGTGCCGCCAGCAGCGAAGGGGAAGCAAACCGGTACCTCCCGCGGGCGGCCCTCCCCGCGGCCCCCTCCATTGAAGGAAGCCACGCGGGGAGCGCGGGTCGCTACTCGTTGAGCACCACCTCGGCCGCGCTGTCGGCGTCGAGGGGCACGTCGAGCTCGACGCCGTTGGCGAAGAGGGCGAAGGCGAAGATCTGGATCATGTCCGCGTCGTCCAGGCTGCCGGGGTCGTCGCCGGGCATGGTCTCGCTGGCCCAGACGAAGACGTCGAGCGCGGTCATGAACTGCACGTCGCGCCCGGCTCCCTCGGGAGCATCGAGCGGCAGGGCGCCGTCGCCCACGACAGGGGGCCCAATGTCGGTGCCCTCCCCGGCCTCCCCGTGGCAGCCGGCGCAGTGCTCGCCGTAGAGGACACCGCCGGCATCGACCTGATCCTGAAAGGTGAGGCCATCGCCGTCTCCATCGCCGTCGCCGTCTCCATCGCCGTCGCCGGCCTGGCCGGCGCCGCTCGCGGCCCTCATGTCCTCGGCCACCTCTTCGTCACTGTCGTCGCCACATCCCAGCGCGCACAGCGCGAGGGCGAGCATGAAAGAGCAGGTTCTCATCGAGTGGTTCCTCCGCCCCGTGGAGGCACGCCGGCGCGGATCCGTTACAACGAAGATCCCTTGTAACGTTTTGGCGCATGCGCTCCTCTGAGGGTTGCAGGAGCACCCACCGCGAAGGAGGTCTCGTGATCACGGTGCAACAATGGGACGCGCAGGGCTTGCCGCAGGTCGCGGGGGGCGAAGACGCCGAGCTGGTGCGCGCGATCCTCGACGGCCGCCCCACCCTCTTCGCCGTGCTGATGCGCCGCCACAACGCGAGGGTGTTTCGGGCCGCGCGCTCCATCACGCGCGACGACGCGGAGGCCGAGGATGTGGTCCAGCACACCTTCCTGACGGCCCACGGGCACCTCTCCGACTACCGCGGGGACGGAAGCCTCGGCGCGTGGCTGGCGCGCATCGCGGTGCGCGAGGCGGTGCGGCGGCGCAAGCGCGCGGCGCGCGACCGGGACGTGGCGGAGCTGGTGCACCTTCACGAAGCTGCCCGCCCCCCGCAGTCGACCCCGGAGCTGGAGAGCGAGCGCCGCAAGGTGCGCGCCCTGTTGGAGTCGTTCGTCGACGGGCTGCCGGACACCTGCCGCCCCGTGTTCGTCCTGCGCGACGTCCAGGAGCTGAGCACGCGCGAGACGGCGGATGCCCTGGAGCTGAGCGAGGAGGCGGTGCGGGTGCGGCTGCACCGGGCGCGCACCATGCTGCGCGAGCGCCTGGCCGCGAGCCTGGACGTGCCGCCCAACCAGCTCTTCGGCTTCGCCGGGGAGCGCTGCAACCGCATCGTGGCTGCGGTGTGGCGCATCCTGGAGGCGCGGCGCGCGGCGCAGCCTTGCTGACCAGAGCCCATCTCAACGATGCTCCGGATGGATTTCGGAGCGCGACGGGACCGAGCGGCGCGTCGGCGAACCGAGGCAATGCCGGGTATTGTCGAGCGTGAGGCGACGCGGCGAGCGGGCCCGTCCCGCCCGAAAGGCGCCGAGAGCATTGTTGAGATGGGCTCTACTCGAAGCTCTCGAAGAAGTCGTACATCGCGGTCATGGCAAAGCACGGCACGCCGTGCATGGTCCCGTTGTAGGCGGGGTCGTTGTGGGAGCACCAGACCGTCGGTGCCTGGCATCCGTCGTAGACGATGCAGCCAGGGCCCACGGCCGTGGTGCCACTCTGGCAACCGGCGACCTGCGAGTACGGCATCGAGGTCCCGCCGCAGCCGTTTGCCGCCACGAACCGCTCCACGGTCTCGTGGCCGTCCCCGTGGCCGCGCTCCGCGTCCATCTGCCCCTGGATGTACATCACCGGCATCGGGCCCGCGATGGCGCCGTAGTCGGAGGCAGCGACCGGCGCCAGCGCCCGCAGGCCCAGGTGCTGCGCATCGCTCGCGTGCTGCTGGGTGACGATCTGCACGATCAGCTGGGCGCCGGAGCTGTGCCCAGTGGCGAAGACCCGATCGGTGTCGACGCAGTAACTCGCGAGTAGCTCGTCGTGGATCATCAGGACCCGGCCCATGTCGGTGCCGTAGCTCCAGCACCCCCCCGGATCGCTCGACAGGGGCACCACGCGCACGTAGGCGTCCTCGAAGCGCGTGGCGCGGGTGAGCCGGACCCACTCGGTGTCGTCGAGGCCGGTGCCGCGGTTGACGCCACCACAGCCGTGGAACCCCAGGAGCACCGGGTGCGGCACCGTGCCGTCGTATCCCTCCGGGAACATGAGGTAGTGGCTTCCGGCCACCGTGACCACGCCGCCCGTGGGTCGGCCCGTGCCGGCGCTACAGCCCGCGCTCCGATTGGCCATGCCGGATTGGGGCGTGGTCCCGGCATCGACCGCCGGATCGGCGCGGCCGGCATCCACCATGGGCATCGGATCCATCGCATCCGCGCCCGCCTGCCCTTCGTCGAGCATGCTCATGCTCGCGGTGTCACCGGGCCCGACGCTCGAGGCCTCCGCTCCGGCACCCGCGCTGCCTGGCGGTGCGTCCGCGACGGCGGCGGGCGTAGTTTGCTGGCCAGACAAGGCGCCCGCCGGTGGCGTCACCACCGGACTGTCCAGCGACGTCCGCTCGGCATCGCTCCCCTGCGCGGAGCAGGCGCCCGTCACGGCCGCCAGCAGCGCGAGCCCGACGTACCGAGTCACCCGAGAGGGGCAGCGCATCGCGAGGGGACGCCCATGGCGCTCAGGCCCGCATCGCATCATAGGTGCCCGAGCCGATCTGCGGCGGCGTGGCGGTGACATCGCAGGTGGCCGTCGTCATCAGGGTGTTGAGCACCCTGGCGTTCTGGGTGCCACCCGCGTCGAGGTAGGTGCCCTGCTGCAGGTTGCCGCCACCGCTGCCCCACACGATCATCGACACGCCCCGGGTCGAGTGGGACGGACCATCGGCGATCGTGTTGGTCCAGACCAGCTGGGTGTTGTTCTCGAGCCCGTGGGCCTTGAAGGTGTCCAGCCCGGCGAGCAGCGTCTCCATCCGCAGGGCGTCGATCTCGTGGTGGGCCGCCTCGGCCGTCGGATTGTTTCCGCTCGCGGAGTCGGACTGGATGCGGTGGCTCAGCTGGTGAAAGGTCCACCCGAGCCCCGAGTTGGACGGCACGTCGTACTTGGTGCCGTCCGTGCCGTCCCCCCACTGGAGGGTGCCGACCCGGCTGTAGTTGCAGCCGAAGGCGACGGCCATGATCTGGATGTGCAGCCGGACGTACTCCTCCAGCTGATCGCCGCTGAAGGCGAAGCCGGAGCGGAAGGCCTCGTAGCGGTCGACCGGGATCCCGTCCATCGAGCACGCGGTGGCGGCCACTGCGTCGGGCGCCAGGTTGTCCATGCCGACCTCGATGTCGCGGATGGCCTGAAAGTGCTGATCGAGCCGCAGCCGGTCCGCCATGCTCAGCGCCGGCCTGTTGCGCAGATCGTTGAGCTCGCCGCGGACGAAATCGTTGACGCTCCTGCGCTTGTTCGCGATCTCCTGCGCCACCGCATCGGCTTGCGGCGCGGCCACGTTCGTGTCCTCGCCGACCAGGCCGACCAGCCTGGAGTAGAGCAGGTACGGGTTCACGTCGGCCGCCCGCACCTGGCCGGGCCCGGCGCCCTTGAACGAGATGCGCTCGGCGATGTAGCCCTTGGCGCCCGAGTAGAGGGCGATCGGATCGGGTGCACCCAGGGCCTGGGCGATCAGCGTGTCTGCGGACGGCCCCGCGGAGAAGGCCGTGTTCCCGGTCGAGCCGGGCGCGAGGCCCGTCAGGGTCTGCACGTTGCCCTCCGCGTGCCCGCAGCTCTGGGGGCCGGGGTTGGGGTAGTCGATGCCCTTGATGAACAGCAGGTTCGCGGCGTGCGGGGATAGCACGCTGGTGGCGATGTCCGGGTCGGCAGCCAGGCTCTGGGTGGTCAGCGCGCCGGTCGCGGCGGGAAAGAAGTTCCTGTTGACCACGCCGTTCTGGGCCACGACGAAGAACGTGAAGATCGGTTCGTCGGCGGCTGCCCAGGCCGAGCGGCTCGGCAGCCCTTCGAGAAAGGGCAGCCCGATGGCGACGGCGCCGGCGCCCCTGAGGAACGACCTCCGGGTCATCCCGGCGCGCTGACCGGGTAGGCTCTTGGGGCTCACGGGGCACCTCCTGCGCGAATCCTGAATGCGTCTTGCTGAACCAGTGCGAGCACGAGCTGCT
The DNA here is from genome assembly GCA_028817855.1 of Myxococcales bacterium. GTDB lineage: Bacteria > Myxococcota_A > Polyangia > Polyangiales > JAFGIB01 > JAOUOP01. The sequence goes on from JAPPOT010000737.1 coordinate 4,842, forward strand.
TGAGCGAGCCCGTGCGCGACGTCGAAGAGAGCTCGCTCAGCATCGCCATGTCGTCCGCCACCACGTCGCGCTGCAGCCCGAAGCTCGCCAGCTTCTTCGAGAAGCAGAGGTGGGTCTGCGGATCGGCCGCGAGCACCTGCATCAGCTCGGTGGCGTCCTGCCAGCTCTTCTCGCCATCGATGAACTCGAACGACCCGCTGCTGTCGATAGGCAGCAGCTCGGCGCCGTTCTGCTCCATCTCGCGGTACTGGCCCATGCCATCGAAGTGCTCGAAGGCAAAGCCCAGCGGGTTGATCATGTCGTTGTGGCAGGCACCGCCGCAGCCGGACGTGTGCTCGTCCACGCGCTGGCGGTTGGTCTGCCCCGGCCTCGGCGTCGGCAGGGGCGGGATGACCGCGGCTGGCGGGCCCAGGGGCGCGCAGAGCACGTCGAGGCTCATGCTGACGCCGCGGTGAATCGCATCGGGGCCGTCGTTGTGGGCGTAGAGCATCAAGAACGGGAGCTGCGTGAAGTAGCCGAGCCGTCCCCCGCCGAGGTCGTGCTCCGCGAAGCCCGCGCCCTGCGCCGGCAGGCCGTAGAAGGGCGCCATCCGCGGGCTGACGAAGCCGGTGGTGGAGAGGAAGACCTCCTGCAGCCCGAGGCCCTGGCTGAAGATGCGATCGAAGAACAGGTAGGAGGCCTCGGCCAGCTCGGGATTGATGGCCTCGTCGTAGCTCGGGACGCCGACCTTGCTGAGCTCGGAGAAGCGCTTCATGTGCAGCAGCTGCCCGTGGAACTCGCGCATCACGTCCAAGGCGGCCGGCTCGTCCAACATCTGCTGCGCGATGGCCGCGGCACCGGCGGCGGTGTCGAGCTCACCGCGCTCTGCGGCGTCGAGCAGGGCGTCATCCGGGGTCGTGTTGCGCAGCCACAGGGAGAGCTTGGCCGCCATCTCGTAGCCCGTGAGAGGCGCGCCCACCTCTCCCAGCTCGGTGCGGTAGAGGAAGTGGGGGGACTGGAGCATCGCCTCCAGCACCACGGCTGCGCCCTTCGCGAACGGGCTCCAGCTGCCCGACATGCTGGACCCCAGGTCGAAGAGCGTCTGGTAGCCGGCAACCTCGTCGGGCGTGAGCGGGCGCCGGTAGGCGCGGCGCCCGACCGTCGCGATGAAGCCGGGCGCATCCGTACCGGAATAGAGCTGCGCGAGGAGCGCCCCATCGCCGGCCACCTCGGCCGCGAGCGCCTCGGCTGCGAGCTGGTAGTCCGACCAGCCGCGGCTGTCGATGTCGAGGACGAGCTCGTTGTTGGTGAAGTCGGTCGTGCCGGAGACCGCGTCCTGGAAGGTCTCGGCATGGGCCGGCGGAGCGTGCAAGCCCAGGATGGCTTGCACGCTGCGGGTCAACTGCGTGTTGGTCAGCCGAACCACCCTGAAGTAGGTCGGCGAGCCCGCCAGGTTGAGCGCCCCGCCCGTGGGGTCGATGGCGTCCGCCGGGTCCGCTGCGCCTGGTGGAGCCGCGGCGCCGGCACCGGCCCCGACGGGCGCCCCGGCACCGAGGTTGGGGTCACCCCGATCCCGGGGACCGGGGTCGATGGCCCCGCTGCAGGCGCCGGTCATGAGGGCCGAAATGAACGCGATCGTCGACAGCAATCGTGGTGCCACCGGGAAACCTCCTGCTCGCCGGGGAGCCTCTCTTCCCGGCTGTAGTGGAGACCACCGGACGGCATCGCGGCAGAGGAGAAGTATCTCCCCTCTCAAAACGGGGGCAGTCGGCTCGCGCCGCGCTCAGTCGCCGAGCGCCTCGAGCTTGTCCGCGACGGATCCGCGCGCGTGGGGGGCGCGCCCGCGCGCCAGGCATCGAAGGCGTCCAGGTAGCGCTGGGCGAAGACCACGTCCAGGTGCTCCATGCGCGGGCCGTCGCTGAAGAAGCCGGCCTCGATCCCGAGCTTCACCTCGTGCGTGACACGTCGATAGAGCGCCGCGAAGTAGCCCGCCGGGGACTCCGCCGAGCGCGCCCAATCGACGATGCCGTCGAGGCGCGCGAGGACGTGCTCGATGCTGCGGTGCTCGGTGGACGTCGTCGGCGCGTTGGCGGTGGCTGGCATGCCGGGGCTCGCGTGCGGGACCGTGCTGGCGCGGACGATAGCATCGGAGACGCCGGGGCCGACCTGGGCGACGCATGTGCAGGCCGAACGTGGCCGGCGTCAGACCTTGACACCGGCATCCGGCGCGTGTTCGATTCAGTGGAACGATGCCCCGGTCTTTGGAGGGTCGTGCCCGCATCCATGGCAACGCCGTCGATCGATGAGCTGGCGCGAGCAGCCGCCGAAACGCGCACTGCACCGGCGGCCTCGGAGGGGCCCGTGGTGCGGGCCTTCTGTGTGTTGGAGCGGCTCGCCGCGTCGCGCGAGCCGATGCGTCTGTCGGCCATCGCCCGCGAGCTGGAGCTGCAGAAGAGCACGGTGCACCGCATGCTCGGCCTGCTCGCCGGCATGGGCTACGTGGAGCAGGTCCCCGAGACCGGTTGCTATCGCGCCACGCTGCGGCTCTGGGAAGTCGGGCAGCCGCTCATCCACGAGTATCCGGTCAAGCGCTCGGCCGCGGCGTTCCTCCAGGAGCTGCATCGCGCCACGCGCGAGACCGTCAGCCTGACCGTCCTGTCCGGCGACGACGTGCTCTACCTCGACAAGCTGATCGCGCCGCGACCGATCCGCTTCACAACCCGCGTCGGCAGCCGCGTGACCGCGCCGCTGCCGGCGG
>JAPPOT010000011.1 GCA_028817855.1 Myxococcales bacterium
CGCATCGCGCTGCCCGCCCCGGCTCCAGCGCCCGAGCCGGCCGCAGAGCCGGAGCCCGCCACCGAGCCCGAGCCCCTGGACGAGGCGCAGCCCGAGCCCGACCTCAGCCCGCGCGCCGCTGCCGAGGCGGCGCCGCGCACGCTCGAGGCGCCAGCCATGGTGCAGGCGCCGGCGGAGGCGCCCGAGGACGACATGCTCGACCTCTTCATCTTCGATGCCTTCGTCGGGCACAGCTACATGGTGATGGCCCTCGGTCAGACGGACCTGGCCGCAGAGCAGCAAGCCCTGCCGGAAGAAGGCGCGATGCCGGATGGCGAGGCCCTCGATCCCACCGAGCTCTCGCCATCTGACCTGATCGACAGCGTCGAGGGCAGCGGAGCGATGGTTGGGGGTTCCGCGTCGGTGCGCCTCGCCATGTTCTCCCTGGGCAGCCGCGTGACCTACTCGGACTACTCCGACGCGGAGGTGCTGACGCTGATGGGTGAGGCCGCCGTGCGCATGGGCGGTCGACCGATCGAGGTCAGTCTGAGTCTCGGCCTCGGCGGTGGCTGGCTCTACGGCGTGCCCCAGGCGCTGATCGAGCAGGACTCGGGCCTCGCGATGGGCGTCGGCCTCGACCTCAACTACCGCGTGCACGACCACGTAGCCGTGGGCATCGGCACCGATGCCGTTGGGCTCTTCCTCGCCGGCGAGGGCATCTCGCCCGGACAGCTCGGCGACTTCTCCACGGAGAGCGACCATCCCGTGGGCGCGCAGCTTCCCGTGCACGGTACCGTCAGCTTCCTGCTTTGAGCGCACGCACGCTGTACGGCGTTTGCACATGCTTCGTGCGAGTCACGCGGGTGGCGGTGCAAAAGAACTCAAAAGTTCATTTTGCTGTCACGCGGCCGAAACAGATCGCGTAGCATCATCCGTCTTGCTTGATGGATGGGATGAGCCATGAAGAAGGTCGGAAGCTTGGTCAAGGGATACACGATCGGCACGCTCTACGTGCTGATGCACGTCGCCACGCACGAGCTGCGCGCACGACGCTTGCCGCGTTGACAATCCCTCACGAATCCGGGCTGTAGAGCGGCCCAACCGGGGCTACGAGCCCGCTCGAGGCGGGCCCAGCACGGCTGGTCAATCCACGCTACGATCGGGGGGCCGGCATGAAGTACCTGCCCATCTTCCTCGATCTTCACGCGGCTCCCTGCCTGGTCGTGGGCGGTGGGGTCGTCGGCGCCCGACGCATCGCGCTGCTGCGGGAGGCGGGTGCGCGCGTGACAGTGGTCGCGCCGGAGTTGTGCGAGGAGCTTGCCGCGGCCGTCACCCGGGGCGACGTCCAGCATCGAGCGCGCGCCTACGAGGGAAGCGACTGCCAGGGCCAGCGTGTCGTGATCGCCGCGACCGACGAGCACGCCATCAACGAGCGGGTGGCTGCGGACGCACGCGCGGCCGGCATTCCGGTCAACGTCGTGGACGCGCCGGTCCTGTGCAGCTTCATCATGCCGGCCATCGTGGATCGCTCGCCCGTCACCGTGGCGGTCTCCACCGGGGGGGCCTCGCCGGTGCTCGCGCGCCTCACCCGGGGCCGCCTCGAGGCCGTGCTCCACCCGGACTACGGGCGGTTGGCGGAGCTCGCGGCGCGCTACCGCCAGGAGGTCAAGCAGCGCGTGCCCGACGGGGCCGACCGTCGCCGCGTGTGGGAGCGCGCCCTCGAGGGCCAGGTCGCCGCGCTGGTCCTGGCAGGTCGGATGGAGGAGGCGGAGCGCGAGCTCGAGCGCTTGATCGCGTCCGATGGCCCCTCGATGACGCGCGTCGCGGTGGTCTTCGCGGGCGACGGCGACGTGCAGCAGCTGAGCTTGCGCGCCCTCTCGCGCCTGGGCTCCGCCGACGTGATCGTGCACCCGCAGGGCGGGGCCGAGGGCGTGATCGCGCTGGCCCGGCGCGACGCGGAGCGCGTCGCGGCCTACGGCGGCGGCGCCGAGCAGGTGGTGGAGAGCGCGCTGCGGGCGCTCGAGAGTCGACCGAGGCTTGGCACGCTCTGCATCGTGCTCGAGGGCGCAGCGCGCTCCGAGCTGGAGCACAGCATGGCGGTACTCGGCGCGATCGGGGAGCTGGAGCTGATCCATCCCGCCCCCCGCTGAGGGCCCGGCGGTGCTACAAGGCTCCCCATGGCACGGCTGCACCTGATCCGCCACGGCCGAGCGTCCGCCAGCGCGGACGACTACGACCAGCTCCAACCCCTGGGCGAGGAGCAGGCACGTCTGCTCGGCGCGCACCTGGGCGCGCGCGGTCAGCGCTTCGATCACGTCTTCGTCGGGCCCCACAGGCGGCAGCAGGAGACGCTCGCGCTGATGCGCGAGACGGCCTCGGAGCACGGCATCTCGTGGCCGGAGGCCGCCATGCTGCCAGGCCTGGAGGAAGCGCCCTACGAGCCGCTGCTCAAGCAGCACCTGCAGCCCCGTCTCGCCACAGACGCCGAGCTGCGCTTGCACGTGGAGGCGATCGGCACGGCTGCGGACCGGGCGGCGCGTCACGACGCGATGAACCGCATGTTCGATCACATGGTCCAGCTGTGGCGCAGCGGCGAGGTCGCGAGCGAGCTCACCAGCTTCGCGGACTTCGAGGGCGCGGTGATGGGCGCCTACGACCGCATCCGCGCGGCGAGCCAGCCCGGAGAGGAGGTCGCGGTGGTGACCTCGAACGGGGTGATCGGCAGCATCCTGGATCGCACGGTGGGTCTGGCGCTCCCGGAGGGACACGGCACGCTCAAGCTGGCAAACACGAGCGTGTGCGTGCTGCAGCTCGAGGGCGAGGCGGTGCGGCTGTTGGCCCACAACGCGACCGAGCACCTGACGAAGCCGGAGCAGGTCACGATTCTGTGAGCTCGACGACGCGCTCGGCGATGGCTTCGCTCGCGGTGAGCCCGGGGCTCTCGATCCCGACCAGGTTGATCAGGCCAGGGACGCCGTTGCGGTCGGCGCGCTCGATCACGAAGTCGGCGACCGGCGCGCCCGGGGCCTGGAGCTTGGGGCGAATGCCCGCGTAGTCGGGCGTGAGGTCCTCGTCGCGCAGCTCCGGGAGATACCGGCGCACGGCCCGCGCGAAGACCGCGGCCTTCGCCGGGTCCACGTCGTAGTGGATGCGGTCCACGTACTCGGTGTCGGGCCCGGCCGTGAGCTTGCCGCCCAGGTCCATGGTGAGGTGGATGCCGAGGCCGGCGGCCACAGGAACCGGATAGATCAGGTGCTCGCTGGCGCCACGGAAGCGAGACGAGAGCGCGAAGTAGTCACCCTTGCAGTAGTGCAGGCGATATCCCAGGGCGTCCACGTCCAGGCCCGCCATGGCCGCGACCGCGTCGGCGTCCAGGCCCGCGGCGTTGACGACGAAGCGCGTGGTGATGGTGAAGGTCTCGCCGCCTTCGTCGCGCGTCGACAGGCGCAGGGCCTCGCTGCCGAGGGGGTCCATGCCCTCGAGCCGCGTCGCCACGACCAGCTCGGCGCCGTGGGCCCGCGCTTCCGCCCTGTAGCTGTCCATCAGACCGTGGGCGTCGACGATGCCCGTCTCAGGGGACCACAGCCCCGCGATGGCGCGCACGGCCGGCGCGCGGCGCGTGACCTCCTCTGCGCCGACCATGGTCAGCGCGCCAGCGCCGTTCTCGAGCCCGCGCAGGCGGATCGCCTCCAGCCTCTCCTGCTCCGCCGGCTCGCTGGCCACCAGCAGCTTGCCGCAGCGGCGGTGCGGGACCGCGTCGCGCTCGCAGCGCGCGTAGAGCAGCTCGCGCCCGCGGACGCAGGTGAGCGCCTTGTTCGAGCCGACAGGGTAGTAGAGGCCGGCGTGGATCACGCCGCTGTTGCGGCTCGAGGTCTCCTGCCCGACCGCCGTGTTGCGCTCGAGCACGATCACCGAGCGCCCATGTCGAGCGAGCAGCGCGGTGCAGGCCAGGCCGACGGCCCCGGCCCCCACCACGACCGCCTCGACGTCGAGCTCGGTACTCGCCATTCAGACCATCGCTTCGAGCTCAACGCGATCGAGGCCGAGCCGCTCGCCCACGTCCAGCATGCCCTTCCAGGTGCCGTCCGCGAGCGGGATGCCATGCTTGTTGCGCTCGATGCGTGCTGCGCGCTCCGGGTCTCCGGCCACCATCACGCGCTCCACGCCCTCGGCCGGTCGTGTGGCGCGCATCGTCTCCGCGAGCGCGCTGAAGTGGGCGTGTACCTGCTCCGGATCGCCGACCGCGTCGGGCTGCAGCAGGATCGCGAGCATGTGGTTGTAGACCGTCGCCGGCCCGTCGTACCGACGGCTGACCGGCCAGTCGCCGGCCAGGGCGCCGCCCAGCAGGTCGCAGATCAGCGACAGCCCGTAGCCCTTGTGCAGGCCGAAGGCGGTGAGGGCCCCCTTGGGCCCGCGCGGGTCGCCGAACATCACGCTGGGGTCGCGGGTGGGGCGCCCCTCCGGATCGACCAGGCACCCCTCTGGCACCTGGTCGCCGCGGGCGTGGGCCTCGCGCACTTTGCCCAGGGCCACCGTGCTGGTGGCCATGTCGAGGATGATCGGGTCGCCGCCCTCGATCGGCACGCCGCAGCAGTAGGGATTGGTGTTGAGCTGGGGCTCGGCCGCTCCGAAGGGCGCTACCTGGGGAGGGTGGCCGACCACGTTGACGTAGTGCATCGAGATCAGCCCGGCGGCCACCGCCTGCTCGGCGTAGTGGCCGATACGGCCGAGGTGGTGCGCGTTGCGCAGGGCGACCGCGGCGATGCCGTGCTCGCGAGCGCGCGCGATGCCGATCTCCATCGCCTCTGGGCCGACCACCTGCCCGAAGCCGAGCTTGCCGTCGACCACCGCCACTGCGCCTCGGTCCGAGATCAGCTCGGCGTGGGCCTCGGGCTTGCACGCGCCACACTTCAGGCTCCACGTGTAGGTCGGGATCATGCCGACGCCGTGGGAGTCGTGGCCGGCCAGGTTGGCATCGACCAGGTGCCGGGCCACCGCGGTGGCCTCGGCTTCGGGGGCGCCGCCGGCCACGAGGATCGTGCGGGCCAGCGCGCTGAGGGGCTCGGCTTGGACGTGCTTGGTCATCTGCAGGCGCTCCTTCCGCTTTGTACCGCGGCGCTGACGTCGCGCGCATCGAAACTCTGGTTGAGTCGACTCAATGCCTAGGAATCTCGGTTGATTGCGGTGCGACTGCAGTCCTCGGGCAGGGAGGGCTCGAGTTGACATCACGACGGTCGCACCCTAGCTTCCGATCGCCCTTCGTGACTGGCGTTAAGGTGTCGCGGCCGGACCGCGGCGCTAGGTGGAAGAGACCACCGGGGAGCGCAGGGCAAGGTGCCGCACGCCTGGGCAACAACCCCCATCGCCCACCCGTGGGCAGGAGGCGCCCTGTGGCCGAATCGCACCTGGATACCTATCTGAAGTCGAAGCTACCCGGGTACGAGCCCGGCTCGCTCTCCACCGACACGGTGGCCTTCGCGGCCGCCCTCGACGCCATCGCGCGCGAGCTGCCCGACGTGGCCGCCTCCGTGCTCAAGGAGCTGCAGGACCAGCGCTCCAAGCTCAAGCTGATCGCGAGCGAGAACTTCGCCTCGCCCGCGGTGCTGCTCGCGATGGGCAACTGGATGAGCGACAAGTACTCGGAGGGCTCGCCCGGCCACCGCTTCTACGCCGGTTGCGAGAACGTCGACGACGTCGAGACGCGCGCCGTGGAGCTGGCCAAGGGCCTGTTCGGTGCCGACCACGCCTACGTGCAGCCGCACAGCGGCATCGACGCCAACCTGGTGGCCTTCTGGACCGTGCTCACCGACCGCGTCGAGAACCGGAAGCTCGAGCAGCTGGGCAAGAAGTCCGTGGCCGAGATGTCGGACGCCGAGTGGGAGAGCTTGCGGCAGGAGCTCGGCAACCAGAAGATGATGGGCATGGCGCTCGACGCGGGCGGCCATCTGACCCACGGCTTCCGCCCCAACGTCTCCGGCAAGCTCTGGCAATACAGCAACTACTCGGTCGACCCCGAGACCAACATCCTCGACTACGATCAGGTGCGGGCGCGGGCGAAGGAGGAGAAGCCGCTGCTGCTGATCGCCGGCTACAGCAGCTACCCGCGGCGCATCAACTTCCGCATCTTCCGCGAGATCGCCGACGAGGTGGGGGCGACGCTGATGGTCGACATGGCTCACTTCGCGGGCCTCGTGGCCGGCAAGGTGCTGACCGGCGACTTCGACCCGGTCGGCCACGCCCACATCGTGACGACGACCACGCACAAGACCCTGCGCGGGCCGCGCGGTGGGCTGGTGATGTGCCAGGACTCGCTCAAGGACACGCTCGACCGTGGCTGCCCGCTGGTGCTCGGCGGCCCGCTGCCGCACGTGATGGCGGCCAAGGCGGTGGCGCTCTCGGAGGCGAGCAAGCCCGAGTTCCAGCGCTACGCGCAGCAGGTCTGCGACAACGCCAAGGTGCTGGCCGAGGCGCTGGTGGGGAAGGGCGTGCCGGTGGTGACCGGCGGGACCGACAACCACATCGTGCTGCTCGACGTGCGGCCCTACGGGCTCAATGGCCGCCAGGCGGAGGCGGCGCTGCGCGAGGCTGACCTGACGCTCAACCGCAACTCGATCCCGTACGATCCCAACGGCACCTGGTACACCAGCGGCCTGCGCCTGGGCACGCCCGCCATGACCAGCCTGGGCATGGGTGCTGCGGAGATGCAGGAGATCGCCGAGATCCTCCACTCCGTGCTTGCGGCCACCAAGCCGCGCACGCTCACCAAGGGTAAGAACGCCGGCAAGCCTTCCCAGGTGAAGTTCGACACCGAGGCGCAGGCGACCGAGGGTGCCAAGACGCGCGTCGCGGACCTGCTGGCCAGGCACCCGCTCTATCCGGGCATCGAGCTGTGAGGGCGCGCGGGTGGTGGCAGGCGGCGGTCCTGCTGCTGGTGCTCGCTGCCTGCGGTGGCGAGGCGAAGGCGCCGGCGGCCACCGCGCCGGAGCCGGCAACGCCGGAGCCGGTGATGCGCGAGCACGGGGCCAAGCCCGAGGGCAAGGCCGCGGCCGCGGCGCCCGCCGATGACCCCTCGCGCCCGGTCTCGGAGCGCATCCGCGGGCGCTGGCGCATGAACGTGGCGGGCGTGCCCGACACGGCGCTGACCGAGGACTTCCGCAAGGCCAAGCAGCAGGGCAGGGCCGATCAGATGCGCATCGAGTACACCATCACGGAGAGCGAGTTCGTGCTGGACACCTGGGGGCCGGCGGGCCGCCAGCACAAGAAGTTCCACTACGAGATCCTCAAGGAGATCGACAACTCGCTGATGCTCAAGCGCATCGGTGAGGACGGCAAGGAGCAAGAGATCCCGGCCGTGCTGAAGGACGGCAAGCTGATCATCGGCACCGGCAACGGCGAGGTGCCGCTCGAGCGGATCGAGTAGCCATGCGGCGCACCGTCTTCGACGAAGAGCACGAGCTGTTCCGCCGCGAGGTGCGGCGCTTCGTCGAGAACGAGGTGGCTCCCAGGGTCGAGGGGTGGAACCGGGCCGGCATCTCCGACCGGGAGACCTGGCGCAAGATGGGGGAGGCGGGCTTCCTCGGCGCCGCCATGCCGGAGGCC
>JAPPOT010000339.1 GCA_028817855.1 Myxococcales bacterium
GAAATCGGTCGAGGTTCGTTCAGGGGCGAGCGCGCCCGGAGGACCACACCGGAGGCGTAGCGGAGCTACGTCGAGGATTGGGCCGAGGACGTAAGCCGGCCCTGAACGAACCTCGGCCGATCTTCGCGCGGTAGCGCAGCGGGCCGCGGTGGCGGCACGCGACTGCCAACAAGAGCGCGACCGCGCATTCCCTCACCCTGTGGCACGACGTGAGGCTACCTCTGACGCAATGCGTGGCTCGGCCGACGCGACTTCGAGCGCCACCTAGACTCTACTACTAGGCATCCTCGGCGACTGAATCACCGCCGCCGGCTTCGCCCTCTTCCTCGAAGGCCTCGCCCTCGCTGCCGTACATGGCTTCGGCGATCGAGTAGGCGCTGGTCTCGAGCTGCTGCAGCGCGTCGCGGATGGAGATGGCGTCGCCGCTGCCGCCGATCAGCTCCTTGAGGTACTCGATGTCCTCGCGGACCTGGCCGATGATCTCGGCGTCGACCAGATCGGCGCACTCCTCGCAGGCGCGCTCACTGGTGTAGAGCAGGGCCTCGGCGTTGTTCTTGAGCTCGGCCAGCTCGCGGCGTTTCTCGTCGCTCTGGCGGTACTGCTCGGCTGCGTCGACGATGTGGTCGACCTCGTCCTCGGTCAGACCACTGCTGGGCACTACGCTCACGGCCTGCTCCTGGCCGGTGCCCAGGTCCTTCGCGGTGACGTGGAGGATGCCCTCGGCGTCGATGTCGAAGTTCACCTGAATCTGCGGCACCCCGCGCGGCGCGGGCGGCAAGCCCGTGAGCTCGAAGCGCGCCAGGGACTTGTTGTCCGCGGCCATCTCGCGCTCGCCCTGCAGGACGTGGATCGGCACGAAGGGCTGGTTGTCGACGCTTGTGGTGAAGATCTCACTCTTGTGCGTCGGAATCGTCGTGTTGCGCGTGATCAGCGTAGTGAAGACGCCGCCGCCGGTCTCGACACCGAGCGACAGGGGCGTGACGTCGAGCAGCAGCACCTCCTCGACCTCGCCCGACAGGGCTGCACCCTGGAGCGCTGCCCCGACCGCGACCACCTCATCGGGATTGACGCCCTTGTGCGGCGGCTTGCCGAAGAACTGCTCGACCTTCTTCTGCACCAGCGGCATGCGCGTCATCCCGCCCACGAGGATCACCCGATCGATGTCGCTGGTCGCCATCCCGGAATCCTTGAGCGCCAGCTCGCAGGGCGCGATGGTGCGGTCGACCAGATCCTCGACCAGGATCTCCAGCTCGTTGCGCTTGAGGGTGAGCACCAGGTGCTTGGGCCCGGTGTCATCGGAAGCGATGAAGGGCAGGTTGATCTCCGTCTCCAGCGACGACGACAGCTCGTGGCGCGCGCGCTCGGCCTGCTCCTTGAGGCGCTGCAGGGCGATGCGGTCGTCGAGCAGGTCGATGCCGCTTTCCTCCTCGAAGCGCTGGGCCAGGAAGTCGATGACGGCGTCATCGAAGTCCTCGCCGCCCAGATGCGTGTCACCGCTCACGGCGCGCACGCTGAAGACGCCCTCGGTCAGCTCGAGGATCGAGACGTCGAACGTGCCGCCGCCCAGGTCGTAGACCACCACGCGCTCGTTGCCCTCGTCGCGGTCGAAGCCGTAGGCGATGGCTGCGGCCGTGGGCTCGTTGATGATGCGCCTGACGTCGAGCCCGGCGATCTTGCCGGCGGCCTTGGTCGCCTGGCGCTGGGCGTCGTCGAAGTAGGCTGGCACCGTGATCACGGCCTCGGTGATCTTCTCGCTGGTGTAGGCCTCGGCCACGTCCTTCATCGCCTCGAGCACCATCGCGGAGATCTCGGGCGGCGTGTAGTCCGTGTCGAGCACGCGCACCGAGGCGTCCCCGCGGTTGCTCTCGACGATCTCGTACGGCACGTGCTCGAGGGCCTGCCTGGTGGCATCCGAGTCGTAGGACTGCCCCATCAGGCGCTTGACGCCGTAGACCGTGTTCTGGGCGTTGGTGACGGCCTGCCGCTTCGCCACCTGGCCGACGCGCCGCTCCCCGGCCTCGGTGAAGCCGACCATGGACGGCGTCGTGCGCGCCCCTTCGGAGTTGGGAATCACCACCGGCTCGCCGTTCTCGATGATCGAGACGCAGCTGTTGGTTGTGCCCAGGTCGATACCGACGATCTTACTCATTCTTGTTCGCCCGCTGACTCGGCCCCGTCGGACGACTCCCCTGCATCGTCATCACCGGTGGGCTCGCTATTGTCATCACCGTCTGCACCGTCGTCCACGCCGGCGTCCTCGTCGCCCGCTGCGTCCCCTTCCTCCGAGGTGTCGCCGGCCGCGTCCCCATCCGCAGCGTCGGCTTCATCCTGAACCCCGGCGTCCGCCGCGGCAAGCGCTTCCTCACCACCCGGGCTTTCCGAGGCGGAGCTAGCCTCTTCGGACTCCCCCGACTCGTCCCCACGGGCGGCCGCCACGGGCGCGGGCTCGCTGTCGGACGTGGTCTCCGCGGCGGACCCGGACTCGGTCTCCGCCTCGGCCTCGGACGCGGTCTCGGACTCGGACGCGGTCTCGGACTCGGACGCGATCTCGGACTCGGACGCGGTCTCGGACTCGGACGCGGTCTCGGACTCGGACGCGGCCCCGATCTCGATCTCGGTCTCGGTCGCGGTCTCGGACTCGGACTCGGTCTCCGCCCCGGCCTGGAGCTCCGCCGCGGCCTCGACCTCGTCCCCGCCCGCCTTCGCCTCGCCCTCCGCCGCTTTCTCCTCTTCCGGTAGCGGCTCCGTCTTGGGCTTGGCGGGCTGGCTCGCCACGACCACCATCGCTGCGCGGATCAGGCGCTCCGAAAAGACGTAGCCCGGCATCACCTCGGACATCACCGTGCCGGGCTCGTGCTCGTGGCTGGGCTGCTGCTGGATCGCCTCGTGCACGGTGGGATCGAAGGCCTCGCCCACACTCTCGATGCGCTCGAGCCCCATGCGCTTGGCGGTGTCCTGGAACAGCTTGAGCACCATGCGCACGCCCTCGACCACCGACGCCACGTCCTTGGCCGTGTCCGACGCGGCCACGGCGCGCTCGAGGTTGTCGAACACGGGCAGCATGTCGCGCACGAGCTCGTCGCGGCCGCGCGCCCGCGCAGCCTAGATGTCGCGCCGGCTGCGCTTGCGGAAGTTCGCGAAGGCGGCCGCGGTTCGCACCAGCTGGCGCTTGGCCTTGCTGCTCTCGCTGGTGACCTTCTGGAGCTCGGCGCGTACACCCTTGAGCGTCTCGTCGAGCGCACCCTTGTCGTCGCGAGCCTTGCGCAGCGCTTCGGCGGTCGCCTCGATCTCCTCGCCCGCCGCCTGCAGCTCTTCCATCACGCGGGCCAGGACGCTCGGACCGGCGTCACTCCTTTCCGACGACGCCTCGAGCGGCTGCACATCCGGGTCGTCCTCATCGACGATCAGCGGACCGTCGTCCTGCTCGGAAGACTCGGACGCGGCCTCGGGCTTGGCCTCGACCGTCTTGCCTGCGGGCGCGGGCCGCGTCGGCACGGCCTTCTTGGCAGCGGTCTTCTTCTCGGGCTCGGCATCGGCCTTCTGGCCGCCGGCCGCCGGCCGCGTCGGCGGCTTGAGCTTTACCGTCTTGCCCACAGGCGCCGGCGGCTGTGGCACGTCGGCCTTCCCGGCAGCGGCCTTGTTCTCGGGCTCGGCATCCGGCTCCCGATCGGTGCGCTCGGCGTCCTCGCCATCGAACGCCTTTGCCGGAGCTTCGTCCGCGTCCTGCTCGACGCCGTCCGCGACTTCGTCATCGCTCGCGTCTGCCTTCGCCCCATCGCCCGCAACGCTCTCGCCCTCCGAGCAAGCGAGCTTGGCCGCCGGCGTCGACTCGTCCTCGGACTCGTCCTCGGCATGGGGCACCGGCTCACTGGGCGCCTGCGATTCGCGCGGCGGTGGGGCCTCGCTCACGCCCGTGGCGGGCGCGGTCGAGCGGGCCTCGTCATCGAGTCTCTCGCTGGTCAAATGAAGCTCTTCTCGAGGTGTGGGCCGCGCGTTTGCGGCACGTTAAGGATAGCGGCACGTCCCGCTTTGAAACAACATGCGCAGCCGCCCGGGCGCGTGTTCAGTGGGTGCGGGAAGTTCTGTCGGGAATTGGACTACACGCACGCTGCTGCACGACAGTGGTCGTCTGCCCATGCGTGACGTCGGAGCTTCCATCGCCTGGCTGCTGCCCTTCGGCCTTCTGGTCTTCGCGATCATCTTCGTGCCCCTGCGCATCCTCGATGCCCAGGGCCTGCCGCGCTACCGCGCACTGCGCGCGGAGCTGCACGAGGTGGAGTCCGAGAACGCGCGCATGCGCAGGCAGCTCGAGGACCTATCCGTGCGCGTCGCGCGCCTGCGCGACGACCCGGAAGCGCTCGAGCGAATCGCGCGCGACGAGCTGGGCATGCTGCGCAGCGGCGAGCTCGTGTTTCAGTTCGCGGAGTGACTTTTTTGACCGCGCGAGGCGGCATCCGCTAACGACGAAGGGACCCCCCGCGGGTCCACTTCATGACGACACTGGTGCAGGCAGCCCTATCCATTCGCCGCGGTGCTCGCGGGTCGTTTGGCTACATCACCGCATTGGTCTTCGGCCTGCTCACATGGCTCGGCACCTTCGGCGCCGGTGGCCGACCCGCGCTCGAGCACGGGGTGCTGGCAGCGGCCTGGGCGGCGGTCGTGATCGCGCGCGGCGCCGCGCGCGTGCGCGAGGAGCGACGCGGGGGCCAGCCCTTCTTCAATCTGGAGCTGGGCTTGCTCCTACTGGTGGGTGCCCATGGGGCACTGCAGGTCTTTGGGGGCCTGATCAGCCCGCTCTACCCCGCGCTCTACGTGCTGCTCGCCTTCATGAGCTCGGTGGCGCCGCGCCCAGTGGGCCGCACCCTGGTGCTCTTCGCGGTGGCGTTCGAGGCCGGCATTTACTTCGTGACCGAGGGCCACCAGGACCCGCGCCCCTTCCTGCTGCACGCGGTCTTCCTGATGCTCTTCGGCTTGCTGAACCTGATCTTCACGCAGGCCGAGATCAGCCGCGTCCGCATGCAGAACCAGCGCGAGCTCAAGGACCAGCAGGAACGGGTGAGAGAGGACGCCCGCATGTTCCGGCTGGTGGCCGCGCCAACGGACTCCGCGGCGGCCGACGAGGAGCGCTTGGCGCGCTCGAGCGTGGAGGAAGTCCATCAGGGGCTGTTCTTCAACCTCGATCTGATGAAGCGCACGCTCGGACTGCACACCTGCGTGCTGCTACTGGCGGACGAGACCGGCACGCGCCTGCGGGTGGCCGAATGCGTGAGCGATCGGGACATCGAGAGCGGTCCCTTCGCTCCGGGCGGCGGCGCGGTGGGCGCTGCCTTTCAGCGCGGCATCGTGATGAATCTGGAGCGGCTGCGACCAGGCTACAATGGCATCTGCTACTACGGCGGGAGCACCGACGTGAGCGCCTTCCTGGCGGTGCCTGTACGCGATGGCAACGAGGTGCGCGGTGTGCTGTGCGCCGATCGCCTCGACGACCGGCCCTTCACCGCCGCGGATGAGCAGATGCTGACCGACGCGATCGCGCATCTGCTGCGCACGCTCGAAAACGAGCAGGTCTTCCTGCAGCTGGAGCGCTCCAAGCGCGAGCACTCGGTACTGCACCGCGCGTCCGCCGCGCTGGGGGCTGCGCTCAACGAGCAGGCCGTGCTCGACGCCGCGCTCACCGCGGCGGCCGAGATCGCGCCCTTCGACTTCGCCGCAATCACCCACTACGACGCCGAGAACCGCGTGCACCGCGTGCGCAAGGCGATCGGGGACGGCGCCGAGAACCTGGCGGACCTGAGCTTTCGCGACAACACGTCGCTGACGGCGATGGCGGTCAAGAACCGGCACTACTTGCCCTATCGCGGGGAGTTCGATGCGGGCAGCCAGCTGGTCTACACGCGCAAGGCGAACCTGACCGGGATGCAGTCACTGCTGATCATCCCGCTGGTGGTGCGAGAGGTGGCGATCGGCACCTTCGCGCTGGCCGCCCGGCGGCGTGATGCCTTCGGGCCGCGCGTGCGGCCGGCGCTGTCGGCACTCGCCAACCAGGTCGCGGTGGCGCTGTCCAACGCGGCCTCGGTGAAGCAGCTCGAGGAGCTCGCCACGACCGACGGGCTGACCGGCTGCTTCAACAAGCGCTACTTCAACGAGCAGCTGCAGGCGAAGCTGAGCGCGGCAGAACGCTTCGGCCGCAGGCTCTCTCTCGTGATCACCGATATTGACCACTTCAAGGTCGTCAACGACACCTACGGGCACGCGACCGGCGATGTGGTCATCCGCGAGCTGGGCGAGATCCTGCTGCGTCTCAAGCGCGAAACGGACGTGGTCGCGCGCTTCGGCGGCGAGGAGTTTTGTGTGTTGTGCGAGGAGACCGAGACCGAGGGCGCCATGCAGCTCGCCGAGCGCGTGCGCCAGGAGCTCGAGAACACCGTCTTCGAGACCGAGCTGGGCAAACTCGAGGTGACCTGCTCGCTGGGCGTGGCGACCTACCCGCAGCACGCAGACGACCGCACTGCCCTGTTCGAGGCCGCCGACAAGGCCCTGTACGCGGCCAAGCACGCCGGACGAAACCGCGTGGCGGCCTGCTGAGCTGGCCCACGGTCCCCAGGTCCAAAATCCGGGACAATATCCAATTTGGATCCAGGACCAACATTAGCGTAATATTCCTCTATTGACGCAATTCTGGCGCTTCGCTGCGGGGTCCTAGACACCCACACAAGCGCCCGGGCACTCTGGTCGATGCAGCTGGACAGCGAAAACTCCTCGAAACCCATGGCGAATTCCAGCGACAAGAGGGACGAAGGCGGGGCGCCCGCGGGAGCCGGCTGGGGCAAGAAGGACATCGCCAAGGGCGCGACGCTGGTGGACCCCGAGACGACCGGTGCCCGGACCAAGGGGGCGTTCGGCGCGGGCACGGCACCACCGCCGGCCGGTGGCGAGGAGGACAACGCGGTCGCCACCCTGTTCCAGGACAAGGCGCCGTCGGTGGGCGTGGCGCCGCCGCTGCCCGCGGGGACGCCCGAGCCACCACCGGCGGCGGGCGACGACCCGGTCGGCGCCCTGTTCGCACCCGGCAGCGCCCTGCCATCGCCAGCGATGGACGACAATCCGAGCAACGCCGAGATCAGCCGCTGGGAAGCGACCAACGAGGGCTCGCTCTTCGATGACCGCGTGAAGGACCCGATGCCGGGCGAAGGCGCCGAGCCAGCCGCAACCGCGGTACAGACCGCCTCCGTGGCCGCGGTCGGCTCGCTTCACCCTGAAGCGGGCGCCGACCGCACTCCCGACGATGAGCTGATCGCAGCCGACGACCTGGTGACGGACGCGGCGCCGAATGGAGCCCCCGGACCGCCGGCCCGCCAGCCCGCGCCGCCCGCGCAGCGGGCCGACGGCCCGACGATCGACCCGGCGGCTCCGGGCGGGGTCGGGGTCGTGATCAAGCCGGCGCCGCCGGTCGCTCCACCGCCGGCGGCCGCCCCCCCCCCACCGGCGGAAGCGCCCGAGGGCTACGACGTGCAGGAGCCGCCCCCGCCGCCGGTTCCCGCGACCCCCGGCAAGCGCCGCGGCAAGC
>JAPPOT010000165.1 GCA_028817855.1 Myxococcales bacterium
TCGCCGCGCGTCTCGAGCACCTCGAGCGCCTCAGGCGCCAGGCGTTCTCGCCGGAACCGTGGCCCCTGGTGTTGATCGGTGGTGCGGGCGCCGCGGCCCTCTACGCCCTGCTCGGCGTGGTCGATGCGAGCCTCGGCCTGTCCGGGGACAGCAGCGCGGGCGACGTCAGCACCAGCCTGCGCAGCCTGAGTGAGGTAATGGCCGACACGCGGCAGCGCATCGAGGACGCGGTGCCGCAGACCGGGACCAACGTCGTTCAGCTGTTCGACGAGATCGTCGCGGGCGCCGTCGCGGCCAACGCAAGCGACATCCACCTGTCGCCGGTCCAGGAGGGGGTCGCCGTCACCTATCGGGTCGAGGGCACGCTGCACGACGTGGTGCTGCTCTCCGGGCTCCTGGGCCCCCGCCTCACGGTGCGCGCCAAGGTGCTCGCGCGTCTCGACATCAATGCACCCGGCAAGCCTCAGGACGGACGTGCGGTGATGCAGGTGCGCGGTGAGCGGGTGGACGCGCGCGTCTCCTCACTGCCGACCGAGCTGGGCGATCGGCTGGTCCTGCGCCTTGTGCGCAGCGCCCACAATCTGATCTCGCTCCAGGACCTCGGGCTCAGCGCCCAGGTGCGCGAGGGGCTCGACGAGGTGCTGGGCAGCAGCCAGGGGATCTTCATGGTCACGGGCGCGGTCGGCAGCGGCAAGACCACCACCCTCTACGCGTGCCTGCAGTCCATCGCGGCGCGGCGGGGAACCACCACGTCGATCGTGACCCTCGAGGATCCGATCGAAGCGGAGCTGCCGTTTGCGACCCAGACCCAGATGGCTGAGCGCACAGGCATGACATTCGCCTCGACCCTGCGCAGCGTGCTGCGCCAGGATCCGAACGTGCTCATGATCGGCGAGATCCGCGACCGCGAGACCGCGGAGATCGCGTTCCAGGCGGGGCTCACCGGCCACCTGATCCTCACCAGCGTGCACGCAGACAGCGCGGCGGGGCCGTTTGCGCGGCTGCACGAGCTCCAGGTCGATGCCTTCACCCTGGCCAACGCTACCATTGGTTGCCTCTCGCAGCGCCTGGTGCGCACCCTGTGTGTGGCCTGCCGGCGTCCAGCGGAGCCGGATGAGTATCAGGTGGAGAGCTTTGCCCAGCGCGGGATCAACCTGCCGCGGGCGACCTTCTACGAGCCCCAGGGCTGCGAGGTCTGCGAGGGGCTCGGGTTCACCGGGCGAATCCCGATCTCCGAGCTGCTGATCCTGCGGCCGGACTCGCGACAGGCCGTGCATGAGCGCAAGCCCACCAGTGAGGTCAAGGCGATCGCAGTCTCGGAGGGCATGACCACCCTGCTCAAGGACGGGCTCGCGAGGGCGGTCTCGGGCGAGACGTCGTTGCTCGAGGTGTTGCGGGTGGCGGGATGAGCGAAGGTGGCATCGGCCAGGTGCGTCAGGGAGCGCTGTGGGTGCTGATCGCGCTGCTCGGCGCGGCGGTCGGTCGCTTCGGCTGGGTCGCCATCACGACGGTCGACGAAGAGCGCCCCATCCGTGACCGCGTGCCGACCCTCGGCGTTGACGAGGCCAAGAACATCCTCGAGAAGAAGAAGGCCGGCGAAGCGGACGACGACGCGCCGGTGGTCGCCGAGCCGGTCGACGAGATGGTGCGCGTGATGGTGTCCGTCAGCTACAGCGGTGGGCCTGCCACGGTCTCGATCAACGATCAGCCCATGGGTGAGGCGGCCTATGTCGGTGAGTTCGCCTGCAAGGTGGGCGAGGAGCTGCGCATCCGGATCGACCCCAAGAAGGGCCCGCCGATCGAAGGCGTGCGCGCCTGCAAGGCGGGCTTCATCGTGGTGGCCGAGTGAGCTGCTGTGCCAAGGCGTAGACGCGGCGGCGCGCCGTGCCGGTGGCCTCGGCGACCGTGCGCGCCGCGTCGCGTGCGCTCATGCCCGCGTTCAGGCGTTCCCTCAACAGCGCCTCCAGGTCGGGCTTGGCCGCGGTGCTGGCGCCACCCGCCTCGCCTGCGCCGACGACCACGGTGATCTCGCCGCGCGCACCGTCCGCGTAGAGCTCCGAGAGGGCCTGGGCCGTCCCGCGCACGACCTCCTCGTGGAGCTTGGTGAGCTCGCGGCAGACAGCGACTTCGCGCGCCTGCGGGAGCAGCCTGGCCAGGTCGCGGAGCGTGGCCGCGAGTCGATTCGGGGATTCGAAGAAGACGCTCGCTTCCTCGCTGCCGGCGATGCGCTCGAGCCAGCGACGGCGTCGCGCTCCGCTGCGTGGCGCGAAGCCGGCGAAACGGAAGCTGTCGAAGGGCAACCCGCACACAGACAGCGCGGCGGCCACCGCCGTCGGTCCGGGGATCGTCTCGACCGCGGCGCCGGCCGCGATCGCGCGCTCGACCAGGACCGCGCCCGGATCGCTGATCAGCGGGGTGCCGGCGTCGCTCACCAGGGCCAGGCGCTTGCCGTCGGCCAGCTCGGCCAGGCAGCGCTCGATGACCCCGTCGCTCGAGTGAGCGTGGAGCGACTTCAGCTTGGCAGTCACGCCGTGGTGGGTCAGCAGCTTGCGCGTGCGGCGCGTGTCCTCGGCCAGCACCAGGTCCGCCTCACGCAGGCGCGCGAGCCCGCGTAGGGTGATGTCGTCCAGGTTGCCGATCGGCGTCGCCACCACCGACAGCAGGCCACGCGCGTCGCAGGAATCGACCGCCACGGTGCGCTAGGCCTCGAGCGTGCTGGCGCCCAGCTGCTCCTGCAGATACTCGCGCAGGCGCCCCTGCAGGCGCTTCTCCAGTTGCCGCACGCGCTCGCGACTGACGCCGAACTCGTCGCCGAGCTGCTGCAGCGTGCGGGGCTCCTCCGACAGCATGCGGGCGTGGAAGATGCGCGCGTCCTTGCCCTCCAGGCTCTCACCGAACTCGTGCAGCTTGCCGGTCAGCAGCTCGTGCATCTCGGCGTCGGCCACCACGTCGTCGACCCGCGCCCCGCTGCCGGGCAGTAGATCCACACGGCTGGGCGCGCTCTCGTCGCCGCTACGCACCGGGGTGTCGAGCGACATATCGCCGGCGGCCAGCCGCCGGTCCATCTGCACGACCTCGTCCTCGCTCACGTTCAGGCGCTTGGCCACGACGTCTGGCGAGGGCTCGATGCCCATCGCGGCGAGCTTGGCCTTCTCCTTCTTGAGGTTGAAGAAGAGCTTACGCTGGGCCTGGGTAGTCCCGAGCTTCACCAGCCGCGCGTTGTTGAGGATGAAGCGCAGGATGTAGGCCCGGATCCACCAGGCCGCGTAGGTCGAGAGCTTGACGCCCTTGTACGGGTCGAACTTCTTCACCGCCTGCATCAGGCCGATGCTGCCCTCCTGGATCAGGTCGGGCAGGTGCTTGTGGGCGCGTCGGTACTCGTAGGCGATC
Organism: Myxococcales bacterium; assembly: GCA_028817855.1. Lineage (GTDB taxonomy): Bacteria > Myxococcota_A > Polyangia > Polyangiales > JAFGIB01 > JAOUOP01. The sequence continues at coordinate 3,391 of JAPPOT010000165.1, forward strand.
TTCACCACCAGGCGCAGATTCGCGGTGACGAGCCGGGCGGCGGCGTCGACGTCGCCCTCCTCGTAGTAGGCGAGCGCCGTGGCCTTCTCCTCCTCGGGGGTGAGCAGGGGGTAGCGCTGGACGTCCCGCATGTACGCCTGCAGCGGGTCGTAGCGGGCCAGGGGGCCAGCGGCCTTGTTGGCCTTGGTCGCCGCCGGCGTCGGTGCGCGGCTGCGGGCGGCGGGACCCGCGTCGTCGTCCACCAGCTCGGCGTCCAGGGCCTCCAGCTCCTCGTCCTGCACGATCTCGGCGTCGTGGGCGTCGTCCTGCTGGCCACCGTCGGACTGCGGTGCGCTGCTGTCTGGGCGATCGGAAGCGGTCATGGGGCCCCGGGCCCGAACATCCTAATCACGCGATCGGCACCCGGCAACCTGCCGTTTTTCACCGCGAATTGGCGCCCGCGCTAGCGCGGCGCGCGCTTCTTCGCGCGGCCCTTGCCGGGCCTTCGGGCCTTGGGTGGCGTGCCCGCGCGCGGGCCACGCTTGCCCGCCCCCGCGCCGGCCTTGGCCTTCAGGTTGGAGATCGCGCCAGTCAGGTTCAGGCGGATGCTACCGTCGGGCGCCATGAAACCCTTGGCCATGCCCAGCATCGCCTTGATCTTGGGCTCGCGTTTCGTCAGGCCGTCATCGACCTTGATGCCGAGCGCGAGGTCGGCGCGCGAGCGCTTGAAGGGCTGCACCAGGCGCACCGAGCCGGAGCCGCTGAGCGTGGCGTCCTTGCCCTTGGCCTCGAGCTTCTCGACCGTCGCGACTCCCTCCTTGATCGCGACCTTGAGGCCTAGGGTGCCCAGGTTGACCTTCGGCACTGTGAGCCCGCCGAAGCCGGGCACCGGGATCTTCGCCTTGCCATCGCCCGCCGAGCAGTCGGCGATCTCGAGCTCGACGTGCCCCTCGGTCTGGGCGGGCTCCTTGGCGAGGGTGACATCGAGCTCGCCCGTCATCGCGCCCTCGAGTGGGATCTTCGTATAGGGGGCCAGGCCGAGGTTGCCCACGTCGACCGCGTCGAGCTCGAGGGCGAGCGAGGTGGGGCCCTCTTCCTCCTCGCTGTAGGTACCCTCCAGCTCCCCCTCGCCGAGGGTCGCGGAAAAGTCCACGCTGGTGCCGCCGAACGCGAGCGCGATCGGCGAGCTGCTGACCGTGAGCTCGTCGAGCTCGATCACGTTGGGCTTGCCGCCGGGCTTCTGCGGCGGGGTCTCGACGCGAACCTGTTCCAGCTGGACGCCCAACCAGTGGGGGTCGAGCGAAGCGATCTCGACCTTGGAGCCCGGCGAGCTGGCCTGGGCCTGGTCGATCAGCACGGTCTTCACCCGGTCGTACGGGAACGTCCAGTAGGCGAAGAGCAGGAAGCAGAATACGAAGAAGCCCGCATAGCCTGCCCAGAGCAGGAGCTTCTCGCCGAGGGTGGCGCGTTTGTCGACCATCTCAGCCCTCGTCCTTGGCTTCGCCACCGCCGGACTTGGTGCCGGAGGCGGCCTTCTTGTCGAAGGTGAGCACGCCGAACTTGAAGCGGTACTTGTCGCCCGGCTGGAAGTGCTCGAGCTGGATGTGCTCGATCGCCACCGGGTACTGGCTCGTCACGATCCCGGCCATCAGGTTCATGATACCGGTCAGGTCCACGTCGTTGATCGACGCCCGCGTGTTGCGGCGGTGGTAGCGCCCCACGGTCTTCTCCGGCTGATCGGTCACCTCGCGGATGGTGAGCCCGTGGTTGGTCGCCTGCTTTTCGAGGAAGCTGCCCAGCGCTGGCGTCTTGTTCTTGTAGCGCGCTGCCGCCATGCGCTTGCGCTCGGCGATTTGCTTGAGCGTGGCGGCGTTTTCGCCCAGGTCCTGGATCACCTGGCGCAGGGCCTCGTTCTCGTCGGCGATCTCTGCGTTCTCGGTGGCGATCCAGAAGAGCGGGAAGCCGAGCACGAAGACGGCGAGGATCACGCCGAGCAGGCCGATCATCGTGCGCTCGCGGTCGTTGAGGCCGTCCCAGGAGTCGCGCATGCGGTCGAGCGGGTTCGCCATCAGTCCTTCCCCTTGCCCTTCTTCTTGGCGATGCCATCGCCGGGGCAGCGCAGTGTCGCCTCGATCTGGTAGTTGATCCGCTCCTTGCCGCGGGCCGGCGTGGTCTTGCCGCGCTCGATGTCGTGGAAGCAGGGGTGCCCCTCCAGGGCCTCGACCATGGAGTCGCGTTCTTCCAGGGTCGTGAGCGAGCCCTGCAGCTCCATGCGGCCCTCCTTCTTGTCCTGGGCCACGTCGATGCGCAGGCGCCGCACCTCGTGCTCGACGCCCTCCGCAACGAGCGAGGAGACCGCCGCCAGGGTGTCGAAGGCGTCGAACTGGGGCAGGGGGTCGCTCGACTTGGGATTGCTGATCTGTTTGGCGACCAGGTCCGGATCTTCCACCGTCCGACCCAGGACCGCCTTGGTGGTCTTGCCGAGCTGGTCCCGCAGGTCGGCCTGCTCGTCGATCAGCACCGACTGCTGGGCCTTGAGCGAGAACATGATGCTCATCACCACGGCCACCGCGCAGGTGGTGATCAGGTTCACGTGTTCGACCAGCCGGCCGCCCGTGTCGGCGGCTGCGAACTCGCCTGTGCGCAGGTTGATGTGGTGGCCGCCCAGCACGCCCCGACCCGCTAGGGCCGCCGCGCGCCCGAAGACCGCCGATGCCGCGCCCTCCAGGGGCTGCGGGAGCTGCAGTAGCGAGATGCTCTCGCCGAGTCGATCGGCCAGCCATTCGCGCGTGCCGGAGGCCGCGGCGCCACTGCCGCAGAGGTAGACGGCGGACGGTGCGGCGAAGCCCTCCACCCGGTAGGCGGTGAGCGTGCGCCGCAGCCCGCGCTCCAGCTCCGCCGCGGAGCCGGGCATGTCCTCGATGCCGACGGCGACGGTGCGCCCGAAGACGCAGCGACCGTCGAGCAGGAAGCAGAGGTCGGTGTGGTGGTCGGCCATGTCCAGCAGCAGGATCGGCTCGGACGTCTTGAGCTCCGGCATCAGGTTGACCAGCCCGTCGAGGGCTGCGCTGCCCGCAGCCAGCTCGCGTGGCTCGATGCCGGCCTGGCGCAGATCCTCGAGGGTGTTGCGCACGTGGTCCTTCATCATGGAGGCCACCAGCAGCTTCATCTGATCGCCCTCGGTCGCGATCGGCTGGTGGTCGATCACCGCGTCGTCGGTGCCGTAGGGCAGGGAGGCCTCGAGCTCGAAGGGCAGCACGTCGTCGATGCGCTTGCGCACCGAGCTGGGCAGCTCGACCGTGCGCAGGGAGATGACGTCGCCCGGCGCGGAGGCGACCACGCTGTCCGGGGGTGCGGGCAGGGCGGAAAGCAGGTTGCGCCCCGCCTGCTCGAGCTCTGGCCCGCGCGCGGGGTCGCCGGGGGGCACCGTCAGTGGGATCTCCACGTAGCGTTCCAGCTCCACCTTGCGCAGGGCCGTGCGCACGAGCGCGCCGCGGATGGCGTGGTCACCGATGTCGATTCCTAGGAAGCGGGCCATGGTCTCTGCTCAGTTACTCCATCCGATAGTGATGGAAGACCCCCAGGGGCGGGAGCCGTCCGGGTACCCCGGGAGGCGGGGTCCAGGGTTTGTCGAAGTTGACGACCGCGGTCATCTTGGCCTGGGCGCGGCCGGAGCGACCGACCGACTGGATCGTGAAGATCGAGGCAGCCGTCAGGAACTTGCCGGTGACCTGCTGCTCCTGGGCCTGCGGGATCTGCAGCGGCGTCCACATCATCAGCGGGTTTTCCGGGCCGAGGAAGCCCATCAGCATTGCGTAGATGTCGGTGCCCTTGTTGGAGCGGCCGGAGACGAAGTCGATGAAGTCCTTGGGCGTGCTGAAGAGCGCGACCGGGATGATCGCGCGCGCAGTGCGGAAGAGCTGGATGAAGGCCGAGGCCTGGGTCGGGTCCAGGCACAGGGGCTGGTCGTTGACGAAGGAGCAGAGGCGCGCGAGCAGCACCTCGGGGGGCGCCAGGTTCACGTTCACGGCGCCCGAGCCGTAGATGGTGATCTTGCGCGAGCGCGGGTCGTCCGGGTTGTCCTCGATGAAGGTCGCCCAGAAGTCGTCGCCCACGCCGCGGATCAGGCGCAGCTCCTCGAGCGAGTCGAAGGGCGCGTTCTTCACCTCGTAGGGGTCCGGGAACTGGCTGTAGATGTCGTCCTCGCTGCCGGCGGCGGCGATCGCGCCGTGGCCGCCGGGGTCGAAGATGGTGCGGGTCTGGTCCGGATCCCACCAGTCGATCATGGCCGAGACGACGTCCAGGCGCGTGGTGAAGTGCCCATCCGGATCGCGCGTGGCGAACATCGGATCGTAGGGGCTGTCGGGCGACTGCAGTCCGCCCATCAGCGCGAAGAACTGGCGCGCCGTGCTCAGCTTGGCGTCGTCACCGGTGAAGAAGAGCGGGTCGTTGAGGTTGATCTTGGCGTTCTCGGGGACCGCCACCACCTCGAAGATGGCTTTCGTGTCCTCCACACCTTCCATCATGCTGAAGTCGATGCCGCTCTCCTGGCCCATGGCCTTGGCGTTCTCGGGGTCGGCAAAGGGGGCGAGGATCAGGTCGGCGAAGTCCCAGACGTTGAGTTGCGGCGGGGCGCGTCGCACGAGCATCTGGTAGAGCCCGCCGACCGCCTTGCGGATGTCGGGCTCGCGTGCGATCAGCAGGCGCGTCAGATTGAGGCCGCTCTTGGCGGCGTACTCGGCGCGCAGGCGGTCGCGCGCGCTGACGGTCACGTGGAAGGCCGTCGAGGTGTTCTGCATCAGATCCGCGACGAAGATCGTCAGGATGGCCACGACCGCGAGCACCATCACGAGGGCCACGCCCTGCTGGCGCTCCGTACCGCTGCGGCGGCGGTTTCGACCACCAGCACGACTACGCGCACCAGCACGGACGCGCGCACGCCGGGGGGCGGCGTCTCTCTCGCTCACGTAGCCGTGGGGCCACTCTGGGGTCGGGGGGCTCATCGTCTGTAGATCGCGTGGTTGAGGGCGTAGGTGAGAGGCAGCCAGGCGCGGGTGCCATAGACCCGGTCCTTGCCGTAGCCGCGCGGGTCCGGGATCGCGACGTGGATGCGGATCTGGCTCGGCAGCCGGTTGAGCTGCATCGCCCCCTGGGTGCTGTCCCACAGCTCGCTCCACTCGCCGCTCTGGGGGTCGAGCATGGAGAGCTCGAACTCGGTCACGTCGTCGATCAGGATCTGGACCGTGCCGCCGGTCTGGGGGTCGTCGTCGATGCGGTTCTCGGAGCGCCGCGCGAGCACCGTGCGCTCGGGATCGTCAGGGTGGTCCGCCAGGAAATAGGACAGCTCGTTCTGGTCCGACTCGTGGGCGTCGCGGTAGAGGCGCTGGTGGGAGAAGGAGGTGAAGTCGACGCGGCTGCCGCCCCCCGCGGTCTTGACGATGAAGGCGGTCTTCATCACCTGGAGCGCCTCGTTGCTGTTGAGCTGGGCGGAGATGTAGGCCATCGAGAGCTCGCGGGCCATGCGCTCGAGCCCGGAGCGGATCTCGTGGGAGCGGTCGATGGTCTCCTCCACGCGCTTCTTGTTGCGCGCGGTCTGGGTGAAGCCGGTGTACATCAGGCTCGCGACCATCCCGATGATCGCCATCGAGACCAGCACTTCGATCAGGGTGATGCCGCGTTGTCTCATCCGCCCAACCCGAATCCAGTGCTCCCCGTCCCCGTGCCCGTGCCCGTCGCTCCGGGTGCGCCCTGCTCCTCGCCCGGCATCGGCAGCCCCTCGAGCAGCTCTACGGGCTCGCCCGAGACCACGAACTGGGTGACGTCGAAGCTGCGCTCCCGCTCGCCCTCGGTCCACTTCACCGTCACCGTGGCGCGTCGAATCTGGGACTCGAAGGAAGCCTTGAGGGCCGGGTAGATGAAGCCCATCGCCATCATCGCCATGCCGTCCGCCGAAGCGGCGCCGCCGCCGCTGAGCATCTCCTCGGGAGACATCTCGGCGAGCTGACCACCCGGCTGTGAGGCTGACTCGTCGCCTTCACCCCCCTCGCCCTCCTCGGGCATGAACATGGTTTCGGGGAGGGTGACCGGCTGGATCTCCCAGTCGCAGGAGTAGCCATCGATCTCGGCTTCCTCGCAGCAGCCATCGCTGCCCGAGTCGAAGATGGCCGGCAGGCCCTCCTCCGCGATCTGCTCCTCGATCTCGCCCATCTTGCAGCGTGCGAGCAGGGCCGCTGTGCCCATCTTGCGAGAGCGCGCGGCCATCTTGATGGCGCCGGCCTCGCTCGAGAAGATGGCGCTGAAGGAGACCGCGAGGATCGCCACCGCCACCATCACCTCCAGCAGGGTGAAGGCGGCGTTCACCACCGCGCGCTTGCTGCGGCGGCGCCTCATTCATCCACCTCGGTCACGTCCGGGTTGTTCGGATCGCCGAGTAGCTCCTCGGGTTCGTAGGCCTCTGGGTGGATCGTGGCGCGCCCCGTCAGCGGGTGGAGCTCGATCGAGAAGATGCCCTCCTCGGTGCCATCGGAGAGGTGGATCACCGCGTGCTCGGTCATCCCGCCCGGGAAGAAGTGCACCGCCGCCTTGCCGTCCTCGACCGGCGCCGGATGGTGGGGCACGATGAGACGCACGATCTGGATGCGCCGGCCCAGCTCCACGTTGGCGTAGCGCTTGAGCACCTGCCCGTCTTCGGACTTCAGCGGGCGAAAGGGGGAGGCCCCGAGCGTGGGCTCCTGGGCGTGCTCGATGCGCGCCTTGGCCGCCTCCCAGGGATCGGCCGCGACCACCTCCTCGCTCTCGCCCTCCTCGTCGGTGACCGACGCACGGCGCTCGTCGTCGGCCTTGGCCAGCGTGACGCGGCCGTGGGCTTCCTCGACCGAGAAGCTGTTGCCGGGCACGTCGAAGACGATGCGCACCGTCTTGCCCTGGATGATCGCGCGGTTGTAGGAGTAGCGCGCCGCCGACGCGAGCTTGCCGGCGGCCGCCTTCAGGGTGGTGCGGGTGATGGCGCCCAGGCTCAGGGTGAGCCCGGAGGCGGTGATGCCGATGATCAGCACCACCATCACGACCTCCAGGAGGGTCATCGCCTCCGTCGGCCGACGGCCTGGTCGCACCCGCACCATGGCTACTGGATGTCGTCCTCGCTGCCCATGGTCTCGTCCGGGCCCGCCGAGCGCACGGTGGCGCCGTCCTCGTCGCACTCGATCGAGAAGTCGTTGTCCCAGGCGTCCTTTGTGTTCTTGTCCTTGGCCAGGATCTTGTCGTTGACCAGGTCCTCGGTGGTCGGGCACTCGTCGTGCTCGGCCATGTAGAGCTCGGCCGCGCTGGCGATCGCCTTGGCGTCGGCGCTGGTCTGCTTGATCTTGGCCTTGTTCAGCTGCGGGATGATCGCGAAGCCGGCGGCAGTGGCCACCAGCGCCATGATCACCATCACGACCATGATCTCGATCAGGGTCATGCCCTGGACGGCCTTGCGCCTGCGCCTGAGCTGCTGCTTGCGGCGCTTCCTGCGCAGTGAACGTCGGGTGTTGTCGTCTTCGTACTTCGTGCCGGCCATGGCTGTCTCCATTTCTCGCTCGCTAGAGAATGTTGTCGTCTTGCAGTAGCGACCCGCTCGGCCCCGCCGAGATCACCTCGGCGCCGCTCGGGTCTCCCCTGCCGGGGCAGCGCACGTAGAGCTCGTGGCCCCACCCGTCGCTGGGAATCTCGTCCAGGTACTTGGCGCCCGCCTTGGGCGGGTGCACCAGCTCCACGCTGGAGCGCGGGCAGCGCCCCACCTCGGCGCGGAAGGCGGCGACCGCGCGCTGAACTTCCGCGATGCCCGCCCGCGTCGCGCGCACGCGCGCCCGGTGGTCGGCGATGTTCAGGGCACCGACCGCGCAGCCCAGCGCGACGGCGGCCAGCAGGAGCCCGCGGAAGCGCCGCGCGCTGCCGAGCCCGCCCAGCCACGCGCCGCGCCGCTCCCAGGGGAGCACCACCGACGGACCGCTGCGCTTCTTTCGCTTCCCGGTGCTCATTGGACGAACTCGTTGATCTGCATGAGCGGCATCAGGATCGCCATCACGATGCTGCCGGCCGCGATGCCCATCGCCACGATCAGCACCGGCTCGAGCATCGAGGTGAGCTGGGTCAGGCGCGTCTCCACCTGGTTCTCGTAGGCCGTGGCCACGTGCCCGAGCATCTCCTCGAGCTGCCCCGAGCGCTCGCCGATGTCGATCATGTGCGTCACGATCGGCGGGAAGCGTCCGCTGCGCTTGAGCGGATTGGCGATGCTCTCGCCCTCGCGGATCGAGCCGCGCGCCTCCTCCACCACGCGCATCAGCTCGTGGTTGCCGAGCACGTTGCGGGTGATGTCCATCGCGGTCAGCAGCGGGACGCCGCTGCTCAGCAGGGTGCCGAGGGTGCGCGAGAAGCGCGCCAGGGCGATCAGCACCACCAGCTTGCCGGCGATCGGCAGCGTGAGCACACGCGCGTCCCAGGTGGCGCGCCCCTTCTCGGTCGCGAGCCAGCGCCGGAAGCCGTAGACCGCCCCGGCGACTGCCAGGATCATCAGCCACCAGAAGCCGGCGATCGCGTCGCTGATGAAGATCAGCGTCTGTGTATACCAGGGGAGGGTGGCGTTGAAGCCCTCGAAGATGCTGGTCACCTTCGGCACGACCACCACCATCAACATGCCGACGACCGCCACGCCCAGCAGGACCATGAAGGCGGGGTAGGTGAGGGCCGCGATCACCTTGTTGCGCAGATGCGACGACGCATCCAGGTGGTCGGCTAGGCGCGCGAGCACCTGGTCGAGCGTGCCGGAGCTCTCTCCAGCGGCGACCATGTTCACGTAGAGGCTCTCGAAGATCTTCGGGTGCGCGCGCAGGGCGTCGGCCAGGCTGCTGCCCTCGTTGACCTTGTCGCGGGTCTGGGTCAGGGCGGTGCGCAGGTTGGGGTTGTCGCTCTGCTCGATCAGCGCGCTCAGCCCCTCGACCAGCGGCACGCCGGCCTTGAGCAATGTCGCCAGGTTGCGGGTCAGCAGCGCCACGTCCGCGGTCGAGACTCGCTGGAAGTAGCGCCTGAAGTCGATCTCCCGCGCGGCCTTGGTGCGCGCCACCGCCTCCTCGTCGATGGCGGTGGCCATGATGCCCTTTTTGCGCAGGGCGGCGCGGACGACGCGCGCGTTATCCGCGTCCTCGGTGCCCTTGACGTTCTTGCCGCGGGCGTCGATGCCCTGCCACTGGTAGACCGCCACCGCCCATCACTCCATGTCGATCTCGCCGGCGTGGGTCGCGGCCAGCACTTCCTCCATGCTGGTGCGCCCCGACAGCACGGTGCGTACCCCGTCCTCGCGCAGGGTGCGCATGCCCCTCGACACCGCCACCTTGGTGATGGTCTTGGCGTCGCTGTTGTCCAGGATCTCGCGCCGCACGCGGTCGTCGACCACGAGCAGCTCGAAGATGCCGATGCGACCGGTGTAGCCGGTGCCCGCGCAGGCGTCGCAGCCGGCGGCGCGGTAGAAGACGGGGCGCGCAGGCTTGCCGTCGGCCCCCACCTCCATCACCTGGGTGGGCGCGTCGTCGTCGCCGCCAGGCGGGCGCGAGGGGCGCGGCTGCTGGCCCGGGATGAGCGGCTTCGGCGGGCCGAAGGATTGGGGGTCGAGCGCCAACGAGCGCAAATCCTCGTCGCTCGGGATGAACGGGGTCCGGCACTTGGTGCACAGCCGGCGGACCAGACGCTGGGCCACGACCGCCAGCAGTGACGACGCGATCAGGAAGGGCTGGACCTTCATCTCCACCAGGCGCGCCACGGCACCGGCGGCGTCGTTGGTGTGCAGCGTCGAGAACACCAGGTGGCCGGTGAGCGAGGCGTGGGTCGCGATCTCGGCGGTCTCGCCGTCGCGGATCTCGCCCACCATGATCACGTCCGGGTCCTGGCGCAGGAAGGCGCGTAGCCCAGCGGCGAAGGTGAGGTTGATCTTGGGCTGCACGTGCATCTGGGAGATGCCGGGCAGCTCGTACTCCACCGGATCCTCGACCGTGAGGATGTTGAGGTCCGGGCGGTTGATCTTGTTCAGGCAGGCGTAGAGCGTGGTCGTCTTGCCGGAGCCAGTCGGACCCGTGACCAGGATAATGCCGTCCGGCCGCGAGATCAGCTGCTCCATGATCTCGAGGCGCTCGTGGCTCCACCCCAGGTCGGGCAGGTCCAGCAGCACCTGCTCCTTGTCGAGCAGACGCAGCACGATGCGCTCGCCCTTGGCGGTGGGGATGGTGGAGACGCGCACGTCCACCAGCTTGCCCTTGATCTTCTTGGTGATGCGCCCGTCCTGGGGCAGACGCTTCTCGGCGATGTCCAGGTCGGCCTCGATCTTCACGCGCGACACGATCGAGGGCAGGAAGCCGCGGTGGGCGGTCTTGACCTTGTAGAGCGTGCCGTCGATGCGGTAGCGCACGACCACGTCGTTGTCGGAGGGCTCGATGTGGATGTCCGAGGCGCGGTCGCGCACGGCCTCGTAGAAGAGGTTGTTGACCCAGCGGATGACCGGCGCCTCGTCGGTCATGTCGATCAGGTCCTGGAGCTCCTCCACCTCCTCTTCCTGATCGGACTCCGCCAGCGCGTTCTCGTCGCGGCGCTCGTAGACGCGGTTGATCGCGTCCTCGACCACCTCGGAGGGCGCCACCACGGGCTCGCAGCGCCGGCCGAGCAGCGCGCGCAGGTCGTCGATCGGCGACAGGTCGGGCACGTTGCTGGTCGCGACGCGCACCACGTCGCCGGCGAAGGCCACGGGCAGCAGCCGGTGCTGGCGTGCGAAGTTGATCGGCGTCTGCTCGACCAGCTCTGGCGGCACCTCGTCGGCCTGGATGCGCAGGATCATGTCCAGGTCCAGCTCCTTGGCGATCGCCTCCAGGTAGCGCTCCTCGTCGAGATCGCCGGTGCTGATCAGCACGTCGCGCAACCGCGCGCCCTTCTCGCGCGCCGTGTCGAGCGCGTCATCGAGCCGGTCGGCGTCGAGCGCGCCGTTGCGGATCAGGATCTCACCGATGTAGCGCTCGTTCTGCATCTCTACTCCGGCGTCGGTGCCTCGGGTGCCGGCGCCTCCGGCTCGGGTGCGGGGGCGGGCGCAGCCTCCGTCGGCTCGATCGTGATGTCGCCCCCGTCGTCGCCACCGCCGCTGCCCAGCGGAGGTGCAGAGCCCACGGGCTCGCGCGGAGTGTGGATGGGCTCGGGCTGGGCCGCCGCGTCCGCCAGGATCTGGCGCTCTTCGTCGAGCACGGACAGCTCCTTCATGATCTCGCCGACCAGGCCGCGCGTGCGCGAGTAGTCCAGCGGCGGCTCGTAGTCGCGCTCGCCGAAGACGAAGTAGCGGTCCAGGAACTCCTGACGCTCGCGCATCTTGCGCTCGTAGATCGAGCGCAGGTCCGCCGGCGAGCGCACCACGTACGGCGTCAGGAAGAGCAGCAGGTTCTTCTTCACCTTGCGCTTGGACGTGCTGCGGAACAGCGCCCCGATCAGTGGGATGTCGCCCAGGATCGGCACCTTGCTCGCGGCGTTGGTGACCTGATCGCGCATCAGGCCGCCGATCACGACTGTCTGCTGGTCGCGCACCACGACCTCGGTCTTGGCGTGTGTGCGGTCGATCGAGACCACACCCAGATCGCCTGCCTCGCTCGGGGCCCCGGCCGAGGAGATCTCTTCGTTGATCTCGAGCCGGATCTCACCGGTTTCGTTGATGTGGGGCGTGATCGTCACCGTGGTCCCCACGTCCTGGCGCGGCACCGAGCCGCCGAAGCCGCCCGCCAGCCCAGCCAGCCCGGCGAGGCCCGCGGTGTTGCCGCCCTGCTGCCCAGCGAGGCCCGCGAGCGCCCCGAGGTTGCCGAGGTTGCCGACGCGGCCCGAGGTCTGCAGCGGGACGTTCTGGCCCACGCTGATCTCCGCCTCCACGTTGTCGGTGGCGATCAGGTGCGGAGTCGAGAGGATGTTGGCGTCGCCCGACGAGGCCATCGCGTTGATCGCCACCCCGAAGCCGGGCAGCGAAAGGCCGACCAGCTGCTGGCTGTTGTCGATCACCGGTCCCTGCACGCCCACCGCGAGCCCGGTCAGCACCTCGCCATTGGCCGCCAGGCCCTGCAGGCCGCCGATCGTGTTGCCGGCCTGGAAGCCGAGCACCGAGACCGAGTCGTCGGTCGGGAGGTCCGGGATCCCGCCATGGAAGCTGGTGCCGAAGCTGGAGGAGCGGTCGACGCTCAGCTCCATGATCACCGCCTCGATGAAGACCTGCTTGCGCTCCGTGTCGAGCTTCGAGATGACGCTCCGCAGCCCGGCGTAGTCGTGGGCGGAGGAGGTGATCACGAGCGCGTTGCTGGCCTTGTGGGCCGTCACCGCCACGTTGCCCTTGAAGATCGAGCCGGTGCTGGCCACGGCGGCCTTGCCCTTGCCTTTGCCGCCACTACCGCCACCGCCCTTGCCGCTGATCAGGGCCTGCAGCGTGCTGGCGATCTCCTCCGCGTCGCTGTGCTGCAGGTGGTGGACGTGGATGCGCCCCTCGCCCTCCATCGAGACATCCAGGTACTTGAGCATCTCGATGATGCGCAGGTAGGCGCTCTCGGTGGCCAGGATGATCAGGGAGTTGGTGCGCTCGTCGGCGATGATCTTGGTCAGCCGCGACTCGCCCGCGCCGGCGCCCACGGTCTTGGTGCCCGGGGCTGCCGGCTTGGCCGGCGCCTTGCCCTTCTTGGCCTTGGGCTTCGGCGCGGGCTTGGGGGCGGCCTTCTTCTTGCCTCCGGCGGCCTGGACTGGCTCGAAGATCTCGCTCAGGCGCGCGGCCAACTCGCTGGCGTCGGCGTAGTGCACCGGCTCGACCCAGATCTGCTCACCGGTGCGTTCGATGTCGATCACGCCCAGGATGCGCAGCATGCGGCGGATGTTGGTGCCGGTGTCGGTGACGATCAGCATGTTGGTCGGCGCGTAGGCCGTGATGCTGCCGTCGCCGGACTTGAAGCGCTCCAGCAATGAGGCCGCGTCCTCCGCGCTGATGTGGTCGACGCGGTGCAGCCGTGTCAGAAAGCGGTCGCCGCGCGGCACGGTGGCGTCGTCGGTGAAGAGCGGGATGGCGCGGCCCTCCACGCGGCCCGACTCGACGATCTTCAAGTAGCGACCGGCCGGCACCAGGGCCATGCCGTTGAGCTCCAGGATCGAGAGGAAGGCCTGGTAGGCCTCTGCTGCCGTGACCTTGGTGGGTGCGTAGACGGTTGCCTTAATGCTCCGGCTCTTGCCGGGCAGGATGAAGCGCTTGCCGGTGATCTGCGAGATCAGCCGCACCAGGTCGGGCAGGTCCGCGTCCTCCAGGTTGAAGGTGACGCGCGTGCGCGGCGAGGTCGGCTTGTAGTCGATGCCGGTCTCGAAGGGCTTGATGTCCGGCGCATCCTCTTCGGCGTCCGCGGCCTGCTTGGGCGCCGCGGTGGGTCTGGCCGGCGCCTTGTTCTTGGCGGCCTCCTTGGCGGGCGCATCGGCGGGCTTGGTCGGTGCCGGCGGCTTGGGAGGTGCCTTGGTGTCCACCGCCTTGGGCTTCTTCGGCTGCGCAGTCGGACGGGCGGTCCGCTTGGCGGGAAGGGGGCGCCGCTTTCGCTCATTGCGATCCGCCTTGCGCCGAGGTGGCCGATCGGCGCGCTGGCGCTTCACCGTCGGCTTCTTCGTGTCGTCGTCCTGCGCGGACGCGGTCGCCGACCAGAGCGCGATCGGCGGCAGCGGCGAGAGGACCAGCGCGGTGGCGACCAGCGCGGCCCAGCAGAAGCGTCGTTGTCTGTTGGCTGCGAGCATCATTGGATTTCGTATTCCAAGTTCATCGCGCGCCCACGGCGCGTGACGGCGATCGAGAGGTTGGAGGCGCTGCGGAGCTTGCTGTACGCCTCCAGGGCGGTATCCGGGCTGGACATCTCGTACCCGTTGATGGTCCGCATCAGGTCTCCGTTCTGCAGACCGAGCTTGCCGAGCAAGCTATTCCGGCGGATGCCATAGAGCTTCACGCCCACCACCTGGCCGTTCTGCTCGTGCGGCACCACGCGCGCCGAGCGCATGATCTCGGCCTGGTTCTCGAGCACCTTGTCGACCAGGGAGCGCTGCACCGTGAACTTGGTGTCGCTGACCTTGGTGATGTTCTGCTCGAGCTCGTCGGTCGAGATCCCGCCCACCGCCTTCTTGGCGGCCGCGCCCACCGGCTTGGCGGGTGTCTTCTTGGTGTCCTTCTTGGCGGTCTTCTTCGCCGTCTTGCCCTTCGCGGGCTCTTCCTTGACGAACATCGTGAGCGAGCAGAGCTTGCCGCTCGCTTCCGCCAGGTAGACCGCGCTGGGGAAGATCGAGTTCACGCGGCGCTCGCCGACCGAGCCGCCCTCGCGGTAGAGCAGCGCATCGCCGCTGCTTTCGCCGAGGCTGGCGAAGGACCACTCGGGGCGGCCGGGCGAGTACACCGAGGCGATCAGCTTGGTGGGCCCGTCGCAGGCCGGCGGCAGCTCGCCCGGCTCCAGCAGCTGCACGTCGGTCGGCTCGGCGCCGCTGCCGTCGTCGGGCAGCTCGGCGACCTTGGGCGGCCACAGGGGGCCGGTCTGGGGATCGAAGATGTTGCGCTGGAGGATCTTCTTGATGTCGGGAGGGTCCGCGCCTGGCGCCTTCTCGGCCGTGCCGCCCTTGGCGATCGGCCCTGCCGCGTCGGTCGGCAGCACCGCCGCCGCGATCATGGATGTGGTCCCCTGGGCGAGGAAGAGCGCGCACAGCGCCAGGGTGACCAGGATGATGGCCACCGAGAGCTTCTTGCGGTGCAGGTTGAGGCTCAAGACACTCCTCCGGCAAAGACTCCAAGCAAGGCGCGTGCCTAGATCACAAGTCGCCGAAATTCACGGGGAAAGTGCAGGTTCGAGGTGCGGCGGAGAGACAAGCTGGCAAGGCCTAGGCTCAATCGCGCGCGGTTTGTGACAAATTGTCAGGCTTCCTCGGCGGCCAGCTTGCGATAGATGGTCCGGGTGGCGATTCCGAGCAGCTGGGCCGCCAGCCGCTTGTCACCCCCGGTATGGGACAGCGTCGCGTGGATCACGCGCCGTTCGATCTCCTCCAGCGGGGTCCCGATCGCGAAGCTCAGCTCGCCGCCAGTCTGCTCCGCGGAGGCGATCGGGCGCGGCAGGTTCTCGGGGCCGATCGTGCTGTCCTTGCTGAGCACGACCGCGCGTTCCATCGCGTTCTCTAGCTCGCGCACGTTGCCCGGCCAGTCGTAGGCCATCAGCCGATCCATCGCCTCGCGCGTGACGGTCATCGGCGGCTTGTCGTTCTTGCCGCAGTAGACCTCCACGAAGTGGTCGACCAGCAGGGGGATGTCGTCGCGGCGCTCGGCCAGGGTCGGGCAGGTGATGGCGATCACGTTGAGGCGATAGAACAGATCCTCGCGGAAGCGGCCGGCCTCGACCTCGGCCTTCAGGTCCCTGTTCGTGGCCGCGATCAGGCGAAAGTCCGCGCGCTCGGTGCGGCCGCCCAGGGGCTCGTACTCGCCCTCCTGCAGCACGCGCAGCAGCTTCACCTGCACCGCCGTCGACAGCTCGCCGATCTCGTCCAGGAAGAGCGAGCCGCCGGCGGCCTGGGCGATGCGTCCGGCGCGCCGGTTGGCAGCGCCGGTGAAGGCGCCTTTCTCGTGGCCGAAGAGCTCGGACTCCACGATCGTCTCCGGCAGCGCGGCGAGGTTCACGCCGACGAAGGGGCCCTCGCGGCCGCTGCGCTCGTGGATGTGGCGCGCCAGCAGCTCCTTGCCGGTCCCGCTCTCCCCCAGCACCAGGACCGTCGCGGTCGAGGGCGCCGCCTGGGAGGCCACCTCGAGGGCCTGGCGCAGCGCGGGCGAGGAGCCGACGATGGTGCGGTTGCGCAGGGCCGACAGCTCCTTGCGCAGCGTGCGGTTCTCCGCCAGCAGCGCGTGACGCTCGGCCGCCTTGCGCACCGTCTTGACGATCTGCATGCGCTTGAGGGGCTTTTCGACGAAGTCGTAGGCGCCCTCGCGCATGGCCTCCACGGCAGTCTCCACCGTGCCGTAGGCGGTCATCACCACCACCTCGGCGTCGGGCGCCACCGTGTGCAGGGCCTTGATCACGTCGATGCCGCTCATGCCCGGCAGCATCAGGTCGGTCAGCACCACGTCGATGCGGTGCTTGCGGCTGAGCTCAAGGGCCTTCTTGCCGTCCTCCGCCAGCAGCGTGCGGAAGCCCTCGCGCTGGAAGATGCGCTCGAGGGAGACGAGGTTGCTGCGCTCATCCTCGACGATCAGAATGGTCGAGTCAGTCTGTCCATCCATCCCGCCAATATGACAGGCAATGACAGGGCGTCAAGGCAGATGACACAATGTCGCGCTAGCGCACAAGCTTCGAGATTTGCTTGAATTCTTCGGTCCCGGCCTCGCTCAGGAGCTCGAAGAGCACGGTTTCCGTGCAGGTGATCGTGGCGCCGATGCGCTCCAGCATGCTCTGGGCGATGCGGTGGTTGTCCTGGCGCCTCGAGCAGGCGGCGTCGTAGGGGATGTGCACGTCGTAGCCGCGCGACAGCAGGGCCCGGGCGGTCTGGTAGACGCAGACGTGGGTCTCGGTGCCGCACACGACGATCGAGCGGTCCCCTGGCTCCTTGCCGCCCGACAGGCTCGCCTCGAGGGCCGCCGCAAAGGCCGTGTTTTGGCAGGCGTCGAACTCCACCTTGGAGATGACCTCGGGCCGCTCCGCGAACTCCTCGAGCGCGTGGGCGACCGGCTCGATCGTGCGCCCCAGCCCCGTCGGATACTGCTCCGTGACCATCAGCTGCAATCCCAGAATGCGGGCCCCCTGGACCAGGCGGATGATGTTGTCCACCGCCTCGCTGCGGGCCTCGTCCGGCATCGCCGCGACGATGCGCTCCTGGACGTCCATCACGACGAGCGTCGTGCGTTCGGGCGTGAGCACCGGTCCCATGTCGGGCCGAAGGCTAGCCGGGATCTGCGCGCGAGTCACGGGGCCACAACGGCCCGGTGCGGCGCTCTATTCCACCACCAGCTCGGCCGCCGCGCGGGCGCTCACGGCCTCACAGCGGGAGGCGCAGCGGTAGCTCTGCACCTCCACCCGCACGATTGCGGGTCCACGCTCGCGCATCCGCAGCGGCACCGCGAAGCGCAGCTGGCCGCGCTTGCGGCTGCGTGCGTCGGCGCGCAGCAGCCGCCCCCGCACGACCTCGATGGCGGCCCCCTCGGCGCTCGGCGTCAGCAGCAGCGGGTGGTCCTGATCGGGCGGCCGCGACACGGTCACCATCAGCTCCGCGGTCGTGCCCGCGCGCAGCGCGCCCGGCGGCTGGATCGTGACGCTCAGCGCCTCGGCGGGCGCGCTGCCCGATGCCTGCGCGCCCGGCGTTCCCGCGCTGGCTGCAAGCATCGCGGCGACCATCAGTATGCGTAGTGGATGACCTCGCATTCCCGCTGCGTTCCGTACCAGCGCATCAGCTTCGTGCGCACGCTGCCGTCCTCAGGGTACTCGATCAGCGCGAAGGTCAGCCCGCTGTCCTGCCCGAGGTACTGGAGGTTCAGGTTGATCATCTTCATCCAGGTCCCGGTGTTCACCATCACCTGGTTGTTCGGCAACAGCCGGAAGCGCGGCGCGTGGCTGTGGCCCACGATCAGCGTGTGCACCCCGCGCAGCTTCTGCAGGTAGCGCCGCGCGGCTTCGTCGTAGCCGCCGATCGGCACCACCTCCTCGCGCAGCACTCCGGGCAGCCGCCGCAGGCGCTCGGTCCAGGCGCGCAGCGTGAAGACGCGATAGCGCAGGAAGTGCCAGACCGTCTTGAACAGGAACTTGAGCCCGAAGCGTGGATCGAAGAAGAGCGAGCCGATCATGAAGAGCTTGAGCGGCTGGATGCGGTCCACGTTGTTGCGGACCTCCTTGGCCGGATTGAGCACCTCCAGGATCCACAGGCTGCCCCAGGGCAGGTTGAGCACCTGGGTGCCGTCGCTGCGCTTGCGCAGCATGTCGTTGTAGTCGACGCGGTGGATGCGCTCGAGCTGGTGACCGTGCCGGATCTGGATGCCCTCTGGCAGGTAATAGGTATCGCCCTGGGTGATGAAGCGCACCTGCTCGCCCCCGTCGTCTGGCGCCACATAGCGGCGGAAGAGCTCCTGTGGGCCCGAAAACCACATGTCCAGGTCGTGGTTGCCCGGCAGGTAGACGAGCCGGCGGCCCGCCCCGGCGGCCAGGAAGCGCCGCAGGCAGAGTACGAACTTGGGGTGCCCCTCGAGGCAGAGCCGCAGCTTCTCGACGGCGACTTCCTCCGTGATCTCGGTGGGCCAGACGTCGTCCACCTTCACCTTGAGCAGGTCGAAGATGTCGCCGTTGAGGATCAGCTCGATTTCCGTGCGGTCGCCGGCCTGGGCGTCGTAGTGGGCGATCAGCTCGGCGAAGCGGTCGTCCTCGAAGAAGTCCTCGTGCGGGTTCAGCTTGCCGCTCTGGACCCCGGTGCCCAGATGTAGGTCGCTCACGACGAGACGCAGGAGCTTCATCTTGCCTCGTCTGGATGATTGAGCTTTAGTAACATCCTAGGGGCTGCCACCTTTTCGGATTGTAACAACGATATGAGGGTCTTGCCCCAAACAGGCACGTGGGGGGGCGCGTGTATAGCAGCCCTGAGTCTGCTCCTGCTAGCAGGCGGCTGCGCCAGCTCCGACCGCATCGACACTTCCGACCTCGACGAGCCCGTCGCCCCGGCCGACGACGGGGAGGGCGAGGACGACGCTCCCGAGGACGACTTCCCGGAGACGGGCATCAACAACGCAGGCATCACGGTGACCGGTGCCGAGCCCGACAGCGGCCCCTTCGGCGGCGGCAATCAGGTCGTGGTGCGCGGCAGCGGCTTCACCGAGCAGGCGCTGATCTTCTTCGACGGCCGCATGGTCCAGCCGGCCAACACCGTGCTGCGCGACAGCAACTCGCTGCTGGCGATCGTGCCTGCGGGCGAGGCCGGGCCGGCGGACGTGACCGTCCTGATCGGTACCGAAGAGGTCACGCGCGAAGCGGCCTATACCTACAACCCGCTCATGCTCGAGCCGCGCACCGGCTCGATCGCCGGCGGCACGTCGGTGGTGATCACGCTCGAGGAGGCAGGCTTCGAGGAGGGCGTGACCGTCCACTTCAACGGCGAGCCCTGTAGCGACCTGCGCGTGGTCACCCCCAGCACCGTGCGCTGCAAGACCCCGCGCGGCGACGTGGGCCGCGCCGACGTGATCGCCACCTGGCCCGAGGAGGCCGACCGCGACCCGCTCGAGGCGCTCGAGGCCTTCGAGTACATCGACCTCACCGACACCGACCGTGGCGGTCTCAATGGCGGGCCAATCGAGGGCACGCTCAACATCACCGTCGTCGACTCCTTCGCCGGGCTGACGATCCCCGACGCGCTGGTCGTCATCGGGGACGACCCCGACGGTCCGCTCCAGGGGCGCACCGACTCGCGCGGGCAGATCACCTTCTCCGGTGACGAGGTGCAGGGACCGCTCACGGTGCACGTGGCCGGCAACTGCCTCGAGAAGATGACCATCGTCGGTTTCGATGCCGAGAACGCCACCATCCACGTCACGCCCCTGCTCGATCCGAGCTGTGGCATGCCGGGGGACCCGCCGCCGCCCGGCCGCGGCACAGCGGGCGCGCTGATCTCGGGCGAGCTGGTCTTCCCGGGCTCCGACGAGTTTGAGATCAACGCCTGGGACAACGTGCCGGAGCCGCGCGACAACGAGGTCCGGGTGGCCTATGTGTTCACCACGCGCTCGCGCGTGGGCGTGCGCAACCCCAGCCCCGCGATCAGCGGCACGACCGCGCGCGTGGTGGAGGAGACCTCGGACCGCGGCCGACGCGGCTACCCCTACCGCATCTTCGCGCGCCCCGCGGGCATGGCGGTCTACGCCATCTCGGGGCTGGAGCGGCGCGATACCGGCGAGTTCACGCCCTACGTGATGGGCGTCACCCGCGACATCGTGACGGCGCCGGGTGACGAGACGGTCGAGGTCGACATCATGATGGACATCCCGCTCGACCGGGAGCTGTCGGTCGTGCTCAAGGACCTGCCTGCGGGCACGGTGCGCGGGCCCGACCAGTTCCGCGTTCAGGCCCACGTGGACCTGGGCGGCGAGGGGGTGATCTTCCGCGAGATCAACGGCTGGGCGATCGACGTCGTCAGCAGCTTCACGGCGGGCTCCCTCTTCCGCTTCTTCGCGCAGCCGGCGCTGGTGGGCACCCTGGGCGACGGGCGCTACCAGGTGATCGCAGGCTGGTACACCGGCGACCGCAGCGACCAGCCGCCGCTCACGCAGGTGCGCCTGCACGGCGTGCCGCAGCTGGCCGAGCCGCTGGAGATCGTCGACTTCCTGGCCATCCCGCGTCAGGTCGCGCCGCTCCAGGGCGCGCCGATACCGGACGACCGCGTCCTGCGCTGGGAGATCTCCGGGCAGACCCCCGACTTCCACGTGATCAGCATCTTCGGCGGCGACAACCTGCCCGCGTGGACGCAGATCGTGCCAGGGCGGCTGACCGAGAGCGCGATTCCCGACTTCTCCGCCGCCGAGGACGTGGACGACATCGCCCCCGGCGTGATCACCTGGAACGTGCAGGCGATCCGCATGGAGGACTTCGACTTCGACCAGCTGAAGTTCAACCAGATCGACACCCCGCGGCTCTGGTCCCACACCTCGGTCGATTCGTTCACGATGATGCGTCGCTAGGCCGCCGCTCGAACCCTGCTATGCTGGCCCGCCGATGAGCCGCATCACTCGCCGACTCGCCTGGCCCCTCGCGCTGTTGTCGCTGCTCTCGTGCGAGATCGGCGGTGACGTGATCGAGGTGCCGCCGCTGCCCCCGCGCACGGACGAGGGTGGCAACCCGGTCTTCACCTGCGAGGACGAGAGCTCGGTGGCGTGCGACCGCAACGTGCATCTCTCCTGCGTGCGCCGCGGCGAGTTCCTCGAGATCGTCGAGCGCGACTGCGGCGCCGAGGATCGCGTCTGCAACGTCACGCGCGAGTGCATCGTGTGCGGGCCCGGGAGCTTCCGCTGCGAGATCTGCGACGACGAGTCCGACTCGAGCTGCGACCCCAACCGCGTCCAGCAGTGCGACGACAGCGGCGACCTCTGGAACGACGTGGAGGACTGCGACCTCGCGATGGGCGACGTCTGCTTCCAGGGTGAGTGCCGCAACATGTGCGAGCGCGCACAGGAGGACCGCAGCTACGTGGGCTGCGAGTTCTTCGCCGCCGACCTGGACAACGCCGCCATTGACAACCTGAACAACGCCTCTGGGCAGCAGTTCGCGGTGGCGATGGCCAACCCACAGTCCGTGCCCGTCGAGGTGGTGGTGGAGATCAACGAGGCGAGCTTTGGGCAGCCCGTCGACACGCGCGAGGTGGACCGCGTGACGGTGCCGCCTGGCGCACTGGAGGTCTTCGAGCTCGACCGCCGCGAGGTGGACGGCTCGAGCAAGGACGGCCTCAACGACGGCACCCACACGGCCGTGACCTCCAACGCCTATCGGGTCAGCTCGAGTCACCCGATCATCGCCTACCAATTCAACCCGCTTGAGAACGTCAACGTCTTCTCCAACGATGCCTCATTGCTGCTGCCCACCTCGGCGGTGGGCGACGAGTACACCGTGGTCGGCTGGCCGCAGACGATCGGTGACTCCGACGATCCGGACATGGACTTCGATCCCACCTCCAGCGACGAGGACCTGCGCGCCTTTCTCACGATCATCGGTACGCGCGAGTCGACGCGCCTGAGCGTCACGTTGGGTGACGACGTAATGCGCGTGGTCGGCGCGGGCCCGATCCCGCAGTCGAGCGCAGGCGACCTGATCGAGCTCGATATCGGGCCCTTCGACGTGGTCAACTTGGAGACCGCCGGCTTCAACGCGGACTTCACCGGCTCGCGCATCGAGGCCAGCGAGCCGGTCACCGTCTTCGTCGGCAGCGAGGCCAGCGACGTGCCGGTCTTCGGCACCTATTCGACGCGCCAGTGCTGCGCCGACCACCTGGAGGAGCAGCTCTTCCCCGATGCCGCCCTGGGCCGGCTCTTCAGCGTCGCGCGCATGCCGTCTCGCACGGAGGCCCTGCTGGCGGCGGCCTTCGAGGACGATCCGATCGACGTGGCACGTGTGGATGAGCCCGAGTGGGTGCGCGTGGTGGCGGTTGCGCAGGGCTCGACGCAGATCACGACCACGCTGCCCTTCCCGGACGACAACTTCGAGCTGGCCCAGGGGGCCGACGCGATCCTGCGCGCGGACCAGGACTTCATGCTCGACGCCAGCCAGCCGGTCGCCGTGCTGCAGGCGCTGCCGAGCCAGGGCGTGACCGGGATCCCGCGCCAGTTCCCCGGCGGCGATCCGGCGATCATCGCCGTCCCGCCGATCCAGCAATATCGGCGGGACTACATCTTCCTGACGCCCGACAAGTACGCGTTCGATTTCGTCACCATCACCGCGGACCGTGAGGCGGACATCTTGCTCGACGGCGAGCCCTTGCCCGAGCACTGCACCACCTCTCCCGCCGATGGGCGACAGCAGATACCCGGCGACCCCCCGCCCGAGCGCGTGGTGCACCGCTGCCAGCTCTCCTTCCCGATGGTCACCGGTGGGACGGACTCGCGCGTGCTCGCGGGAGACCAGAACGACGGTGTGCACACGTTGGTGGCCGATCGTGAGGTGGGCATCGTCGTCTACGGCTTCGACCGCTTCGTCAGTTACGCCTACGCCGGCGGGCTCAACCTGGAAGTCTTGAACTGAGCCGCGGCCCGGGCTAGAGCCGAGCAGGATGACCCTGTAACGGATCGGCCCGGAGGGCGTCTGTGCTGGGATGCGGGAGGAGCCTGTGAGCGACTACATGGAGACCGTGGACGCGGTGTATAGCGAGGCCGCGGACGCGCCGCAGATGGCCCTCTGCTGCACGCTGGTACCGCCCTGGAAGCTGCCGGGGCTGAGCGTGCCCAAGGGCATGCTCGAGCGGAACTACGGTTGCGGCTCGACCGTCAATCCGCGGGACCTGGCGGATGCCGAGCGCGTGCTCTACGTGGGCGTGGGGGCCGGCATGGAGGCCCTGCAGCTGTCCTATTTCCTGCGCCGCCAGGGCGCGGTGATCGGGCTCGACCGCCTGCAGGACATGCTCGACACGGCCGGCAGCCTGCTACGCGAGGCGAGCGCCGAGAACGACTGGTTCGATCCGAGCTTCGTGGAGCTGCGACGCGGCGACGCGCGCGAGCTGCCCCTGTCGTCCGAGAGCGTCGACGTGGCCGCTCAGAACTGCCTGTTCAACATCTTCGAGCGTGGCGACCTGCGCGACGCGCTGTCGGAGATGCACCGTGTGCTGCGCCCTGCGGGCAAGCTCGTGCTGAGCGATCCCGTCAGCAGCGTGCCGATCCCGCAGCGGCTGGCCGACGACCCGCGCCTGCGCGCCCAGTGCCTGTCGGGCGCGCTGCAGCTGGACGAGTACCTGCAGGCCATCGTCGACGCCGGCTTCGGCACCGTCGAGGTGCGCGCCCGGCGGCCCTACCGCGTGCTGGACGCGCGCCGCCACGACCTGCGGCAGGACATCCTGCTCGAGAGCATCGAGGTCGCCGCGATCAAGGATCCGATTCCCGACGACGGCCCCTGCATCTTCACGGGGCGCAGCGCAATCTACATCGGCGACGACGAGTGCTTCGACGACGGCAAGGGCCACGTCCTGATGCGCGACATGCCCATGGGCGTCTGCGACAAGACCGCCAGCGCTCTGGGCAGCCTCGGCCGAGACGACATCGTCCTCACCCCACCAACTTGGCACTACAGCGGCGACGGGTGTTGTTGAACAGGCCTTCCC
>JAPPOT010000826.1 GCA_028817855.1 Myxococcales bacterium
GCGGTGATGCACTGCAGAGCCAGCTCTCCATTCTGGCAGCTGCAGCTGAGGGCGTTGGCCGGATCCGCCGGGCACGCGTTGCCGCACTGGCCGCAATGGGCGGCGGTGGTCAGCAGGTCGGTCTCGCAGCCGGTGTCCGGGTCGCCGTCGCAGTCGCCCCATCCCGGCTCGCATTGCAGGGTGCAGACCCGGTTGGGCTCCATACCGGAGCACATGCCGCCGAGCACGTGGCACTCCGGCGTGATCAGCGCGAACTCGGGCCGCGTGCACGGGTTCTCGGGCGGCATCACCGGATCGGGGGCGCCCGCGTCCATCGCCGGCGGGTCCGGCTGCGGGTTCGCTCCCGCATCCTGCGGCGGCGCGTTGGCACCGGCTGCAGGCGGCGGCTCGTCGCTTGTCGGAGGCGGGCCGGGATCCTGGGCTGGCGTCATGCCCGTCATCCCCGGGGTCACCTCGACCAGGCTGCGGCGGGGTTCGCCGGTATAGGGCTCCAGGTTGCCCTGTGTGACCACTGCAGAGGCGCAGGCGCCGTCGACGCAGGTGAGCACCATCTCGCCGTCACAGCTCTCGAAGAGACCGACGCAGTCCTGGGTGAGCTCCATGCGCAGCAGCATCGTCCGCCCCTTCACGAAGTGAACGCGCGACAGTCGCTGCGCGGCGACCTCGTCGTCGCCGACGAACCCGGTGGCTTCGATGTCGATCGGTCCGAGCTGGCCGCCCGTGTGCACGATCCCGACCGTCTGCGGCAGGTCGGGCATGTCGGGCCGGACCGTGTTGCTCGCCTTGCGCTCGTCGCTGAAGAAGTCGACGCGCACCTCGATCCGGTTGAGGCCCTCGATGTTGCTGTCGACCGCGACCACGAGCTCGGTGACCTGGTCGTCGCCGCAGCTGCTCAGCAGAAGCCCGCAAGCGACGATGCATGCGCGTGCGAGCGCCCGGCTCACCGCACCTCCTCCACCTTGCCCATCAGGACGCCAGGATCGAGGGTGCCGTCGATCGGCACCGAGGAGCTCGAGCTGCCCGCGACTGCGATCAGCACGACCGTCACCGCGGTCGCCGCCAACACGCCCACGCCGGCCCAGAACCACCAGGCATCGGTCATCGCCTCGCCCTCGTCCCGCATCGCACCCGGTGCCTGCTCACCCTCGTAGGCTGCTGCCACC
The DNA here is from genome assembly GCA_028817855.1 of Myxococcales bacterium. Taxonomy (GTDB): domain Bacteria; phylum Myxococcota_A; class Polyangia; order Polyangiales; family JAFGIB01; genus JAOUOP01. The sequence continues at coordinate 1,164 of JAPPOT010000826.1, forward strand.
TCCGCCGGTGTCGGCGCACCCGCGGCGTCCGGCAGGTCCAGGATCACCTCCGCTTCGAGCGGGGCGCCGTCGCCCACGATGGCGCTCTGGGACGCGAGGGTCTCCCCCCCACGCAGCGCCATCACCGTGTGCGTGCCGGGGTCGACGATCACCGGCACCCCCCATGCGGCGGGTGGCAGGGGCTGGCCGTCCACGTAGATCTCCACGCCCGCCGTGTCACCCGCGACCAGCACGTGCAGGCGGCCGAGCCTGGGTTGTAGCTCGTCGACCACGCGCCGCGCCTCGGCGCGCATCGCGGGCGCCGCGCCCTGCGCGTGGGCCACTTGCCGGTAGAGCTCGGAGGCATCGAGCAGGCGTCCGAGCTCCACCAATGCGGCCGCCAGGTTGAACGCGGCCGCCGTCGACCAGCGGATCGACAGCACGCGCTCGAAGCGGTCGACAGCCTCGGCCCAGCGTTCCTCGTCCAGCAGTTTCACCCCCTCCTCGAAGAGGGCCCGCGCGGTGGCGGTCTCGGCGGCGCTCGGCAGCGGCGTCGGTTGCTGCGCCCCGACTGGCGCGGTCGCGACCGCGGTCATGGCGCCGATCAGCAAGGCTCCGATCCACAGGCGCCCGGCCCGCGCGCTGCGGGCGGTCCGAGCGCCTCCGACGGATCGCCGCTGGGTGGGACTCATGCGCACCTTACCTGCCACCGAAACCTCGCACATAGTATCCCATTTGCACCCGTCAGCCGCGTTCCGGCCCGGTTGCTCCCGTCGCGCTCGGCCCTTTTTTTGACGGCTCGAATCCCGAGCGGGCATCCCTGGGGCATCCAGGAGGCGAGAGCATGGGCTACGAGGATCTGATCGCGAAGCTTGGAAGGCTGTTGGAGGCGTCGATCGCGGCACGCTACCGCGGCGACATGCATGCCACCAAGGTGCGCCTCTCCGCCCGCGCGGACGGCTACATGGAGGCGCTGCTCGACGCGGGCCTCGTGGGGCGTGACGAGCTGCTCGAGATCGTGGCCGACGTGCGCCGCCGCGACGCCGAGTCGTCCGACGACGTCGTCGCCGACATCGCAGCCGCCGGTTAGCTGGCCGGCAGGTACTTGCGCAGCAGCGGGGCGAGGGCCTCGCGGGTCTCCCGCGTCACCGTGTCGGGTGCGGTGATGACGGCGTTGTCGAGCGCGCTGGCCGCCGGACTCTCGGCCGCGTTCGGCAGCTCCGGGACGAGCTTGCGGATCACGTCCCGGGCGCGCGCCACGTTCGCTTGCATGACGGCGATCACGGCCTCGACCGTGACGGCCTCTTCCTCCTCGTGCCAGCAGTCGTAGTCCGTCGCCATCGCGAGCGACGCGTAGGGCAGCTCGGCCTCGCGCGCCAGCTTCGCCTCCGGCAAGTTCGTCATTCCGATCACGTGGGCGCCCCAGCTGCGGTAGAGCTCGGACTCGGCGCGCGTGGAGAACTGCGGGCCTTCCATGCATACATAGGTGCCGCCGCGGTGCAGCTTCGCGCCGGCCGCCTCCGCCGCGTCGGCCAGCGCGGCGCCCAGGGCCGCATCGGTGGGGTCGCCGAAGCCGACGTGGGCGACGAGCCCGAAGTCATCGAAGAAGGTGCTGGCGCGCGTGCGCGTGCGGTCGATGTACTGGTCGACGATGACGAAGTCCCCCGGCGGGATCGACTCCTGCAGCGAGCCAACCGCCGAGACGCTCAGCACCTGGTCCGCTCCCAGCTTCTTCAGCGCAAAAACGTTCGCGCGGTAATTGATGCGGTGCGGGGCGATGCGATGGCCGCGACCGTGACGGGGCAGGAAGAGCAGCGTGGTCCCACCGAGTGTCCCGCGGATGACCGCGTCGGAGGGTGCACCGAAGGGCGTCTCGACCGAGACCTCCTCGACCCCCTCGAGCCCGTCCAGCTCGTAGAGGCCGCTGCCACCGATGATGCCCAGAGTCTGACCCATTGCTGCCTCGCTTTCGGGCCCGACCCCTACCACGGCGGACCGGTCAGGGCGAGCCCGCGTCGTCGTCCCGACCGGTGCCACCATCGACCGGCGGCAGCGTCGGCGGGCCGGCAGGGATCACCACGCGCAGGGCCGGCTCGGCGATGATCAGGTCGTCGCCCATCACGGTGACCACGACGCGAAAGCGCTGGTCGGCGTCGGTCGGAACGATGCGGTCGTTGCGCAGGTGCACGTCGAAGCCGAGGCGCGCCTTGGCGTGCACCTCGACGAAGCTGTCCTCCTCGCCATCGGGCATCTCCTCGGGCAGCCGGTCGGCGACCTTCGGCGCTTCGACATCGTCCTCCTGCTCTACCTCCACCGGGACGATGCGCTCGATGAATCCCAGCGGGTCGGCTGTGGGCTGCGCGGTGACCGCCTCGAAGCGCACGCCGTTGACGAAGGCTACGGTGGCGTCGACGACGGTCTCGGACAGCCCGACCCCGTTGGCAGCGACGTCGAATACGAAGGGGCAGGTCTCCTCGAAGGCCGGCACGTCCGTGCCATCGAGGCCGTGGGGGCAGAGGCCGTCTTGCTCGGGACCGATCGCGCCGGTCGCGTGGGCGAGCATCTCGAGCTGCTCGCGCGTGGTGATGTAGAGCTCGCTGTCGCGCTCGACGCCGTTGCACACGCCCGGTTCCGCGTCCTCTTCCATCGCGTCGCCGTCCCCCGTGTCGGCGTCGTCCGGGGGTTCGTCCATCATGTCCCCATCGCCCCCTCCACCGGCGCTCTCCTCGCCGTCCGGCTCGTCGGGGCACAAGCCGCTCACGATGCCGATCACGCGGGCGCCCACGAGATTGAGCGCCTCGGCGGCTTCATCGAGCGAGCGGGTGTTGGGGAAGTTGTTGCCGTAGTCCTCGGGCGCGTGGCTGGGCGCGTCGGTCACGTGCATGATCACGTGCAGGGCACCGTCGCGAAAGCCGACGCCGCCGATGGTGCCGGTACCGGGTGGAGGCTCCTCCTCCGCTTCGAAGACGTCGATGATCTGGCGGCCGCCGAAGCGGTAGCCCTCGCCGGTCGCGATCTGATACAGCGCCTCGGCGCCCGACTCGAAGGTGTCCCCGCCAAAGCCGAGCGGGCGATCGAGGATCGCCACGGCCGTCGAGATCTGCTCGACATCGGCGGTGACCGACGTGAGCAGCTCGAAGGGCGTGTCCGGTGGCACGTTGCCCTCGCCGCCAGGGGAGCCGTAGGGCGCCAGCGGGAAGTCCTCGAAGCGCGAGACTCCGAAGCTCACGTCGGGCACACGCTCGCGCAGCTGGGCGATCACGACCTCCTCGAGATCCTCCTGCAGCCGATTGATCTCGGCGCCGATGCTCGCGCTGGTGTCGATGTTCAGGTGCACGTCGAGCGCGCCCAGATCGGCTTCCACCTCGATGCGGTGGACCCGACTCTCGCCCCCGAGCACGACCTCCAGCTCGGCGTCCGCGGGCGGCAGCAGCGGGCCGTCGGTCGGCCGGGTGGGCAAACGATGGCTCGGTCCGCTGCCCGCGTCTTCGGCACCCCCAACTCTCGGGGGTCCGGCCGAGACGCCGGGGGGCGGTGCATCGTCGTCCCCGCAGCCGGCTGCGATCAGCAGCGCGAGCGCCAGCGCGTGGGTCTTTGCGAGCCGCATTGGATTAATCGTGCGGGACCGCCGCGCCGAAGGCCACAAATCCCGGTGGTCGGCTCCTCGTAGGTGGGAGAGGGTGGGTGCCTGGAAGTGGCGAATTGACAGCCCAAGACCCATCGGTAGCATGCAATTCGCTTGTTGGGACGCATGCTTGGGTGAGCCGGCATGGGTCCGCTCGCCCCGATGGCGATGCCCCTCGGGGCGTGGAACCTGCCCAGGGAAATGCACCAACTCGTCATTTCCGACAACGAAGGCACCACGACGGTCGTCCCGCTCGTCCGCGAGGAGGTCTCGATCGGCCGCAAGGATGGCAACACCATCCGCCTGACCGAGCGCAACATCTCGCGGCAGCACGCACAGCTGCAGCGGGTCAACGGCGCCTATGTCATCCGGGACCTCAACTCCTACAACGGCGTGCTCGTCAACGGGCAGCGCGTGGTCGGTGAGTCCGAGCTCCACGAGGGCGACGAGATCCAGATCGGCGACTACTCGATCCTGGTCGAGGGCGCCGAGAGCAAGACCGACTCGCCCACGCTGAAGGAAGATGAGGTCGCGGAGGACGAGCCGACCCGCGTCGCGCCGATTCCCCAGCCCGAGACCTCGCCGGCTCGGCTGGTCGTGCTCGGTGCGCCCGCCGCGGGTGCCGAGCACACGCTGCCCGACAGCGGGCAGATCCGCCTCGGACGCGCAGCCGAGCTGGAGGTGACGATCGATCATCGCTCGGTCTCGCGGGAGCACGCGACGCTCTCCTGCGAGGGCGGCCAGTACCGCATCATCGACCGCGACAGCGCCAACGGCGTGCGCGTCAACGGTGAGTCGGTGGGTGAGGCGCGGCTCGCGCGCGGCGATGTCGTCGAGCTGGGCGAGGTCCTGATCCGCTTCGTGGGTCCCGGAGAGCAGTACGTCTTCGATCCCACCGAGGCCGACCTCCACGCGCGTCCCGCCGGGATCGGCTCGCGCAACAACATGATGCTGGCCGCGGGCATCGTCGCGGCCGCCGTGGTTGCGGCCGTCTTCATCGTCTCCGGTGGTGAAGAGGAGCCGGTCGCGGCGCCTGCGATCGAGCCGGTCGCGCCGAAGCCGGTCGCGCCCGCCGAGCTGGCCGCCGAGCCCGAGGCGCCGGCCCCACAGCCGGCAGCCGCGGGCAACGACTTCCACCAGCTGCTGGCCTCCTGCCGCGATGCCGTCGCCGGTGGCCGCTTCGCCGAGGCGATCGCCCACGCCAACGGCGCGCTGCGCCTGACACCGGACGCCCCCGAGGCCGCGTCCTGCCTCAAGACCGCCCAGGTCAACCACGAGGAGGAGCAGACCTTCGTGCGCGGCAAGGCAGCCCTCGAGGCCGGCGACGCCGAGGCTGCCTTTCGCGAGTTCTCTGGCCTGAGCCCCCATAGTCTCTTCCGCGTGCGGCCTGAGGTGGCGTCGGCGGTCGAGGCGCTGGGCAATGCACGCCTGTCCACCGCGCGCGGCTTGCTCTCCGAGCAGCCGCGGCGCGCGCGAGAGATCGCTCTGAGCGTGGTCGCGATCGACGCCATGCCCGATCCGCTCGCCGCGCAGGCCAAGGGGCTCGCGGTCGAGGCGAAGAAGGCAGCCGCCGCGGAGGACAAGAAGCCCAGCCGCGCGCGCGCCTCGCGCTCGCGCTCGAAGTCCTCGAAGTCCGGCAAGGCGCCGATGGAAGCGGCCAGCGCCTGCCTCGCGCGCGGCGACAACGCGTGTGTGGTGCGCGCCCTCAGCGGCAAGGCTCGCACCTCCCAGGAGTTGGGGTTGCTGATCGAGACCTATCGCGCGATGGGTAACACCGCGCAGGCCCAGCGCAACATGCGCCTCTACATCCAGCGCTTCCCGAGCGGCAAGCGCGCTGACAGCTATCGGCGCATGCTCGCGCGCCAAGGACCGTGAGGCGATGCGTCGCGCCCGATGAACAGGGGAACGAGCGCATGATGTGTGTGTTGGGTCGACTCGCCGAAGACGGCCGGATTGACACGGGAAATCGGAACGTGCTTAAGTCCCGGCGCGGGGGTCTACCCTAGAACACGCGAGGGGTCCGTCCATGGTTCGGCAACGCGCCGCGTACTTCCTTTGGCTTCTTTCTGCTTGTCTGACTTCGTTGATCACCGCCAACGCCCAGGCGCAGAGCGCCGCGCTCGTCGATACGGACAAGGGCGTCGATGCCCACCTCTTCCGACCCGCGGTGGACTCCAAGGGCTACATCAGCACCAACGGCACCAGCATCCTCGGTGACGGTGACTACAGCTTCGGCTTGGTGCTCGACATGGGCCTCGGCATCATGCCGCACAGCGGCTTCGAGTGGGATCAGAACGCCCGCATCAACGACGAGGACGGCGATGGCTTCGCCGACGCCGGCTTCAAGGGCACCGACCACCTGATCGACACCGCGATCACCGGCACGCTCCACTTCAACTACGGCCTCGCCAACATGGCGGTGGTCGGCATCCAGGTGCCGATCATGGTCGTCGACGGTCCCAACACCATCATCCCCGGGGTCTACAACGACGGGCTGTCGGCCGCCGGCCTGGACAGCCAGGGCTTCGGAAACATCACGCTGCACGGCAAGCTGCGAATGCTGCGCCACGAGGCCAACACGCTCGGCCTGGCCGGCATCCTGCACCTGGAGCTGCCGACCGGGGAGTCCTCGGAGTTCCGCGGCGAGCCCGGCTTTGCCGCCTGGCCCGTGCTCGCGATCGACTGGGTGCCAGTGCCGGCCTTTCAGGTCGGTCTCAACATCGGCTATCGCTTCAACTCCGGCAGCGT
>JAPPOT010000424.1 GCA_028817855.1 Myxococcales bacterium
CGAGCGCGGCGGCTGCGCGGTGGGGCTGGCGCGGGTCGGGGTCGGTGCGGGGGGATGCGGGGATGGTGAGCTCGGGGATGAGGGCGAAGGTGACGAGGGCGCTGGGTGCCTCTCCTCCGCGCAGCTCCACGCCGAGGGGCATCGCGAGGCGGAGCTCGTCGCGCTCCTGTTGCCGTTCGTTGATGTCCTCCTCATCGAGACCTGCGCGCGTAGCTGACGGGAGGTGTGCAGCCCGCAAGCAGCGCCAAACAGACGGCGGCGATCGGTCTGCACATGGGCTGAAAGCCTAGGGCGCGCGGTGATCGTCAGCAATCTTGTGCGTGACGCAATCAGGCCTTCAGGGTGTCAGCCCGCCATCGCGAAGCGCTCATCACATATCGATGCGCTCCGCTGTCGTCCTCCCCATCCCTCGAAAATCCCAACCGGCGCGCAAGGCTCGCGGAGCGCTCGTTGTCCGGCTCCACGAACGCCACCACCGCTACCGCCTCGCTCGACGAAAAGCACCACGCCAGTGCTTCGCGAGCTGCCTCCTGCATGATCCCGTGCCCCCAACGCTCTGGCAGCAGGTGATAGGCCAGCTCGGGCAACTCACCGAGTTCGTTGAAGCCCACCGCGCCCACGAATGTACGGTCGGCTCCGAGCCGCACGGCCCATCGAAACCCGGTCCCCTCTGCACGGCGTTTCAACCAGTAGTCCAGGAGCCGATCGCTGTCCTGCCGCTGTCGGGCGGGCAATGGGATCGACACGCCCCGATAGTCGACCGCAGGCCCCGAGTGCTGGCACACCTGCGGTGAAGCCCATAGCTCAAACATGCTGGGCCCATCACGCTCCGAGAGCGGAGCAAGCTCCAGCCGACTCGTCTTCAGCGTCGGGACCACCAGCGCAACCATGCACGCGAACCCTAGGGCCTTTTCACCGGGCGGGCACGCGCACGCGCTCCGAGTGGCACGAGTGCCGAGCAGCGGTCAGGAAGCTCACGCTGGGCCCGATCGTGCTTCAATCTCGTCTGCGATCGCTTCCGGTGTGGAACGAGTGGTGTCGAGCACTGGCAGACCGAGCGCGTCGGCCTGACCTCGCAGATACGCTGCCCAGCTGTCCATGCGCGAAGTCGCCAGCTCCGGCTGCCCACGGAGCTCGACGAGCCTGTGCCGCCGCACCTCCGCGCTGCACTCCAAGAGCACGATCCGGAGCTCGAGTCCACGATGGGGCTCCGCCGCTGCTCTGATGAAAGAAGGCCGCGTCGATCCCTCGATCAGCTGCAACGCGGCATCGCCGCCCACAAGCCGGGCCATCCACTGCCTCGTTGCCCAGCGTTGCCAACCTTCCGGGCCGCCGAACTGCGCTGCCATGACCTCGTCCGAAGGCACCCCGATGCTGTCGAAGTAGTGCGTGTTGCCCGCCCACGGGGCCCGCTGCTCGAGGACCTGCGCCACCATGGTCTTCCCCGCACCCGACGCGCCGATGAGAAAGACCACGCGACCCATGCCCCCAACCTACCCTCCGCTCTGTGGGCACGCCATGAGCCGCGCTTCTTCGCTCGATAGGCGTCGTACGGGAAAGGCTCTTGGGGGGCGGCAATCGGAGGGTGCGTCCGGAGTCGTCGAGGCGCCACGGGCGGGGAGTGCGCACGGGATCGCCTCAGGCTCCGAACCTCACTCAGCTCTTCGAGATCGTCGCGCCACTGGACGGCACCCCAAACCGGATCGCCTCAGGCTCCGCCGCGCTGCGCGCGAGCTCTGCTGGGCCTCTATGGCCGGCCCAGCCCGGCCGTGCTCGTGCTGGGCTTGGCGGTGCAGCGCCCGGTGGTGCGGCTGCGCCAGCAGCGATGATCCGCGTCGCCCGAGCCGCTGGCATGGCACGTCCGCCTCACTGTGCCTGGGGCCTCATCAGTCGTGATCCCTTACGAGTGCCCGAACGGGGCCTCACCTAAGGTGCGCCGTCGGGCGGTGTCGTTCGTTCCAGGCCACTCAAATCGTCGAGGTTCGTTCAGGGGTGAGCGCCCCCGCAGGGGCCACCGGAGGCGTAGCAGCGCTACGTCGAGGATGGGCCCGAGGAGGAAAGCCGCTCCTGGGCGAACCTCGGCGATTCCCCCTCAGCCGGGGACCCCGCCTGGGTCCCCCTACTCTGAATAAACGGAGATCCGCTGCTTGCGCTTGCCCATGCGCTCGAACTTGACGGTGCCGTCGATGCGGGCCCAGAGGGTGTAGTCCTTGCCTACGCCGACATTGCGGCCGGCATGGAAGGTGCTGCCCACCTGGCGGACGAGGATGCTGCCGGCGGTGACCGTCTCGCCACCGAAGACCTTGACGCCCCGGTACTGGGCGTTGCTGTCGCGTCCGTTGCGGGTCGCGCCCTGACCTTTTTTGTGCGCCATATCTTCCGTGCCTCGTTCTTGCGGATCCTGACTGGTCTCTGCTCAGGCGCTGATGCCCGTGACCTTGAGCTCAGTGTAGGGCTGGCGGTGGCCGGCCTTGCGGCGGTAGCTCTTGCGGCGCTTGATCTTGTACACGATCACCTTCTTGCCGCGACCCTGGCCGACGATCTCGGCGCTGACCTTGGCGCCGCTCACGGTCGGGGCGCCCACGGCGACCTTCTCGCCGCCGATCATCAGCACCTCGTCCAGCTCGATCGCATCGCCGACGGCGCCGGGCAGCTTCTCGACGCGCAGGCGCTCGCCCTCGCTGACCCGATACTGCTTGCCGCCCGTCTTGATGACCGCGTACATCGTCCGCTCCTTGAAACTGCGTATTTCTGGACCGCGGGGCCCGCGCAGGGGCTGGCAGTCTACGGATAAAAGGTTGGGCCGCAAGGAAAAAGGCGGTAGTAGCGCCCCGTGGCCAGCAAGCGTCGCAAGAGCAGCCGTGAGCGCACGGGGAGCGAGTCGAGCGGCGTCCGCCGTGGGCGCTCGGGCCCCCACGGAACTCGGAAATTACCGAAGGATATCGATGACCTGGCGTCTGGCCGCAGGGACGTCCTCAGGAGCCCGCGCCGCCCCACGGGCCGCTTGCCCGATGGACGCGTCGCAGGCCTGATACCAGGGGTCGCCAACCACGAGGCGCGGCGTGTCCACGACGCCCGCATCGAAGCCCTGCGGGCGGCCGCGGAAGCCGGCGGTGACGGCAAGGCCGAGCTCGCCCGCGGGCTGTGCGAGGCGGTCCGACTCGGGCTGTGGCGGGCGCGCCAGCTCACCGGCTTCGAGGCCCTGGCGGGCGACGTGCTGGGGCTCGACCCGGAGATCGCGCGAGAGGCGGCCGCGAGTGCCGCCAGCGAGCGTGGCTGGCCGCTCGAACAGCTACCCGACACGGCGGTCGCCCTGTGGCTGCGCGGCGAGGCCGCCCTGCTCGAACGCTGCCCCGAGGGCCGCCTCGAGGCCCACGTCCAGGACGGCCAGCTGGAGCTGCGCATCATCCTGCCGCTGGCCCCAGCCGCCCGCGCCAGCGAGGCCCTCGGCGCCATCGGCCGCAAGGCCTCCGGCCTCGCGCGCGCCCTCGACGAGGAGCGCGACAAGCGCCGCCGCGACCGCGAGGACGACTAGGGGGAATCTCTGATCTCGGGCTGAGCGCGAGCCGCCGCGACCCCGTTCAGCGACCCCCTGCCGAGCCTCCTTCAGAGCTTGGACAGTGCTGCCTTCGCCGCACTGTTCTGTGGGTTCAAGTCTAGCGCGCGCTGGTAGGCCTTCTTCGCGCGCGCCTTGTCGCCGCTCTGGAAGTAGGCGCGCCCGAGCGCTGCGTGAAACCCCGAGGACTTCGGCTGCAGCCGAACCGCGCGCTGGTAGGCCTTGATCGCCCCCTTGGCATCGCCGGCGGCCAGACGCGACGCGCCCAGACCCGCGAAAGCGCCGGCATCGGACGGCACCAGGCGCGTGGCCTTCTCGTAGGAGCGGGCCGCATCCTTGTAGCGCTTGGCCTTCCAGTGCTCGCGCGCCGTGTCCTTGTGCTCAGCCGCCTCCTTCTTGCGCTCGGCTGCGGACTTGCGCGGGCGCGCTACCTTGCCGGTGCTGTCGTCGGCCTCCTTGCTGGCCTCGGTGGCCGGCGCCGGTTCTTCGGCCGGCGCCGGTTCTTCGGCCGGCGCCGCGGGGGGCTCTTCGGCCGGCGGCTCCTGGGGCTGCGCAGCGGGCTCCTCGGAGGGCTTGGCTTCTTCGGCCGGCGCGGGCGCCGGCTGGGCCTCCGCTGCCTGCGCAGCCGCGCTCGGCTGATCCCCGGGCTTGGCCTCCGGCTCTGCCGCGGGCTGGTCTCCCGGCGCGACCGGTGCGTTCTTCCCGGCTGCCGCCGTCGCGCTCGCCCGGTCGTCATCAGCAGCCGCGGCCGCGGCTGCGGGCACCGGCTCCTCGTCGCCGCCCGACATCAACATCCAGAGCACGAGCAGCACCGCGGCAACGCCGCCAATGATCATCCACGGCGGGCCCGACTTCTCCGGTGGACCGGGTCGCGGCGCCACCACCGTGCCCTCGTCGTCGGCCTCGGGCTGGTAGATCTTCGTCGGCTTGGCCTCCTCGTCGTCTGGCCGGTAGAGCTGCGTAGGCGCGGCAGCCTCGAGCGCGGCCTCGCCCTGATCGGTCTTCACGTCGTCATCGAAGAGAGACTCCACGTCGAAGTCGACAGACGGTCGCCCAGCCACCAGCGCTGCTTCCTTGTCCGCGGCGGCGCCATGCTCGGCGTCGCCTTGCGCGGCGTCGCTCGCGCCCGCAGGCTCGGCGTCGGGGGATCCCGCCGCAGCCTCGGCTGCGGCCTCCCCATCGTCCGGTGCGCCCTCCGGCTCCACGCCCGCTTCCGGTGCCGCCTCTTGCGCCTCGGCCGCCTCTTCCTCCTCGACCGCGACCTCCTCACCGTCGACCTCGTCGTCATCCTCGACGGCCAGGTCCGCAAGATCCTCGACGCTGAGGCTCATGGTCTCGCGCCCCTCGCCCAACGCCTCCGCTTCCACCTCGGCTTCGAGCGCCTGGATTTCCTCGAGGTCGATCTCCTCGGTGTCGTCTGCGCGCTCGAATCCGGGGGCCGCGGGCGCACGCACGATGCCAGCCGAGGTGGTGGAAGCGCTGCGCGCAGCGGGCGTGGTGTCGGGCAGCAGCGGCTCGAGCGTGCGTCGCACCTGCTGGGCCGAGAACGGGCGCTTGCGCGGTTCCTTGGCAAGCAACGAGCTCACCAGACCGGTCACCGCAGCAGGCAGCTCCTCGGGCAGCGGCGGCGGCTCGGCGTTACGGTGGGCATCGAGCACCGCGCTCGTGTCGTCACCCGTGAAGGGCGGCGTACCGGTGAGCATCTCGTAGAGCACGCAGCCCAGCGCATAGAGGTCGCTGCGGAAACTGACGAGCTTGCCGGCCACCTGCTCGGGCGACATGTACGCGGGCGTGCCGACCAGATCGAAGACCGAGCCGCTCTCGAGGCGCGCGGCGATGCCGGCATCGATCAACTTCACGATCGGCACGCCGTCCTCGCGCAGCTCGAGGATCACGTGCCCCGGCTTCACGTCCCGATGCAGCAGCCCGTTGCGGTGCAGCTCGTCGAGGGCAGTCGCGATCTGCGCGGTGGTTGACAGCGCCTCGGGCAGCTCGATGCGACCCTGGCGCCGGATGCGCTGCGCCAGCGACTCCCCGTCGACGAAGTCGCGGAAGAGCCAGATCTCCGCCTCGACCTCGCCGCCGTCGATGATCCGCACCAGGCTGTTGTTCGTGAGCTTGGTCTGCTTGCGCAGCTCGCGCCGCATGCGACCGCGCTCGGAGGCGTCGAGGCCCGCGACCGGCACCACCTTGAGCAAGCCGGCGTAACGTGAGGCCGTCTGCTGGGCACGGTAGCTGGTACCGGTCTCGCCCTGCGCATAGGTCGTGACCTCGGAGAACTTCTCGTGCAGCTGGGCGGGCACCGGCGCCGGCGCGGCCTCCTTGCCGGTCTCGCCGTCGTGCGGACAGGTCTCCTGGTTGTCCGGGAGAATCAGCTGGCAGTAGGGACAGACCTGCATGGCCCAAGAGATCGCAGCCCGGGCGCATAGGCGCTGTCCCTGGCGCGAAGCCGGGCCAGCCTAAACCGCCAAATGGGAGCGGTCAACGCGCAGAATCGGCCGGCACCACCGGGCCGCGCGCCCGCTGCCACCGCTCCAGGACGAGGGCGGCGAGGACCAGGCCGAACTGCAGCGGGCGCGCCACCGCGGGCTCCTGCCACTGCCGCGCCGACAGCCACCCATCCAGGGGCGCATAGGCGACCAGCGCGACGGCTGACCAGACCAGCAGCACACGCCGGCCCAGCGCGAGCTCCACCGGCAACAGCCACAGCAGGTACCAGGGGTGCAGCTGGGGGCTGAGCAAGAGCACCGCGAGCAGGACGGCCCGCAGCGACATCAGGGGATCACGCCCGCGCAGCCCGAGCCACAGCGACAATCCGAAGACGAAAGCTGCCACGAGCGAGCGCGCCAACAGGCCAGCCAGGTGAGCGCGGTCGAGCACCGACGCCGGACGCCGCTGCTTGCGCTCGCCGCGCAGCGAGCCGCCCGGATCGAAGGGCGTGCCCTGCAGCCGCGCGAGCACCGGGGCCAGCAGCTCGAGCTCGATCTCCGCGCTGCCCACGCCCTCGCTGCGGTCGGCGCCGTCGGCGGCGAGGGCGTCGACCAGAGCGCGGCAACCGTCCTCGACCAGGCCGTAGAGGCCTTCATTGCCGCGCCAGCGCTGCGCGTAGTGGCCGACGCCCGAGCTGGCAGCCGCGTCGGCCGAACCTGCGTGGGCGAGCGGCCAGACGCAGCCGAGCGACAGAAGCAGCGCAAGCGCCGCCCACGCCGCGCGCCCGCGTAGCAATAGGGGAGCGAGCACGATACCGACCAGCTTCAGCCCGCTGGCGAGCGCGATCAGCCCGGCGGCCGCGCGCTGCCGGCGCCGCAGCAGCGCGTAGCCGAGCATCAGCGCGCACAGGCCCACGGCGACGTCCACGTGCCCGCCCAGGGCACTCTCGGTCAAAGCGAGCGGGTTGAGCGCGAGCAGGTAGACCGCCCGGATCGCGGCGACGCCGTCACCGCCGTGGGCGGATACCACGCGCGGCAGCAGCGCCACGGTCGCGAGGTGCAGCCCGAGCGCGAGCGCCTTGAGGGCGGTCACCGAGCTCCACAGCGCGACCGCCAGCGCGAACAGGCCCTGCGCCGCCGGCGGATAGATGGTCGGGATGTGTCGGTGGTTAATGCGCGCCCAGGCATCGTCGCGCAGGCCGGCCAGGGCGGGCGCATCGGGCGGGTAGGCGTAGGGGTCGACGCCGGACAGCAGCACGCGGGCATCCCACAGGTAGCGGTAGACATCGTCCGAGAGCACGCTCGGCGCAACGACCAGCACCAGCCCGCTCGCGGCCGCCAGCAACAGCGCCGTGCGCAGGTCCGCGCGGGGACCCGGCTCGAAGAGCAGCAGCCCCACGTAGGGCAGGAAGGCGAGCGCCACCAGCGCAGCCGTGACGGTCGGCGTGCCGCCCGCGTGCGCGGCCAGCGCGAGGAAGAACGTCGGCTGGAACCGGGACAGGACGT
>JAPPOT010000277.1:0-6805 GCA_028817855.1 Myxococcales bacterium
GTCCGGCTCCGAACCCGAGGCATCTGGCGTGTCAGACGGGGCCTCAGGCTCCTCGGCCTCCGGCTCTGCGGGCGGCGCACACCGTTCGCAGGTGTCGCTGAGCGTGCCCTGGGTCGGCGAGTTGGGATCGAAGAGGCAGCGCCGCTGCCCCTCGGTGCCCGTGTCTTCGCAGATGCACGTCACCGGCTCGTTCATCACGCACGACTCGCCGGTGTAGGCGGTCGTCATCGGCATCATCGGCTCGACCGGCTCCTCGTCGGCGACGCTGCCCGCCATCGGCACCTCGGCCGAAGCCGGGGCTTCGCTGATCGGAAGACGGGTGGATGCCTCGGGCCCCACCGTGACCCCCTCGGCGCATGCGCCGAGCACGACCATCAGCACGACCAGCCTGGGAACTCGCACCACCACCTCCAGCCAACCCCGAGCCCATCCCCATTGTGGACTTGCAGGCTGCGCCAAACTTTGGTGACGGCTTGTCCCTGCCTGGGCATGTCGATCCACGCGCGCCAGGGGTGACCCCTGTGGCCATGGGCAGGTCACGAAGTAGACTGATGGTGAGGAATTCAGGGCGAATGGTGCACGCGATGGCAGCGAGGGACGGGACGGACCTGGCGCCGCGCTGCCGATGGGTCACTCCACGCGTGGCGCGATCGGGCAACCCAGCGGCCGCGGCGTGGCGCCTATGGTCGGCCCACCGCGCCGCGCCCGCGAGGGTTGCGCCCGGTGGGCCCTTCCGTCGCACCCCATCGCGCAATTTGCTAAACACATCGCCACGTTCCGCCCGATGTATCGTCTCCCGATCCAGCCCTGGGCGCTTGGCCCGCCTGCCGCCCTGCTCGCCATGGTGGGCGGCTGCCTCGACGACTTCGAGCCCCCGCCCGATGAGCCGGGGTTGCTCGAGCCCTGCTGCCACGACCTCGGTCGCTGCGTCACGAGCGCGCTGCTCACGAGCGAGCAGACCGAAGACCTCTCGCAGGACAGCTGCGAGCCGGCGCTGTTGTGCGTGCCCGACGCGCTGCGTCCCGATGGGGACCCGCTGAGCACGTGTGAGTCCTTGCTGGGTGCGGAGGGCCGCTGCGTTCCCGACTGCGTACCGGCGCTGGCGGAGCAACGCGATCAGCTGCCGACCGAGGGTTGCCCCGAGCACCATCTCTGCGCTCCCTGCTTCGATCCCCTGGATGGGGAGAGCACGGAGCTGTGCGAGCTCGGCGATGATCCCGGACCGAGCGAGCCCCCGCGCCTGTTCGAGGACTGCTGCGGCGAGATCGGCCGCTGCGTACCCGGGACGTTGGTCGATGACGATCAGCGCGAGAGCCTGGACAGCGAGCTGTGCGGGGACGAGCTGCTGTGCGTCCCGCAGGAGTTCCTGGAAGACGAATCGACGGTGTTGGACACCTGCAGCTCGCTGCTGGGGGCCGAGGGCCGCTGCGTGCCCGCGTGCCTGCCGACGGTCGCCGACCAGGCCGCGGACTTGCCCGAGGGCGACTGCGCGGACGGCTATCTCTGCGCCCCCTGCTACGACCCGCTCGACGGCGACGAAACAGGCGTGTGCGATCTCGGCGGCGACCCAGGACCAAGCGAAGCGCCCACGCTCTTCGAGTCGTGCTGCCAGGCCCACGGCCGCTGCGTACCGGCGGACCTGGTCCCGACCGCGGCCCGCGGAAGCCTCGAGGCCGACAGCTGCCCCACGGGCACCGGCGACGAGCTGCTGTGCACGCCGCTGGGATTCATCGAGGACGAGGACTTCACGCCCGAGCCCTGCCGCGCCACGCTGGACGTAGAGGGCCGCTGCCTGCCCAGCTGTCTGCCCGCGCTCGCCGAGCAGGCGGACCTGCTCGAGCGCGACACCTGCCGCGAGGGGGAGCTGTGCGCACCGTGCTTCGACCCGATCGACGGCGCGTCCACCGACGTGTGCGGCTTCGGCGACGACGAGCCCGCGGAGCCGCCGGCGATCTTCGAGACCTGCTGTGGCGGCGTGGCGCGCTGCGTTCCAGCGGAGGTGGTCCCGGAGGACCAGCGCGCGGATCTGGAGAGCGCGCTGTGCGGGGACGAGCTCATCTGCCTCCCGGAGGTCTTCCTCGAGGACGGCCCGGTGGTCTTCGCGACCTGCGACTCGCTGCTCGGCGCGGAGGGACGCTGCCTGCCCTCGTGCCTTCCGAGCTTGCAGGACCAGGTCGACGACCTGCCCACCGGCGGCTGCCCCGAGCAGCATGTCTGCGCACCGTGCTTCGATCCCCTGGACGGCGAGGCCACGGGGGCCTGCGAGCTCGGCGACGACGGCGGGCCGCTGACCTCCGCCGTCACCTTCGGCAGCTGCTGCGATGGTGTCGGGCGCTGCATCCCGAGCGACATGGTTCCGGAGGGCGATCGGGATGGGCTGGCCCGCGATGCCTGCAAGGAAGGCGAGCTGTGCTCGCCCGAGGCGGCGCTGACCGACGACCCGTACATCCCCGACAGCTGCAGCTCGCTGCTCGGCGCCGAGGGCCGGTGCCTGGCCACCTGCCTGCCGAGCATCGCGGACCAGGCCGGCGAGCTACCCGCCGGCGGCTGCCCCGAGCAGCACGTCTGCGCACCCTGCTTCGAGCCGGTGGACGGGCTCGAGAGCGGAGCCTGCGCGATCGGCGACGACCCCGGACCGACCCAGAGCGCGGTGACGTTCGCGAGCTGTTGCGACGGCGGCGGGCGCTGCGTGCCGGAGGATCTGGTCGACTCGGAGCAGCGCGCGGCCCTGGGGCGAGACGCGTGCGCGGAGGGCGCGCTGTGCTCACCCGAAGCGTTCCTGCGCGACGACGCCCATGTGCCGATGTCGTGCAGCTCCGTGCTGGGTGGTGAGGGGCGCTGCCTCGCGGAGTGCTTGCCGTTCATCGCGGCGCAGCCGGATCTGCCGACCTCCGGCTGCCCGGCGGCCCACCGCTGCGCGCCGTGCTTCGAGCCGGTCGATGGCGCCGCCACCGGCGCCTGCCAGCTCGCGGGCGACCCGGGCCCGTCCGAGCCGCGCACGGTGTTCCCCGATTGCTGCGTGCTCGACGACGTCTCGCGCGGCGCGTGCGTGCCGCTGGCGCTGGCCCCGCCCGAGGCGGCGGCCCTGCCCCAGGAGAGCTGTGCAAACGCGGACGACCGATGCATCCCCCGCGAGCTCCTGCGCACGCCCCCCCGCGCACCGACATCGTGCGTTGCACTGGGTGGCACCGCCCCGGGCGTATGCACCTACGCGTGCCTCGTGCCCCCGGAGCTGCAGGCCATCACCACCAGCGAGGGTTGCACGAGCGTCCAGCGCTGCGTTCCCTGCGAGATCGAAGGCACTCCCACCGGCGTCTGCCCGTAGCGCAGCGGCCCCCGCAATTCTGGAATACACTCGGCCGCGGGCGGGGGGATCCACCATGGCAAATCAGAACGAGGACGAACGGGTCGTGCGGGATCTCGATGACCGCTGGAATCGCGTCTACATCGAGAACGACCGCGCTCCCTTTGCGGAGATCCTGGCCGATGACATCCGACTGACGTGGCCCGACGGGCGCTCGGAGCTGGGCAAGGCCAAGATGATGGAGCCCACGCCCAAACGCCGCGTCGAGTTCAGCGAGCGCGGCTTCGAGATCCACGGAGCCACCGCGGTGACGCGCGGACGGATTCGCGTCTACCACCCGGAGGGACCCGCAGAGCAGCGCTTCGTGCGCGTCTACGTAAAGAGCGACGGGCGCTGGCAGGCGGTCTCAGTGCATGTCTTCCCGATCGATCCCGCAGCCGACGCAAAGGTACCGGTGACATGGAGCCCACCGCGCATCGAGACCGAGCGGTTGGTCCTCACGTGGCCGAGCTTGGAGCAGATCCGCGGCCACCACGACGCGATCGTCGGCACCGACATGTTCGACACGATCGTGTGGGAGGGCCCCGAGGGCCCCGAAGACCTGGAAGGCTTCTGGGCGGAGGCAAAGCGCCGGAACCCGGCGCAGACGGAGCTCGACCTGGATTTCGCAGTCATCGAGCGAGCCAGCGACCGCTGCGTCGGTGGTGTCAGCCTGCGGCCGATCGACGGCGAGCCCACGACGATCGACATCGGCTATGCCTTCGCGCCCACCTGCCATGGCCAGGGCATCGCGACCGAAGGCGTCGGCGCCCTGATCGGCCACGCCTTTGCGGAGCGCGGCGCCGAGCGCATCTCCGCGAGCATCTTCGTCGGCAACGACGCCTCGAAGCGCGTCGTCGAGAAGCTCGGCTTCAAGCACGAGGGCACGCTGCGGCGCGCCGTCCTGAAACGCGGGACGTGGATCGACGAGTGGCTCTATGCCATCACGCGGCCTGACTGGGAGGGCTGAGTTGCCCGCGTCGGCGCGGCGTGTCAGTACGCCAGCATGTCGGAGCTGCGGCAGGTCGTCGACGAGGTCGCGAGGGCGGGTGACTTCTCCGGCGTCGTGCGCGTCGATGCCGGCCCCGAGGTGCTGGTGTCGGCAGCGCACGGACTGGCCGACCGCACCCACGGCGTCCCCAATTCGACGCACACGCGCTTCGCAACGGCCTCGGGCACCAAGCTGCTCACGGCACTCGCCGTCGGACGCCTGATCGACGAGGGCAAGTGCGCACTGGAATCGCGCCTGCTCGACCTGCTCGAGGTCGAGCTCCCGGGCGTCTCGGAAGACGTCACCGTGCGGCATCTTCTGAGCCACACCTCGGGCGTCTACGACTACCTCGACGAGGAGGTCATCGAGGACTTCGACAACTTCGAGCTCCCGGTCGCTCCCCACAAGCTCCTGACGCCCACCGACTACCTGCCCATGCTGACCGCGGGTCCCCAGAAGTTCGCACCGGGAGCCCGCTTCTCCTACTCCAACGGCGGCTACGTCATGCTCGGCCTGCTGATCGAGCAGCTCGCGGGGAGCTACCACCAGTACATCCAGCGCGAGGTCATGGGACCCGCCGGAATGACCGACTCGGGTTTCTTCCGCTTCGACGAGCTGCCCCCGCACACCGCCACCGGATACCGGAGGGTCGATGGCAAGTGGCGCTCCAATGTCCACGTCCTGCCGGTGATCGGCGGCCCGGACGGCGGCGCCTTCGTCACCGCCGCCGACGTGACGCGGCTCTGGCGAGCCCTCCTGTCGAGCCAACTACTCTCGCCCGGGCTGACTCGAGAGTTCCTGACTGAGGCCGCGCACTACAGGGGCCATGAGCACTACGGCCACGGCCTCTGGATCGACGATGACCGCACCGAGCCTCCGATCCTGTTCATCACGGGTTCGGACGCCGGCGTGTCGTTCCACTCCTCCTGCCACGGCGATGACCTGATCGCGACCATCGCGAGCAACGCCACGGACGGCGCCTGGTCGATGGCTCGCGCCGTCAAGGACCACCTCCAAGCAGCCTACCCGCGCGAGCAACGCGCGTTCCGCGTCTAGCCCAGCGAGAGCCCACATGTTCGAGCGCGTGGCGAACTTTCGAGACATCGGCGGCCTTCAAGCCGAGGACGGTCTGCGCGTGCGACGTGGCGTGACCTACCGATCCGCAGCCCTCGACTGGATGACGCGAGCGGACGCCGTCCGCGCGCGCGACGAGCTGGGACTCAAGACGGTGATCGATCTGCGGGCCACACATGAGGTGCAGCCGCTGGACCGTCACCCTCTTGTCACGCTCGGCATCGCCCACGAGCACGCCCCGCTCAGTAACCCCACCGTCGAAGAAGGCTGGAAGCGCGTTCCCCCCTACGGGGTCGAGAGCTACATCTTGCCACTGCGCCACGCCCAGCCCGCGATCCGCACCGCCTTCGAGCGCCTCGCCATGCCGAACGCGCTGCCAGCCGTGTTCCACTGCGCTGCGGGCAAAGACCGGACCGGTCTCTTTGCAGCGCTGCTGCTGGATTTGCTCGGGGTATCCGAGGACGACATCGTCGCGGACTACTGCGCCTCGCAGCCTCACCTGCAGCGCGTCGCCAGCCTCGCCGGGCGCGATCCGGCGAGAAAGGATCCCTCGCACTACGAGGTACAACCTGAGTCACTCCGGGGCACGTTGCGCTGGCTGCGCGAACACCACGGGTCGACGGCTTCGTACTTGCGAAGCGTCGGTGTTCCCACGGAAGCGGTCGTTCGCCTCTCGGCTCAACTGACAGTGAGCCAGAGAGCAGGCACGCGGCCGAGGTAAGCTTGAGGCTCGCCTGCAAGACTGGGCACCTCACCTCGGAGGCGTCCAGACCTTCGGTGAGCCCTCGAGTGCCACGCGCGCCACCTGTCTTCGAGCCGCTTGCTTGCCCGGGTCCGCCTCTTCCAGCGTGACTCGTCCGAGGGCCCACAGCACGGCGTCGTCGCCCTCGTTCTCCAACCTGTCAGGCACGGTCGGGAACACCTTCGACATCGCGTAGGTCGCTGGGCCGGTACAACCTGAAAGGCTCACACCGTACCGCTCCCCGTAGCGCTTTGCGCATACCACGCCCCAACACTCATCGACGTCTCCATAGTAGCCCCGAAACGTGGGCTTGGTTTCCTCGAAGGTCACGATCCCGCTGACGGCGGTCTTGCCGTCTGGCCGCACATGATCGAACTCCTCGAGAGCGCCAACGACGGGCGTCGCGATGCTGCGAGCCGCTTCGCTCGGGAAGAGCAGCCTGAACGGCAAATCACGAGAGCTGGAGAACATGTCCGCAAGCTGGAGCCGGGAGGCACGTGAGCTCTTCGGGCTCCCGACGCAAATCGTGCTCGCACCGCGACGGGACGTCAGCGCGTCGACGAGTCGTTCTTCATCACCAGTGCCCTCGATGAAGACGTCGCGGAACTCGAAGTCGACGCTCGCCATCCATCGTCAACGCTCCCTCAAGCACCAT
>JAPPOT010000277.1:6815-7479 GCA_028817855.1 Myxococcales bacterium
CCGCGAAGCCGTGCGATCGCCCGCGCATCCCAGAGTGAGATGTGGTCGGTCTTCACGCCCCCCGTTTCCTTGTGCGCGACCGACCCCATGTAGCAGACGATGTGGTCGCTCGCGGTGAGCGAATCGAGCAGCCGATGCGCGCGCAGCAGGCCATAGAGCCCGCCATGCACAGCGAAGAACGCGTCGAGCGCCAGAAGCTCGGTCGCCTTGAACTGAACGTCGTACTTCTCGGGTGGATCGCTGAGGAACTTGGTCAGCTTGCGCCGATCCACGGTCGCGCGTGTCGAGTTGGCGGTCGCATCACGGATGTCCTCTTGAAGCCTGGAGTAGTTGCGGTTCCGCTCTGCCAGGGCCTCACGAAGCTTGTCGCGCAGTGGCTCGACGAAACGTGCGGCAGCGACGCGCTGATTCTTCCGCCGGCGCTCCTCCTCGTCAGCACTCATCTGGCTCGCTCGCTCGGCCATAGCCACCTCCTACGCCCAAGAGAATGTCACATTTTGACATCCTGTCGAAACATGACAACGAGAAGGTTAGATTCACTAATAATTTCAATGCATAGAGCGCGAAATTTCGCCAAAGTCACCTTGACAGCGTCTCTCAAGGATGTGAGCAGTATTGTGGAAAGACTGGAGAGTCTTCACTGCCTCGCCGGCTCGAGTAGGGC
>JAPPOT010000342.1:0-5532 GCA_028817855.1 Myxococcales bacterium
CCGGGATGGGAGGGAAGGGGCCTTGGTAGCACCGGCGGGCAGGTGAGAAATCCCCTCTGCCAAGCCCCCGCGGGGGCGCGCGCCAGGCCCGGCGTCCTGGATCACTACGGGCTGCAGTATGCAAACGCTGCACCGACTCCGGCGCTGACCCACAGGCTGCAACAATCGGGTGCGCCGCCGGCCGCCACGGGCGTGCCGTAGCCGCGCGAGGTGCAGGTCGAGTTCTGCAGGAACTCGCCATCGGCGCCGCCGACCGCCATTCCATCGCAGCAATCGAGCCAGCCGCCCCACTCCGCGGTGCCGGTGGGCTGTCCGGCGGCCTCGGTGGCGGTGCCGTCGCCGAAGAGCGTCTCGCAGGTGTCCACCGTGGTCGAGGCCGTCAGTGACACGATCGTGGCGTCACGACATGACGCAAGTGTGCCAATGTTTGCGTGCGTGCACTGGCCGCAGATCTGCTCGGTCGCCAGATTGCTCTCGGTGCACGGCATGACCACGCCGTCGATCGAGCAGGTGCCACAGCTGGAGCCGTTGACCATGCGGCAGCTGGTGGCGCCGTTGCAGGCCCGACTCGCGGCCCAGCTGTTGTCGTCCTGGCACTCCTGCACCTGGGTCGCCGCAGCCGGATCGCAGCGCGTGTCCATGTAGCCCCACTGGTTGCCACCCAACACGTCGGGACCGATGCACTCCACGCAGCCCACATGGGTGCCCGTACTGGACACACGGCAGGCGGTGTCGGCGGCGCAATCGGTGGGCGTGCCGAGCAGGCCGTCTGCATCGCAGACCGCCTCCTGGGCGAAGCCCGTGTTGACGCCGTCGGAGGCGCTCACGGAGGCGCCGGTGCACTGCACCTCGCCGGGGATGCACTCCAGCACGCAGGCCGCGTCGCGCTTGCCCGGGTCCGAGCCGAGCGTCGAGCACACGCCCACGTCGCAGCTGGTCGCGCTGCCCCAGTTGCCGTCGTCGTCGCAGGTCTCGACCTGGTCGCTGATGTTGCAGCGCTTCTCGCCCGGCGAGCAGTCGGCGCCGCAGACCTTCTTGCGCAGCCCCGACGCGTCGACGAAGTCGAGGCACTGCCCGTCGTCGGTGCAGGTCGACAGGCGCGCGCTCCAGAAGCCGTTCTCGCAGATCTGGTAGAGCGTGCTCGGGATCAGGTTGTCGACAAGACAGCGCTCCTCGCCCTCCTCGCACTCCACGTCCTGGTCGCAGGCGCCGGGCACGCGGCCGTCGGCCTGGGTCTCGAGCAGGGTGGCGCGGCAGATGCCGACCTCGCAGGCGACCGGATCCTGCAGCTCGCCGTCCTCGCTGCAGGGCTGGATCTGGGCGCCGTTGCAGGAGCCGCCCTCGCCGGCCTGGTTGTCGATCACGTGGGCGCAGACCGGCTCGGCGCAGATCGCCTCCGGCAGCACGCTGGCATCCAGGTTGCGCTTGATGACGCACTGCTCACGCAGCCCGCCGGTGTTGCAGCTGGTCACCGGGCCCCAGGTGCCGTCGTCCAGGCACTCGGCCCAGCCGTCCGCGATGCCGAGCACCGGGTCGCGCAGGCAGGTCTGGGCGCCGGGCGTGCACTCCTGCTGGCAGGGCGTGCCGAGCAGCGCCGCCACCGGATCGCACTGCAGCAACCCGGTGCATTCGCCGCGCACCCACTCGGGCAGACCCGAGAGGGTCTCGACCCCGGAGCGGCACTGGCTGAAGAACTGCATCGTATCAACGCTGTCGTCGAGCGGGTCACCGCAGACGATCGCACCCGGCTCGCAGGTCTTCGGCACGCACACGGCGTTGTCCCGCTCCTGCTTGCAGGCCTCGTTGACCGCGCACTGGGTGGTGCGCAGCGACTCGCCGTCCAGGCACTCGACCACCTGGTTGTCCTCAGCGCAGACCGAGCCGATCGCGCAGATCGTGCCGCGGCAGCGCCCGTCCTCGCAGTAGTTGTCGCCGTCACACTCGACCACCTCGAAGCCGCGGTCCTCGCCGAGGCAGCGCAGCGCGGTCTTGTTGTCGAGGCAGCGGCTCTCCACGTCGCAGGAGGCGTCCGGGTCCGGCGCGCAGCGATCGACCAGGCACTGCTCGCCGTCCTGGCAGTCCTGCTCGAGCCACTTGCTGCCATCCCGGTCGCAGACCTTCTCGATGTCCTCACTGCCGCACTCGCGGGCGCCCGGGTTGCACAGCTGCAGGCCGCCGTCGCCGAACTCGCAGGCGCCATCGACGCAGCGCTGGCCGGCACCGCAGGGGTTGATCTGCCAGGCGCGGCCGTCGACGCAGTAGCGCGCGATCACGTCGCTGACGCACTCGCCCGCACCCGCGGTGCAGGTACCGACACACGCGGCGCCCGAGCCGGCCGGCGCCGAAGCACCCGCATCGTCGGCACTGGACGCGCCGCCGCCGCGGCTGCTGCAGACCTCCTCCTCGCCGCAGGAGTGCACGAACCACTCGTTGCCACCCTTGCCCGGCACGCAGCTGCGAACCAGCGACTGGCTGATGCACTCCGCCTCGCCGTCGTCGCAGTCGCCACCGTCGTCGCCACAGCCGGCCAGGAACAACACCGCCGCGGCCGCCGCACACGCTGCCCTAAGAAAAGCCTCTCTCATGAGTCAGTCTCCCCGTGCGCCGCCAGCGCGACGCGATCACTCCAACACCGGTGGCTCGAGCGGCGGCAGGTCGACACACCCGAACTCGATCGAGATGCGGTCGTAGTCGCCGGCCAGCCCCTTGTCACAGAAGATCCCGAAGAACTCGAGCTCGCTGCCAGCCTCATTGATGGTCCAGCCTCCGCCCTCGCCCAGGTCGCGGTCGGCCGAAGCGCGTGTACCGCCCTCCGTCACGACCACGTGCACGTCGTCGGGGTTGGGGGCCGCGGGATCGAGCGGGATCGTGCAGCTCTCGAGCGCGCTGCTGACGGTCTCGCTGATGATGCCGGCCAGCTGCCGGCGCAGGGCGCGGGCGTCGTCCGGCTGCAGGTGCTGCATCGTGCCGCCGCCCATCGCGAGGTTGTCGAGCACCGTCTCGGCCGCCTCCGAGCCGGGCAAGCCGACCACGTGGGTCTGGATGCCCATGCCGAGCCAGGCCGGAGGCAGCGTGTCGAGCGGCGTCGTGTCGCAGCCGGGCGCGCCGTCGGTCAGCACGATCACGTTGGTGGCGCCGCTGAGCGTCGACATCATCAGCGCCTGATCGGCGGCGATCAGCGCGCCGCCCAGCGGTGTTCCGCCGCCCGGGCTGTTCTGCGACATGAAGTTGTCCCAGGCAGCGATGAAGGTCGAGCCCGGCAAGAAGCGGATCTGCTCGGGGCTGTCGATCGAGGATACGTCGCAGCCGCCCGTAGCCGTCGGGAAGACGATCGCCGCCACGGTCAGGTACTCCGACAGGGAGCTGACCGCGTCGCGCAGGGCGTTGGCGGCGACCAGCCAGCGCGCATCACCGTTCCAGAGGCTGCTCATGCTTCCGCTGTTGTCGAAGACCACCAGCAGGTTGCCCGGTTCGACGACGGCGTTGACCATCGGCTCGAGCTCGACCGAGCCGCAGCCGTCGTCGTCCGGATCGTCGTCGTCGCCACCGGTGGCCGCGTCGGGGAAGCCACCATCGGGCACGGGAAGCTGTGGTGGTTGGGCGTCCGCGTTGCCGAAACCGCTCATGCCGTCCATGCCGCGCGCGCCGCCGTCCATGCGGTCGTCACCGTCGCTCTCATCGCCCGGGCCTGAGCGGGAGCCGCGGCTGCCGTCGCCACCCTCGTCGCCCTCGCATGCGGCGAGCAGCACCGCCGCGAGCAGTGCGGCCATCAGCGGTAGGATCAGACGCGTGCGCCGTCGCAGGCCGAGCACGAGCAGGCCGCTCAGCATGAGCGCCACCGGAGCCTTCCCGCGCTGCTGTCCGGGCACGCTGCAGCCGCAGCCGTCGTCACCGCCGCCGCCGTCGCCGTCGCTGTCGGGATCTTCCTCCACGATGCCGCCATCGGGGGCGCGCTCGAAGCCGGGAAGCAGGCAGTCGTCCAGGCATTCCTCCTCGCCATCGCACTGCTCCCCGTCATCGATCACTCCGTCCCCGCAGCGAGCAGCCGTGCAATCGGCGCGGCAGGCGTCGGCTGCGCTATCGCTGTTGTCCTCCCCATCATCGCAGTCTTCGCCGTCATCCACCACCGCGTCGCCACAGCGCGCGGGCGTGCAGTCGAGGCGGCACTCGGCCCCCGGCTCGTCGGCGTTTTCGTCGCCGTCGTCGCACTGCTCACCGTCGTCGACGACGTCGTCGCCACAGGCCGCCGCGCTGCAGTCAATGCGACACGCGTCTGCCTCGCTGTCGCTGTTGGCATCGCCGTCGTCACACACCTCCCCATCATCCACCACACCGTCGCCGCAAAACGGCACGCTGCAGTCGGTGCGGCAGGCGTCCGCCGCGCTGTCGCTGTTGGCGTCACCGTCGTCGCAGGCCTCGTCGTCGTCCACCACGCCGTCGCCACAGCGCGCCGCGCTGCAGTCGGTGCGACAGGCGTTGGCCTCGTCGTCGCTGTTGTCGTCGCCGTCGTCGCACTCCTCGGCGCTGTCGATCACCGTGTCACCACAGGCGGCCAGCACACAGCTCTCGCGGCAGGCGTCCGGTGTGTCGTCGCTGTTGTCGTCGCCGTCGTCGCAGGGCTCCTCCTGATCGAGTCGGCCGTTGCCGCAGAAGGGCTCCCAGCCGATGTCGCGCAGCAGGGCCGGTGTGATGTCCGCGTCGTGCAGCGGCGTCGGTGGCTCGACTGGCTCCATCAGGAGGTTCGGGCGCGCCAGCGTGTCGAAGTGGGCGAGCGTGCTCCCGGTGATGGGCTGGGTCGCGTAGAGGTAGACGCGTCCCTGATCGTCCGCGCCCACCAGCTGGTCCGCGGTCGCGCTGATCGAGACCGTCACCGCGCCCCCGCCCAGGGCGGTTTCGAGTAGCTGGGCGTCGGCGTCGGTGATCGTCAGCATCGGGATGTTGCTGGAGACCGGCATGCGTTCCTCGGCGGAGTTGGCCGGCAGCAGCGCCGGCCCCGCGACCACGTAGAGCGCACCCAGCGCGCCGCCCTGCTCCAGGTCCTCGAGCACGGAGGAGCCGCGGCACTCCGGCCGCATCAGGACGACCGAGCCGGCGACCCCGGTCACCGGCGTGCAGCCGTTGGCGGGGCTGCCGGCTTGCAGCGGCGCGCTCACGGACATCGCGAGCGGTCGGGCGCCATAGCCGGCGTCCCCGACGAAGCCGGAGAGCCCGAGGTCGGGCGTCGTCGCCAGCGTGGGCGCGCCGGGCTCGAGGTAGCCGGCGGCGGCCGCGGTCAGGTGGGGGCCGTCCCAGACCACGCGGCGCACGTTCTGCGCGGAGATGACGCGCCCGGCGTCGTCCATCTCGGTCCAGTGCAGGCTCTGGTCCAGGTCCAGCACGTTGCTGGAGAAGGCGTCGGGACCGGTCAGCGCCTGCATGCCGGTCTCGGTGTCGACGAAGTTCTGCACGCCGAGGCCGTGGCCCAGCTCGTGCAACGCGATCTCGACCATGTCGGTGAAGGAGCCCGGATCGCCGTCGAGCCCGTAGTACCCG
>JAPPOT010000342.1:5542-26927 GCA_028817855.1 Myxococcales bacterium
CGTAGTACCAGCCCCAGGTCGGGCAGTCGACGCTGCCGAGGCTCACGTTGAAGGTGACCGCCACGTCGGGCTGGTTCGCGATCTGGTCCTCTCCCATCAGGCGATCGGCCAGCGCGGAGCCGTAGGCGAGGGTCGGGTCGCCGCCGTCGCCATCGATCCCGTTGAGCAGGAAGGTGGTGCCGCCGACCGCGGCGACACCGCCCTGCTCGGTGCAGCCGAGCTCGTCGAAGCTCGCCTCGATCACGATCGGCACCTCGCTGTCCAGCAGCGCCCCCCAGAGGCTCGCAGCGTGCTCGAGCACCGCCAGGCGCTGGGCGCCGACGGTGGTCGCGTCGTTGCCGCCGACCGGATCGACCGGTGTCGGATCGTTGAAGCCCTCGCCGTCGCCGTCGATCACGTCGATCTCGAAGGTGGCGTAGGCGGCGACGGTCGTCGGCGCGAGGGCCAGCGCGAGGACGCAGAGCGGGGCGAGGACGCAACCACGCGCGCTCACTTATGGCCTCCGGACGTGGCCGATGCCTCGGCACCCAGGGCGCGCGCTGCGGCTTCCGGATGGCTGACGCACTCGGAGCGCACGCGCCCGTCCGCGCCGCGGGAGACCACGACCGCGTGTTGATAGCGGCCGCGCAGGTCCAGCGTCCCGCGGCCGTCGGCGTGCTCCTCCACGTGCAGGCCCTCCGAAGAACGCGACAGGCGCGGGCCCAGACGCTCGACGAGCTCCGCGATGCGCGCCTCCCGACTCAGGGTCGGACGCGTCGGGTCCGCCGCACGCAGGGCGGGCTCCTCGGCGGATTGCGCAATCTGCGGCACATCGCTTGGACCCACCGTGGCCGCGGGATCCGCGGGCGAAGGGCCCGGCTCCACTCCCGATTCCAAGGACGGAAGCCGCGGCTGGAGCTGCTCCGCTTCCACCGCGGAGGCTCGCTGGTCAGTCGAATCGCTTGCACAGCCCCACGCGATCAGAGCCGCGGCGGCTACGGACATACACCTAAGCACGAGGGCATCCCCCCAAACTGGCCCCAGGACCCCTTGGGTATCACGACGGTGACGGGTTGCAAGGCGCGGCCAGGCCCTATGGACGCACGGTCTGCAACCAATGTTCACCATCTTCCGGGCGTGGCCAGATTTGGCCCGAAAGAACAGGACAGATCGAGACAGTGGGCGCGGAAGGACCTGTGCCCGGAGCGCCGGGCGCAGGCTGCGACGCTCCTTTTAACTGACAGTCGCCGTCGACCTCGGGCGTTAATCCATCGATGGAGAGGCGCGTTCGCCACGGGATCGCCGCACTGCTCGGCCTGGTGATGGGCTGCAGCTCCCCGGGTGGGCAGGGCACAGAAGGAGGCACGGAGCTGGCGCCGTCGTCGCCCCGGGATGCGTCGGGCGTGGCGGGCGCCGGAAATGAGCCCGACCCGATGGCACCGCAAGATGACGCCGTCGTCGCGGGCTCGTCCGAGGACATGAACGACGGGGCATCGCCCGCCGATCCGGCCCC
Organism: Myxococcales bacterium; assembly: GCA_028817855.1. GTDB lineage: Bacteria > Myxococcota_A > Polyangia > Polyangiales > JAFGIB01 > JAOUOP01. The sequence goes on from JAPPOT010000342.1 coordinate 7,035, forward strand.
GCCCCTGGAGCCCGAGCCGATCGACGCCTGCCCCGACGACCCCGACAAGGCTGTGCCCGGCGCCTGCGGATGCGGCGTGCAAGACAACGACAGCGACCAGGACGGCACCGCCGACTGCGACGACGCGTGCCCCGAGGACGGCGCCAAGACGGCGGCCGGCGAGTGCGGATGCGGCGTATCCGATGAAGACGCGGATGGCGACGGGACCGCCGACTGCCTGGGGACGGACGACGACGCGCTTTGCGTGCTCGGCGGTGTGGATGGCGCCTGCGACTGCACGGGCAAGGTCGTGCACTTCGTCTACTTCGTGGAGGCCGACGCCAGCTACAGCGAGGATCAGCGCGCTGACATCGAAGCGATGGCCTACGCCTTCCAGCAGTACTGGTACGACCAGCTGGGCGTGACCTTTTACCTCAACGAGCCCGTGGTCGACGTGATCATGGCCGAGCACGACGCCGGGTGGTACCTGAGCACGCCCGATGGCATCCACGGCGACTCGCGCTGGTACCGCCTCGGTAACGTCAAGAACGAGGTCTACGCCGAGCTCGGCATTCGCGACTTCGACGCGGACCACCGCGTCGTCAACTACCCCACGTCCCGACACGACGGCCGCGTGGGTGGCAACTTCGGCGGCGCCTGGATGGACGGCGACGACCTCACGTGCATGGCGGGCGAGCACGGCGGGGTCAACTTCCCCTACGATGAGGGCGGACCCGCCCACTGTATGGGTCACGTCGCGCACGAGTTCGGCCATGTGCTGGGCCTCGGTCACGAGGGCCCCAACACCGACTGCATGCAGTTCGGGTTCTACAACGGCACCGGCGGCGACGGCATGTGCTCCTTCTCCGACGACAACGTCGCCAAGATCCTGGCCGATCCTGACAACGAGGACTGGTTCGAGGCCCTGCCGGGCCAGCGCTGCCAACAGCCGTGAAGGAGCGCTGAATGACTACGGACCGCGCCGAAGCCGACCGACGCGTCTGGTCAAACACGCACGCATAGCCCGTTGAGCGCGGCCCACTGGTGGAGCACGTGGAGCTCGTCCTCGGTGGGCAAGCGGTTCTGCAGGCCGCGCGCCTGCACGATTGCAGGGTGACGATTCTGGACCTCGACGGTGAGCGCACGGTCTGTGCTGCCTTCCTCTTCGATCGTCATCGACCAGATCGAGGTGGTGCCACGCGCGATCGCACCGCCGTAGGAATAGACGCAGTGCTCCTGCTCTCGCCCTTCGGCGCGCAGGTCCTCCTTGGTGAGAATCTCCTGCACCCGGTAGGTGAGCCGGCGCTCCTCCTTGCCGCGGCGCTCGCGCATCGGATGGGCAAGTGCTCCGGCGACAAAGCCGCTGGGCACGAAGGTGTCCGGATAGTCATCACCCAGCTGCCCGTCGGCGCGGGCGAGTGTACGATGCCAGCGCTCCATCCCGCGCAGCAACGACGCCGCGGTCCTGCCCTTGATTCGGAAGAGTCGATCGCCACGCCGGAGGTGGACGACGTAGTCGATCAGCGGCCCGACCTGAGCGACGTCGAGCGAGGGCGCGCGCGCGAGCACGGCCAGGAGATCGCGCCAGAGTTCCTCTTGCGCTCGCGTGTGCAAGCTCGTGGCTGGATCGGTGGCGAGCCAGGCGCGCACGAGCGCACCGTGACCGCCCTCGCCACGCACCTGAACGGTACGCATCGCGGCCAGGAAGGAGCGGTTGCCCGGACCCGTCAGGAGCTCGTGACACTGCTTGCGGGTCAGGGGCACCGCGAGACGGCGCGCCTGCACGAGCCGGTACAGGCTGCCACCCCGCGCGACCTCGGCAGCGATCGGCGCAAGGCGCCCTGCCGCACGATCGGTGAACGCGCCCCAGAGCGGTGAAGGCGTGGGGTAGCGGGCCAGCAGGTGCTCGCACAGGGAGCTGACTGGGCCTCCCTGCCCGCTCGACGGGGCCTCCAGATCGGCAGCGGACGCTCCCAGCGCATCGCCGAGAGCAGGCGATCGCGCGGGCGTACTTCTCCGACACGAGTCCGGGCGCGACCCGCTGCAGCGTGCGCGCGAGCTGATCGAAGGCGCGGCGCGCGCCCGGGCTGACTCGCCGCTGCGACAGCCAACGCCGGGCGAGCTGCAGCGCACGCTCCTGACCCCACGATTGCGCGGTCGCGCCGCGGCGCACGCGCAACTCATCGAGCAGTGGGCGGCCGTTGCGCAGCCGTGCACGCTGGTGCCTGCGGTGATCGGGTCGCCGCTTGGGCTCCCTTCGTTGTGTTCTAGTCGGCATCGTACTGTCCCGGGTCGCCAGCGTCGTGGATGGCGAAGAGCAGGAAGGGCGTGCGCTTGCGATGGATGGCGGCACCCACCTCGGCGCGCAGGGCGTCCTTCACGGCTGCGAGGCGCTCGAGGACCAGCTCCGCCGGGGTCTCGGGCGGCGCCGCCACCCAGACCAGCATCCGGCGCACTGTGGGGGCCGGCTCCACGTGGGCGACCCACAGGCGGTTGAGCACCTCGTCGCCGAAGTCGGCGGCGAGGGCCTCGGCCAGGGCGCGCTGCACCTGGCCGCAGAGCTGGTAGTCCTTGCGTCTGTATTGCTTGTCGCGGGACGCGTCGTGATGCGCGCCCGCACCGATGTCGTCGTACGCGGCCGTGCGGCCGCGCGAATTTCTCCTGGGCATGGGAAGTCTCCGCTGAGCGATGCGAGGCGAGCCGCGTGTCGTGCCGACCGCGAGTGGACGGAGCACGAGCGGCGCCCCTCGCGTGCGAGGAACGTTGTCGGTTCAGGTGGACCGCGACGGCGCCTGGCTCAGCGCCCGGGTCGGATCAGCTGAAGCGGGCGGGGCCGCGAACCATGTTGGGTGCAATGACCAGCATCTTCGTGTGCTCCCGTGGGGGGTGGGGAACCTAGCACGGCAAGGACGGCTGCCAAGGCGCCGCATTCACTTTTCGGGCAAGGGCAAGGGCAGGTTCGGCTCCTGGGAGCTGGCGTCTAGCGGCTCTGCACCAGCTTGCGGCGCATGTAGGCGATGCGGTTCTGGTGCGGCAGGTCCTTGGGGCAGTGGTCCTCGCAACCCATCAGGCTCATGCAGCCGAAGATGCCGTCGTCGTCACCGAGCAGATCGTACCAGCCCTCCGCGGTGCGCTTGTCGCGCGGGTCGGCCTCGAAGCGGGCCACGCGCATGAAGCCGGCGGCGCCCAGGAACGCGGGCCGCATGCGCGCGGTGCCGCAGGCGGAGATGCAGCAGCCGCACTCGATGCAGCGGTCGAGCTCGTAGATCCGATCGGCGGTGTCCGGGTCCATCGGCTCCTCGAGCACGGTGAGCTCGCGTCGCTCGGCCTCCTCGTCGTGGATCCAGCTCTCCACGCGCTCCGACATGGCGCGCATGAACTTTCCGGTGTCAACGCTCAGGTCCCCGATCAACTCGAACGCGGGCAGCGGCAGGAGGGTGATCTCGCCGTCCTCGAACTGACTCGTCAGCGTGCGGCAGGCCAGGTCCGGCCTGCCGTTGATCACCATCCCGCAGGAGCCGCAGATCCCGGCGCGGCAGACGAAGTCGAACTTGAGGGAGCTGTCCTGCTTTCGGCGGATCTCGTTCAGCGCGATGAAGATCGTCATGCTCGGCGCTTCGTCGAGCTCGTAGGTGACCATGCGCGGCTCGTCGCCCTCCTTGCGGGGGTCGTAGCGCAAGACGTTCAGCTTCAGCTTGCGGGGACTGCTCACGCTTCGTCGCTCTCTCTCATTCGTAGCCGATCCCCACACGCTCGTTCTTGCCGCGCAGGCGCTCGGGTAGCTCGATCGGATTGAGGCGCTGCTGAAGCTCGAAGCGGTCCAGCTGCTGAGCCGACAGCGCGTCGATCTCCGCGACGCGTCGCGCCGTGTCCGGGTGGTGGATGGTCTGGTCCTTGCCGTAGCCGCGGGAGCCGGGTGGCAGCTCCATCTTCATGATGTCGAGCGTCTCGTATTCGAGGGTGGGCTGGTCGTCGTCGTCGGTCGGCCAGCGCGCCAACGTGCGCTTGAGCCAGTCACGGTCGTTGCGCTCGGGATAGTCCTCCCGCGCGTGGGCCCCGCGACTCTCCGTCCGGGCCTGGGCACCCTTGGCCACACACAGAGCGAGCTTGAGCATGCGCGGCACGCGCAGGCAGGCCTCGAGCTCGGGATTCGCGCTCCGTACCCGATTGCGGCAAACGAGGTTGCGGCTGCGGCGATGGAGCGCGGTCAGCTCCTCGACCGCCTGATCGAGCGGCTCCTGGCTGCGGAAGATGCCGACCTTCTCCATCATGATCCGCTCCATGGCATCGCGCAGCTCCCAGGCATTCTCGCCGCGATCGCGCGCCATCAAGCCGTCGATGCGGCCGCGCTCGCGGTCGAGGAAGCCCTGGATCAGGCTGGTCTGCAGGTCCACCACGGCGCCGTCGCAGTAGTCCGCCACGTACTCCCCCACGATCATGCCGGCGACCACGGTCTCGGCCACGGAGTTGCCGCCCAGGCGGTTGAAGCCGTGCATGTCCCAGCAGGCCGCCTCGCCGACCGAGAAGAGCCCGCGCAGGCCGGGGCTCTCACCGGTGGGACGCGTGCGCACGCCCCCCATGGAGTAGTGTTGTGTGGGACGCACGGGGATGTAGTCGTTCACGGGGTCGATGCCGAGGAAGTGCTGGCAGATCTCCTTGACCTCGCGCAGGTTCTTGTCGATGTGCGCCTTGCCGAGCAGGGTGATGTCGAGCCAGAGGTGATCGCCGTAGGGGCTCGGGACGCCCATGCCCTTGCGCATGTGCTCGGTCATGCGCCGGGAGACGACGTCGCGCGAGGCCAGTTCCTTCTTCTCCGGCTCGTAGTCCGGCATGAAGCGATGGCCCTCCACGTCGCGCAGCAGCCCGCCATCGCCGCGACATCCCTCGGTGGTCAGGATGCCGGCCGGCACGATCGCGGTGGGGTGAAACTGCACCGCCTCCATGTTGCCCAGCGGCGCCACGCCGGTCTCGAGGGCGATCGCCGCGCCCATCCCCTCGCAAATGATCGCATTGGTGGAGACCGCATAGATGCGCCCGTAGCCGCCGGTGGCGATCACGGTGGCCTTGGAGACGTAGGCGACCAGCTCGCCGCTGACGAGGTCGCGCACGATCGCGCCATGGCAGGTTCCGCCGTCGTGGATCAGGGCCAGTGCCTCCTTGCGCTCGTGGACGGGGATCTGCAGCTCGATGGCCTTGTTGTCCATCGCGTAAAGCATCGTGTGGCCGGTGCCATCGGCGGTGAAACAGGTGCGCCACTTCTTGGTGCCGCCGAAGTCGCGCGCGGTGATCAGCCCGTGGGCGTCGGCCGGCTCGGTGATGGTGACGCGCTCGGCATTGACCACGACCTCGCGGTCGCCGGAGCGCACCCGGCTCCACGGCACCCCCCAGGTCGAGAGCTCGCGGATCGCCTTGGGCGCCGTGTTCGCGAACATGCGCGCCACGTCCTGGTCGCAGCCCCAGTCACTGCCCTTGACGGTGTCGGCGAAGTGCACGTCTTCGTTGTCGCCGCGGCTCTTGAAGGCAGCTGCCAGGCTGGCCTGCATCCCCCCCTGGGCCGCGGCCGAGTGGGAACGCTTGGCCGGCACCAGCGAGAGCACCACCGCATCGTGGCCGCGCTTGGTCGCCGCGATCGCGGCGCGCAGCCCGGAGAGGCCTCCGCCGACCACGAGCACATCCGAGTAGACCACCTTCATGGCTCACTCCCGAGCTGATAGCGCTCGCCGGCATGGGGCGCGTGCTCGATCCCGATCTTCACGTAGGCCGCGAAGGACGCGAGTCCCAGAGCCAGGAAGAACACCGTGATCAGCGTCTTGACGGTCTTGAGCCGCCGCCGCGTTCGCCTCGGGTCGTCGCCGTCGAAGACCCCCCACTTGATCGCCAGCCGGTACATGCCGATCGCCCCGTGCAGCTCGACCGCGAAGAGCAGCACCAGGTAGAGCGGCCACATGTGGCCGCTCCACATCCGGTCCGCCGACGCGTAGGGCCCAATGTTGTCGGGCTGACTGGCCATGATGTAGAGGTGCACCGAGCCGAGGAAGAACATGATGAAGCCGGTGACCACCTGCGTGTACCACTGGTTGGTGTCCGAGTGCTTCATCATCGCCATCTGCGCGCGGAAGACGCGGTGCTGCTTCCATGTAGCCGGGAATTTGCGCATCGCGAGGCCGGCATGGGCGATGAAGAGCAGGAAGACCGCGATCGCGGTGGCGGATACGAGCAGGGGGTAGCCACCGGGCTCCTCTGGCTTCAGGAAGCTCGCCTCCATGAAGTAGGTGAGCTTCATCATCGCATCCTTGCTGATCAGGATGCTCGAGACGAGGATCAGGTGCGTCCACATGAAGAGCCCGAGCGCGAGCCCCGAGAAGCTCTGGGCCAGATCCAGACGCGCCGGCCAGCGGCTCTTCTTCACCTCGTCCCGTAGCAGACGGGGCATCTCACCATCGACGACCTTGGACATGATGTGCTCTTGCTGCAAGCAGCAGCCGCGAGGCACCCTAAGCAACGCGCGCGCGCCTCGCAACCGTGTTGCCCGTGCATCCACGACGCCGACGACATCGATCGACATCGAATCGACGGCCGTGTCAGATGCGACGCGTGCGCGGCCACAGGGCGTACAGCAGGAGCGGTGCAAAGAGCATGATCTCCGTCAAGGCGACTTGCATCCCGCGCGCTGAGAAGAACCACGGACCGATCGGTGCGACCGGGATCAGCTGCCACGGCGCAAAGTAGCGCGTCAGGTCAAACGGCCACAGCAGCGCACAACCCAGGCCACCGTCGGTCAACGTATCGAGCAGCGCATGGCTGACGAGCACGAGGCTCGCGGTGACCGCGGTCCGCACCACGGGCCAACGCGCCACTGCACCGAACAATCCGATCGACACGCCCAGCCCGACCGAGAAGGCGATCGAGTGTGTCGCACCCCGGTGGCCCCAGGGATCGCCGTACGCCACCCCGAGCGCAAACCCAACCACGTCCGCGTCGGGCAGGAACGAGAGCCCCGACCAGAGCATCATCGACGTGGTCGTGCTCGAGCGCGTAGGCTGTCCACGCCGATACAGCCGCGCCGCCACCATCCCCACTGCCACGTGCCCGACGCTCGCCACGGACTCAACCGTCGTTCGCGAGGGCGGGAATCACCCGGGCCAGGCCCTCGACGACGCGGGCCAGCCGGCCGTAGTCGAGCTTGTCGGGTGTGTCGTCGGCGGTGTGGTAGTGCGGATAGCGAAAGGGCGCGGTGTCGGTGACCATCACGGCCGGGTAGCCTTGCTGCCAGAAGGCCCAGTGATCGGACCAGCCGACGCCAGGGAGTGAGCGCGGCAAGGACGCGCCCTCCGAGGGGAAGCGCGCCTGCTCGCGGAACATGCCGAGCAGGCGCCGCGTCAGCTCCGATGAGCTCACGTCCCCGACGAAGGCGATGAAGTGACCGGTGTCGGGGTAGAAACCTCGGATGGCCGGCGGGTAGGCCTGGCTGCCCGGCTCGTCCGAGTAGTAGCCCATCGTCTCCAGGCTGAGCATCGCCACGTCGCCCACGCCCGAGGCGTGCAGGTGCTGTGCGTAGCGTACGCTGCCCATGTCCGCTGTTTGGAAGAAGGGCGGCTCCTCGTTGGTGAAGAAGACGAGCCGCAGGGTTCGCTCGGGCCGCCACGCTCTGCTGCGCCGTGCCAGCGCGAGCAGCGCGGCCACGCCGCTGCCGTTGTCGTTGGCGCCGACGGTCCCGGGCGCGCTGTCATAGTGCGCCCCCACGACGACGAGGTCCGACGCACGTGTGCCTGGGATCTCGACCTCCAGGTTGTGAAAGGGCCGCCCGCCGACCTCGTAGCTCTGCCGCGCCGGTGTGAGGCCCGCGCGACCCAGCTCCTGCTCGATCCATCCGGCCGCCCGCTGGAGGTTGTCGTGCCGGCGTGCGCTGCGCTCACCGAACTCGGTCAGCGCGCGCACGTCGCGTCGGAGCTCCTCCGCCAGGGCGCGCTGGGCGGCGGTCGACGCCGGCAACGTCGCCTGCCCATGGGACTCGCCCGGCATGGCGAGGTGCTGCCAGAGCAACAGTGCCGAGCCCGTCACCAGTGCCAGCGCGCTCGCGAGCGCGACACGCTCACGCACACGGCGCTGCCTCTGGAACGGCTTCCGCATTTGGAGCTAGGACAACTCTGCTACCCGGGATGTTCCGCTCGACCCATTGGGTGGCGGTTTCCCGCTCGGCCCCGCCCCGACGGGTGCGGGGGCAGCGAGCGAGCTGGTGCTTGACGTGAGCCTACCCTGGATGCCGAGAACCCTGTAGGCCTGCGCGATGACCGAAGGCTACTACGATCCCCACCCGCGCTACCTGCTCGAGCGACCCCTGTGCGTGATCGGTTTCATGGGCGCGGGTGCCGCGCGCACCGCCCGAGCCCTCGCCAGCCGGGCGGGTCTGCCCTTCCAGGACCTGGATCGCATCGTCGAGCACGTGGCGGGGATGTCCCGCGCGAGGCTGATGGTCTCGCGCGGTCCGGAGCGACTGCGCGACACCGAGCGGGAGCAACTCGAACGCGTCCCGGCTAGCGTCACCTATTGAACTTCAGGGTCCCGAGAGCTTTGGGGCACGGCACGCTCACAGGTGCTAGGGTGGTCCCTGGGGGACGCAATGAGAAGAGCGCTGCTGATGGTCGGAATGCTCGCGGGGTGGACGCAGGGCTGCGACGCGTTTGCGTCGGACGATGACGCGGAACCTGGCGCTGCCGGCGGGGTTGCGGATGCGGAAGACGGCGCGGCCGGCTCTGGAAGTGGTGCAGCGGGCACGTCGGCCGGCAGCCGCGGCGAGCCGACTCCTACAGGGGGCAGCGCGAGCGGTGAGGCCTCGGAGCAGGCGACTGCGCGACCACCGGGGACCTGTGTGCCCCGGGAGGAGACCTGCGACGGGACCGACGACGACTGCGATGACAGGATCGACGAGGACACGCAGGTGGCTTGCGAAGAGATGATTCGCAATGCCGATACGAGCTGCCTTCCCGTGGAGGACGGCGCACGCTGCCTGTTGATCCGCTGCTTGCCCGGTTTCCGCAATTGCGACGGCGACCCGACCAACGGCTGCGAGAATGCGTTTTGTGAGTAACGGACGCAGCACGTTCCGAACGGCCTCGAGTTTCGCGCGACGGAGCTGAACGCATCGATCGTCGGATCGCCGCGCCATCGACCTTCTCGATGTTGCTCGATCCAATTGGGGCATGTCCGCCCGCTCAACCCCTGCTACCCCCGGATCAGCTGCCACTGCTGCCAGGCGAGCTCGGGATCCACGTCCGCGTAGCCGCGTGAGCGCTCAATCTTCTGTGCGTCGCGGTGCTCCATCGCGACGCACGCGCCCTTGTCGCGTACGGCCTCGACCTGCTCGCGGGACAGCGGCGCACCAGCCTGCTCCTGGAGCGCACGCAAGACCACGCGGAGTGCGGGCATGAAGACATGCGCGAGCTCGGACTGGGGCCGTGCGCGGCCGCCAGGCGGTCCCAGGCGCCAGACGCCGTAGGGGTTGTGGCACGCGTCGTCGGGCGGGTAGCCCACGTCAGGCCAGCGCTCGAGCACACGCCGTGTGGTGTCTGCATCGGGCGCAAACGTCTGTCCCGACACGATGACCGGGTCCTCGGCGAGCTGATAGACATTGAGCGTCGTGACGAATGCACTCAGCTCATCCGCATCCGCGTCCGTGGTGGCACAAGCGTCCGGCAGGGAGAAGGCATGCATTCCACAGGATTGCAGGATGCCATCGTCGCCCAGGAACGCGACCGTGGCGCGGTGCCAGGCCCATGGGTCGTCGGAGGTCATGAGCTCGAGCCAGTCACCGATCTCCCAGCCCACCTTCGATTGCTCCAGGCGCACCGCCAGCGCGCCGGCGCGCCAGAGCCGGCGTACGGCTTCACAGATCTGTTCCCGCCCATCTCTGAGGTCGGCGTGGCAATGGAGCAGGAGCGCACCGGGAGCCCGATCGAGTGCAGCGACCTTGTCCGTAGGGACAGTGCCAAAGGAGAAGGCCGCGCCGAAGCCCCCATCGTTTTCGACCCACTCGGCTTCGATGGTACTTGCCAGTCCGTCGCCCCTCAGCAAGCCGCCTTCGACTTCGAGCCCTGCGCGCCCGAGGGGCGCTGCCAGCGCAGTCAGCGACTCGGCGGTACACGGAGCAAACAGCGTGACACGCGGGAACGTTTCACTCATCGCTTCCGCCCTCCTCCCCCATGCTTTGGTAGCACGTGAGTCTCAGAGTTGCTCGTCTCACGCTGGCCTGGGCCACTGGCCGCCAAGTTACGCACCCGCTTCGGCCAGCTGTGCGTCGCAGAGTCCTCCGTACTACCACACCTCGCAGCCCAACCGCCTCGCCAGGAGCTCTTCCAACAGTGGTCCGAAGAAGGTCGCTCCCGCGCAGGGATGTGCGGAACCGCCCTGGAGTGCCCGACAGGCCGTGTCTCAACCCCGCGATGCCGCCCGCCACGGCTGCCGTGGTGTCGGTATCGTTTCCCAGCGCGATGGCAGACTTCACGACACGCTCGTAGTCAGGCGCCTGACACGCCAGCCTTGCAGAGTGCAGGGTGTCCACGACGTAGCCGCTGCCTGCACCACCCGGTGGGCGGTCGATGTCGATGCGTTCCAGGAGCTCAGCTTCGTCCTCCGAGAAGAAGGTCTTGGCCTACCGCGGTGCCACAGTGCCAGCGGAAGGACGCGCATGAGTTGAGCCATTGCCCGTTGTCCTCGTACCAGTTCACGAGGCGGTTTCCGAGGTCGACCACATCGAGACGGCCGCGACCGGTGGCTCGTACTCGATCTCATCGACTGGAGGAATGTCCGGAGGCCCGTGGAACTCGTAGGGCACCCCGAGCGCATCGCCGATCAGCAGGCCCAGCAGACCACCCTCGAGGCGGTCCCTCATATCGGTTTCCGTGGCGTGCCTCATCGCGAGTGTGCCAGCTGCAAGGTGGATTCGGCGACTTGGATGGTGGCGGTCATGCCCCAGCCGAATTCGAGGTAGTCGTCTTCGATGCCGTCGCCGAAGATGACGCCACCCTCGTTCAGCTCGGAGACGAGCTCGAGCTGGGAGCGGTGCTGTAGGGTGCCCTCGCCGATGCGGGTGCCGGTGGCGATGCTGGGGAAGGCCTCGCGCACGAAGAAGGCCAGGCGGCGGTCGCAGGGGGCGGGCAGGTTCACGCCGCTCGCGCGCTGGCGATTGATCGAGCGGGCCCAGCCGGTGGCGCCGGTGCCGGTCGCCACGATCAGGCCCGAGGAGGACTGGCGCTCCTCGAGCTCGCCGAGGCGGATGCGGTAGCGCGCGCTCTGGTGGCTGCGGTGCCCGACGAAGACCTCGTTGAGCGCGAGCAGGTGCTGGCCGTCGGCGAGGCATGCCTCGACCATGGGGCGCGCCTCGATCTCGAGGCGGCCCGCGTGGGCGGCGCGCAGGAGCTCGCCGGCGGCGCCCGGCTCGTGGTGCCCGAGCTGGCCATCGTAGAGGTGCGGGTCGGGGTTGAGGCCGATCACGGTCTGGCCGCGCAGGTACTTGGCCATGTTCGCGACCAGCCCGTCCTGACCCAGGGCGACCACCAGGTCTTCCGGCTCGAAGACGAAGCGGTCCAGGTCGCCGCGCAAGACTTGCGCGCGACGCCACTTAGCCGGGACGGCCTCGAGCACCGCGGCACGCATCTGCTCGAAGCGCTCGTGGCGCTCCTGGACCTCGTCGATCGACTCGCCGCGCGTCTCCAGGAAGAAGGCCGCCTGGGCGCGGGTGGCGTGGCGCTGCAGCAGGAGCGCGTACTCGCTCGCGCGCGTCACCACCACCACCCGCGGGGCCAGCGTGCTCCCGCCCCGTCTCCTCCGGACTTGAGCCGCTCGGTGCCCGCCTCGAGCAAGTTCGCGAGCAGCGGGCTGATCAGCTCCGGCGTCAGGTTGAGGTGCTCGATGCGCTGGAGCTTGCCGGCCAGCTCCTGGGCCGCGAGGCCGAGCATGACGGACTGGGGCAGGTCGCGATAGACGTCCATGCGCGCCTGCTCGCCCTCGGCCTTGGCCTGCTCCACCAGGCGCACGCTCTCGGCGCGGGCACCGGCTGCCACCCGGTTGCGCTGGGCGTCGGCCTCGGCCTCGACGCGCCGCGCCTCCGCCTCCTGCTGAACCCTGTGCAACTCGTTGTCACCGCGCTGGTTGATCAGGTTCTGCTCGCGCCGTGCCAGCTCGATCTGGTTCTGCAGCTCGTTTTCCTGGATCGCGCGCTCGTTCTCCACCGCACGCGCCCGGCGGTCGAAGCCGGCCTCGTCGGCCTGCTGCTGGATCTGCTCGCGCGTGGGCATCTCGAGCGCCTTCTCCAGCACGGAGGTGGGCTTGAGGAAGGAGATCCGCACGGAGCTGATCTCGATCCCGGCCTCCGACAGGCCTCGGTCACTCTCCAGCCCCTCACGGACGAGCTCGCGGATGCGCTCGTAGCCCTCGACGAGCACGGTGCGCACCGGGGTGACGGTGATGTAGCCCGCCGCGTACTGCTGGGCGATCTGCGTCACCATCAGGGAGAGCTTCTCGAGGGGCTGCTTGGTGTGGACGCCGGTGGCGAGGTCGACGGTGAAGTCCACGCGGCTGGCCAGGCTCTCGGGATCGGTCACGCGGTAGGTGACCACGCCCTGAACGTTGACGTCCTGGAAGTCTGCGGAGCGGGCGTGGAACATCAGCATCAGCTCCCGGTCATCGACCGGCACCTCCGCGATGCTGGCCGACATGGGCATGAACCAGAATGCCAGGCCAGGGCCGCTGCGCTGCACCTTTCCGGCGCGGTACTTGAGCACGTGAAAGGTGGGGTCGGTGCGGAAGTGCCGCACGAAGCCGTAGTTTCGAATGTCTGCCACGATGTACCTCCTTCAACAGAGCTCCGCCGCGCGCACCGGCAGGACGCCGGCCTCGCGCAGCTCGGCCAGGGCGGCCTCGCCATCGCCGGGCTGGAGATTCACCGCCCGGCATCCGTCGGTGATGACGCGCGTCGCGAATCCCAGCTCGGCGGCGTCGAGCGCCGTGAATTTCACGCAATAGTCGGTGGCGAGACCCATCACGAAGACGTCCGTGACGCCCTCACCTTTCAGGTATTCCGCCAGGCCTGTGGCCTTGCGCTTGCCGTTGTCGAAGAAGCCGCTGTAGCTGTCCACCGTCGTGTCCATTCCCTTTGGGAACAGGCGAGCGATGCGCGCGCATTCCAGCGCCTCGTGCAGCTCGGCACCGCGCGTGCCCTGCACGCAGTGGTCCGGCCACAGGGTCTGCGGCAAGCCGTGCAGGTCGATCTGCTCCCCCGGCGCCGTGCCCGCGTGCTGGCTGGCGAAGCTGCCGTGGCCGGGGGGATGGAAGTCCTGGGTCGCCACGACCAGATCGAAGTGCGGCATCAGCCGGTTGGCCACGGCGACGGTGGCGTCGCCGTCGGCGACCGCCAGGGCGCCGCCCGGCATGAAGTCGTACTGCAAGTCCACGATGATCAGTGCGCGCATGGCGTCCTCCTGTCGTCTCGGTAGCGCCGCTGTGCGCGGCGGAGAATCTCGGCGTGGTCGAAGGCCAGAGGTGGCAGCTCGTCGAGCGGAAACCAGGCCGCGGCGCGGGCGTCGTCGGCCGCCCGCGGCGTGGCCAGCTCCCCCTCCAGCACACCATAGAACGCGATCGACACGGTAGGACCGCGCGGATCGCGTCGCAGCTCGCCAAAGGCGCCGACCTGGTGCACCTCGTCGAGCAGGAGGCCCGTCTCCTCGGCGAGCTCGCGACGCGCCGCGTGGGACAGCCCCTCGCCCTGATCGACAAAGCCCCCTGGCAGCGCCCAGCGACCCTCGAACGGCGCCCGGTCACGCTGGATCAGCAGCACGCGAGGGGCGGCGGTGGTGGCGAAGACGACGCAGTCGACGGTGAGGGCCGCTCGAGGATGGGAGTAGCTGTGGAGCATGTCTGTCTTCGTGTTCATTCAACACTAAATAGATAGTGTAGAATCGACACTAAGGCAAGTCGATTGAAGGCCCTTTCTCGCCGGAGCGCGGGCGACAGCCCTACAAGTCCTCGATTTCGCTGCGGAACCCTCCCGAGAGGATCGGGAAGCGGCACCACGTCTTGGGGTCGAGGTTCTTGTCGTCCAGGTGGAATGAGGGGGCGTAGCGCTCGCGCTTCCATTGATTGCGCGCCCAGAGCTCGAAGAAGCGCCGCACCCAGCGACGCAGCTCGCCCGCGTCGTGCTCGGGGAACTGCTCGACCAGCAGCGTGAGGCAGTCGCGCGGTGCGAGCTTGTCGCCGATGGCGGCGCGCTCGACGGCGTCGAGCACGTCGTACGGCATCAGGTCGTCCTCGTCGGTCTGCCGCGCATCCTGCGGTCGCAGCTCGGCGGTCGGCGCCTGGGCGTTGACCGCCGCGAGTGCGGGCACTGGACCGGTCTCCGCCGGGCCGTGCTCCTGCAGCCAGCGCAGCCAGCGCCGCAGGTAGGCCTTGTCGATCCCCGCCACCGGCGCGAGCCCGCCGCAGGTGTCGCCGTCCATGGTGGCGTAGCCGACGGCGGCCTCCGATCGATTGCTGGTGGTGAGCAGGAGCGCACCGACGGCATTGGCGAGCATCCACACGGCGGGCGCACGAACCCGCGCCTGGATGTTCTGCAAGGTGACGTCGTCCTGCTCCCAGCTGAGCGCGCGGCCCACCAGCGCGGGCGCCAACGCGGTGTAGGCCTCCACCATCGGCTGCACGTCGATACGCGCGAAGCTCGCACCCAGCCCCGCGGCGAGCTCGCGTGCTGCGTTTTCCGTGGTCGCGCCGCTGTTTGCCGTGGCCTGGTACACGCAATGCAGCACGCGCTCGAAGGGCGCACCCGCCTCGAGGCCGAGCCGCTCGCTCGCGCGCCCGTCGCCGAGCTCGGCCGCGGCGAGCCGATGCATCAGCCACACCAGGCAGGCCACCGCCGCCGAGTCGGCGCCACCGCTCAGGCTCACGACGCAGCCGCGCGCGCGGCTCTTGCGCAGGTAGTCATGGAGGCCAAGCGCCACCGCCCGCGCAAACTCTTCCTCCTTGGGCGCCTCGCCCGCGTCCCAGGGCGCGGCCGGCGTACCCGGGTGGGCGCGATCGACCGGCGCAAGGCGCAGCTCCGCCAGCACCGGCTCGACCTCGGCCGGAGCCTCGCCGCCCGCCATGCTGGGGCTGCGTGCGCGATAGTCGCGCAGCTGGTCGATGTCCACCGTCGCCACCGACAGCTGGAAGTCCTCGAAGGACAGTCGCGGCGCCTCGCTCAGCATGCTGCCGCATGCGGCCACCATGGAGCTGCCGTCGTAGATCACCCGGCCCGACTCGTTACCGAGCAAGTTGGCGTAGAGGTAGGCCACGCCAAAGGCGCGCGAGCCCTCCAGCACCAGGCGCGTGCGCACTGCCTGCTTACCGAACGCGAAGTGGCTGGCGCTCGGGTTCAGGATCAGGTCCAGCTCGCGCTCGAGCGACACGCGCCCGGCGCGGTCTGCCACCCAGGCGTCCTCGCAGATCTCGAAGCCGATGCGTACGCCATCGACCTCGAAGCAGAGGTCGCCCATCGGCACGCCCCCGGGCAGCTCCTCGCGGCGACCCTCGGGCCAGGGCCTAAACCAGCGCGACTCGTAGTGGATGCCGTCGGCGGCGAGGAACTGCTTGCAGGCGATGCCCGCCAGCACTCCGTCCACAATCAGCGCGGCGCCGTTGTAGAGGTGCCCGCGGTCGCGCACGGGCAGCCCCACCGTGCACACCATCCCTGATGTCATCGGCAGGATCGCTTCCAGCTCCTGCCAGGCGCGCCGCGCCACCCAGCCGCCCTGGAAGGCGTCCTCGCAGCCGTAGCCGGAGATCGCCAGCTCGGGCAGACACAAGACCTGCACCTGCCGCGCGCGGGCGGCCTCGATCGCGGCCGCGATGCGCGTGCGGTTGCCGTCCCAGTCGAGCGGCGTCTGGTTGAGCGCGCCGGCGGCGACGTGGATGCGCCTCATGACAGCCTCCGCGCGCGGCGCACCAGCCGGTCCTTGAGCTCGAAGAGCCCCTGCTCCAGGCCGACGGGATAACTGTGTGGATTGTCGAAGCGCTTGATGCCGCGATGGAAGCCAGCAAGCTCCTGCTGTACTCGCTCGCGCACCTCTTCGAGGCTCTCCGGCTCGGCGACCCGCGCGCCTCCCCGCAGCGCCGGTTGGAGCAGCGGCCGCCGCGTCACGGTCGCCTCGAAGCGCTTCTGCCGCGTCGCGTCGGCCGGGTCGATCATGGTGAGCGCACCGTCGCCGGGCGGCTGCGCCTCGTTGTAGAGCGCATCGCCGACAAAGCGCTCGCCCTCGCGAAAGCGCACGACCTGCTGCAGACCCGGGTTGGAGATCTTGATCGCCTGCTCCGAGAGCTTGACGGTGTAGCGCCAGTCGCCACCCGGCTCGCGCAGGGCCGCGAGCTTGTAGACGCCGCCCAGGGCCGGCTGGTCGTAGGCGGTCGCGAGCTTGGTGCCCACGCCCCAGACGCCGATCTTGGCGTCCTGCTGCTTCAGGCTGCGGATCAGGTGCTCGTCGAGGTCGTTGGAAGCCACGATCGACGCCTGCTCGAAGCCGGCCGCGTCGAGTAGCTTGCGCGCCTCGATGCTGAGCCAGGCCAGATCGCCGGAGTCGAGCCGGATGCCGACCATCTCGTGACCGCGTGCGCGCAGCTCGCGGCCCACCTCGATCGCCTGCCGCACGCCCTCGAGCGTGTCGTAGGTGTCGACCAGGAAGACGCAGTTGTTCGGCATGGCGCTGGCGTAGGTCTCGAAGGCCTCGCGCTCGCTCTCGAAGGACATGACCCAGCTGTGGGCGTGGGTGCCCTTGACCGGGATCCCGTGCAGCCGACCCGCCAGCACGTTGGAGGTGGCCGCGCAGCCTCCCACGTAGGCCGCGCGGCTCGCCGCCAGTGCTCCGTCGACACCCTGGGCGCGGCGCAGCCCGAACTCCAGCACCGGCTCGCCTCCGGTCGCCATGCAGATGCGCGCCGCCTTGGTCGCGATCAGGGTCTGGAAGTTCACGATGTTGAGCAGCGGTGTCTCGAGCAGCTGGCATTGCAGCAACGGTCCGCGCACGCGCAGAATCGGCTCATGGGGGAAGGCCACCGTACCCTCGGCCATGGCGTCGACCTCGATCTCGAGGCGCAGATCCGAAAGGTGACGCAGGAAGCCGTCCTCGAAGAGCGACGCGCCGTCATTGCCGGTGAGCGTGGCCAGGTAGTCGACGTCCGCGCTCTCGAAGCGAAAGGCCTCGAGGTAGTCGAGTGCGGGCTGCTGGCCGCAGGTGACGGTGAAGCCGCCCTTGAAGGGGTGCCTGCGGAAGAAGAGGTGGAAGACCGACTCCTGCTCGGCTGTGCCCGACTTCCAATAGCCGTAGGCCATCGTCAGCTGGTAGAGGTCCGTGAGCAGGGCCAGGGATGATGCTGCGGGGGTCTGGGTCGGCATGCGCCGGTCCTCCTCGGTGCCGTCCTACAACTCGAAGTTGAAGCCCGCCTTGGCCAGGCGTCTGTACTTGCGCTCGTCGAAGCGATAGAGGCGCGCGGCCCGGTGGGCCACGTCCTGCTCGACCTCGTCGGTCTCGATCAGCAGGTCCATGCCGAGAACCTTCTTCCGAAAGTTGCGCTTGTCCAGCTCCCGCTCGAGCACCAGCTCGTAGAGGTGCTGCAGCTGAGAGAGGGTGAACTTCTTCGGGAGCAGCTCGAAGCCGATCGGCT
Organism: Myxococcales bacterium; assembly: GCA_028817855.1. Lineage (GTDB taxonomy): Bacteria > Myxococcota_A > Polyangia > Polyangiales > JAFGIB01 > JAOUOP01. Next base: position 24,696 of record JAPPOT010000342.1, read on the forward strand.
GGTAGCGTAGCTTGCCGCGGAGGCGGTCGAGGGCCATCTGCAGGATCTCGGCGTGGTCGAAGGCCAGCGTGGGCACATCGTGCACGCCGAACCAGGCCGCATCGCGCGCGTCCGTGGCAGCCTGGACCTTGTGATCGCTGAGCTTCACGAGCGCGTAGTAGGCCACGGACACGACCCGCTCGCGGGGATCCCGGTCCACCGCGCCGAAGGTGTAGAGCTGCTCCAGGAAGACCTTGTGCAGGCCCGTTTCCTCCTCGAGCTCGCGCCGCGCCGCCTCCTCGAGCGTCTCCTCCAGGTGCACGAAGCCCCCCGGCAGCGCCCAGCTGCCCTCGAACGGTGGCTGCCCGCGCTGGATCAGCATGATCTTGAGCTCCTCGTCGTCGAGCCCGAAGACGACGCAGTCCACGGTCAGGGCAGCGCGGGGATATTCGTAGCTATAGGGCATCGGGGTCCTTCATCTGTGCCGCGTTGAATACCACGGTCCGGATCGGTGTCCGACACACACTATTCTTAGTGTTGATTTGACACTAAGTCAAGCCCGAGCTACAGTACAAGATGCGGAGGGGCTTCGCGCCCTCCCGAGGGGAAGACGATGAATCTCGAACAGTTGCAGAACCTCACGCGCAGCGGCGTGCGGCCGAAGTACCTCTTCTTCTGGGGTCACCGCCCGGAAGCGGACGGCTCCCCCGGGAAGGGCTGCCTCAGCCAGTGGTGGCCTGCGGGCTTCGAGCTCGAGGGCGTGCGCTACGCCACCGCCGAGCACTACATGATGGCGGAGAAGGCGCGCCTCTTCGGGGACGCTGCAGTCCTTGAGCGCATCCTGGTGGCCGAGAGCCCGGGTGCCGCGAAGAAGCTCGGGCGCCAGGTCGCGGGCTTTGATAACACGGCGTGGAACGCCGCGCGCTTCGAGATCGTAGTGCGCGGCAGCCACGCGAAGTTTGCCCAGAACCCGGAGCTGGGTCGGTTCTTGCTCCGCACCGGGGATCGGGTGCTGGTCGAGGCCAGCCCGCGCGATCGGATCTGGGGCATTGGAATGGGCGCGAAGAACGAGCGCGCCCAGGATCCAACGCAGTGGCGCGGCCTGAATCTCCTGGGCTTCGCCCTGATGGAGGCGCGCGATCACCTGCGCGCCGAGCTGGAGGAGGCGTCATGACCCTGCCAGACGACCACGATGCACGCATGGCCCGCGCCCACCTGGCGCTCGAGGGCCTCTCCCTGGGGGATGGCTTCGGCGAGCGCTTCTTCGGCAAGCCCGAGTGGGTCGTGCCGATGATCGAGCAGCGCGCGCTGCCAGCCGGCCCCTGGGCCTGGACCGACGACACCGCGATGGCGATCGGCATCACCGAGGTGCTCCAGCGCCACGGCGGCATCGACGCCGACGACCTGGCCGGCGTGTTCGCGCGCCGCTACGGCCAGGACCCGGGCCGCGGCTACGGCCGCGGGACCCACGCCATCCTCGGCGAGGTCCGCGCCGGTGCGCAATGGCGCGGCGTCTCGGGCGCGGTCTTTGGCGGCACGGGCTCGCTCGGCAACGGCGCGGCGATGCGCATCGCCCCCCTCGGCGCCTATTTCGCCGACGATCTGGACGCCTTGGTCGAGCACGCCCAGCGCAGCGCGGAGCCGACCCACGCCCATCCCGACGGGGCGGCCGGCGGTGTGGCGGTGGCCGTGGCGAGCGCGCTCGTCCATCGCGAGCGGCCGAGCGGCCCGGTCGAGGCCGAGCAGCTCCTGCCCGCGGTGATCGAACGCACTCCCGAGGGCCCGACACGCGACGGCCTCGAGCTCGCGCAGGGGCTGGGCCTGGGCTGCGAGCTTGCGACCGCAGCCGAGAAGCTCGGCACCGGCAGGATGGTCGTCTCCGCCGACACTGTGCCCTTCTGCGTCTGGAGCGCGGCCCGCAACCTCGGTCACTACGAGCGCGCCATGTGGCAGACCGTGGCCGGTCTCGGCGACCGCGACACCACCTGCGCCATTGTCGGCGGCATCCTCGCCGGCAACGTCGGCGCGGCGGGGCTGCCCGCCGAGTGGCTCGAGACCCGCGAGGCTCTGCCCTCCCCCATCGACGCACCGTTCCCGGACCGCGCACGAGGTGCGCCGTGAACGCGCCTCGCTCCCACATCGATGCCGACGACTTCCGGCGCATCGTCGTGCTCACGGGTGCAGGGATCTCGGTCGCGTCCGGGCTGCCGCCCTTTCGCGGCCCCGGCGGGCTGTGGGAGGACGGCGAGGGCG
>JAPPOT010000870.1:0-23006 GCA_028817855.1 Myxococcales bacterium
GCATCGCTCTGCGGATCCGAGGAGCCGGGTGGCCCGGCCGCGTCCGCGCCATCACCGCCCATCGGGGCCCCGCTTGCCTGTTGCCCCTCACCCGCTGTGTCCTCCGCAGGTGAGCAGCCCTGGACGTGGGCCCACACCAGCGTCGCGAACGCTACGCTCCAGCCAAACTCGCGCTTCGACATCACCGATCTCCTACCGACATCGACACCCCACATGGACCGGGTGACCCGGCATCATCCCGAACGGTGAGCAGCTCACCGGGCGCCGCGTCGAGACCCGAGGGAGGCTGCCCGGGTCGCAGGCTAGCGGGCGCGACCCCCGAGCGCCGTGGCCGGACGCGGCCAAGGACTGGCCGGACCCGGCGCTTCGGAGCCGACATGGCGGCCAAAAATCTCTTTGTGGGCCAACGAGTGACGCGGAATGAGAGGTGGAATGTAGCCCGCAGCGCTCGCGAACAGGGCCTCGGGGAAGTATGCATCTATCGTACCGCTGCGCAGGCCAGTTCGCATCGCGGCCTCGCGCGGCGGCAGGGTGGACCCGAGGTAGGGAGGACGTCATGGTGGAGACGACGAGGATATGGGTGTCGGTCGCGACCGCGGCCGCGTGCGTGATCGGTTCGGCATGTGGCGGCGAGTCGGACTCGGGGCAGATGGAACAAGCCTTCGTCGTGGTCCCAGCCGCGGGCGCAACCGCGCCGCCGCCGCAGGGGACCCCAATGCAACCGACCACGGGGATGACGCCGGTGCAGCAACCGGGCCAGACTCCTCCCGGGCCGACGCAAGGCCCACCCATGGATCCGGCATCGATGGACCCGGCGACCATGGACCCGGCGACCATGGATCCGGCGACCATGGATCCGGCGACCATGGATCCCGACATGACGCCGATGCAGCCCCCGGTGTCGAGCGACGGGCCCGTCCCGCAGCTGCCAGAGATCTCGGGCGAGTGCCCGCAATTCGTCGATGGCTCCTCGATCAGCGTGGCCGGCCACGGCAGCGTGCTGATCCTCGCCGGCCCGGCAGGCATGGGCGGCCCCCTCCTGTTCTACTGGCACGGCACCGGCGGCAGCTCATCGGAGGCGACGCGCACGCTCCCGGCGTCCGTCCGCAACGACATCCTGTCGTCGGGCGGCATCATCGCCTCCTTCAACGGACGCGACTCATCCGGTACCGACCGGGATTGCTCGGGCACCGCGGCGCACAACATGGCCGACTTCCTGGCCGCGGATCAGATCGCGGCCTGCGCGGTACGCGATCACGGCATCGATCCGCGCCGGATCTACTCGACCGGATGCAGCGCCGGTGGGCTGCAGACGGGCTGCATGGCGAACACGCGATCCAGCTACATCGCCGCCGTCGCGCCCAACTCGGGCGGCGTCGTGTTCTCCCAGCCATTGGAGGATCCGGCACACGTCCCGGCCGCGTTCACCATGCACGGCGGGACCGGCGACAACGTCATCGTCAACTTCGGCGACACAAGCCGCACCTTCGGAAACGCGATCTCCGGCGCCGGCGGCTTCTGGGTCGAGTGCAACCACATGATGGGTCACTGCCGTACGCCCAGCGATCTGCAGGAAGCGGCATGGGAGTTCCTCAAGGCGCACCCATTCGGCACCACGCCCTCGCCCTACGAGCCCGGCCTGCCCGCAAGCTTCCCGAGCTACTGCGAGGTGCACTGAGAGCGTTCTCAGCTCTTGCCGTCGTCCGCTGCGCACAGCGCGCCTCGCGCTTCGAGCGCCTCCAGGCGCTCGTCCGGAATGTCGAGAAGTCTCTTGAGCACGGGTCGGTTGTGCTCTCCGCGCACGGGTGCCCCGCCACGCGCGCCGAGCTCGCCGTAGCTCGAGCGATAGGGACTGCGCGGGAACCGGAGCCCGGGCCTGGGCTCCGCGACGAGGCCCCGATCGGAGGCCCAGTCCGTCTGCGCGAGCTCGGCCACGCTGCGTACGACGCCGACGGCCAAGCGGTGGGGATCCACACGCGCGTAAAGGTCTTCGAACTTGGGCACGCCGCGGGCGAAGTCGAGAATGATCGCGTCGAGCTCGGCACGATGGGCCAGGCGATCCGGGTAGCGCCTGAAGCGCGCATCCGTCATGAGGTCCTCGCGGTTCATCGCCCGGGCCCACTGCCGAAAGTTGTCCACAGGATTACCCTGCGTCGCGACCTGCGTGCCGTCCCCAAGGGTCAGCACGAGCGACGCCGCCCCCGCATACACCGCGCGCCCCGTCTGCCCGGACAGCTCCGGTGCCGCGAATTCGTTGGTGTAGACCGACACGTCCGCAAGGGAGATGTCGAGACGCGAACCGAGGCCCGTGCGCTCGCGCGCGAAGAGCGCCGAGGCGATCGCCCCCATCGCCATCATGCCGCTCTGGATGTCGGCATGGGACAGCGCCTCCGGTCGTGCCGACGAACCGTGAAGCCTCGCGTTGGTCGAGATGACCCCGGCCTCGCCGTGCACGACCGGCGCGTAGCACCGGCGATCGCGCCATGGCCCCGTCTGCCCGTAGCCGCTGATCGAGCAATAGATCAGCCGGCTGTTGCGGGCCATCACGGCGTCTGCTCCCAGACCGACCCGATCGAGCACCCCCGGCCGGAAGTTCTCAAGCAATACATCGGCGCCGTCGACGAGCTGCAGCATCAGCTCCACGACCTCCGAATCCTTCAGGTCGACCGACATGCCGACCTTGCCGGCGTTCAGGTGCGTGTAGTAGGCGCCGAAGCCATCCACGATCGGCGGCGCCGGTCGCGTCATGTCGCGCTGGGGCGGCTCGATCTTGATCACCTCCGCGCCCTGGTCCGACAACATCCGCGCGCAGAAGGGACCGGCGACCACGCGGCTGAAGTCCAGGACCCGAACTCCGGAAAGAGGTAGATCACCCATCGCGGCATCGTATGGCGACCGGAGCCCATTGCAAGGCCGTCTGGCTCGCAGCCACGGAGCCCAACTGTCTTCCCAGGCTACTCGATGAAGAGGTCGTCAACCTGGTCGCGCACGGTTACGGCACGCTGCTGGGCAAGCGAATCGAAGGCCGAGCTGGCCGCGCCCTGGTCGAGCACTTCCGCCAGGAGCCGATCGAAGAGCGCACGGTCCTGCAGACTGTAGGCACACAGCTCAGCGGCCACCACCTTCATCACGAGGCTCAGGTCCTCGCTGTGGCTCGCCGCGGTCTGGAGGCGCTGCAGCCCGGTCTCCGGCTGGCCCCCGAGGGGCTTGGGCACGAAGCACTCGTAGGCCCCCAGCAGCAGGGGGCCGAGGCCGTCGCGCAGCCGCGGGTCCGCGGCGTTGGCACGCTCGAGCAACAGGCGCGCAGTGGGCACGTCGAGCAGCGCGTCGACCCCTGACTCGGCAACCAGCAACGAGGCCATGTAGGCCGCGCCGGCCGACAGCAAGGTGTGGGGATGCTCGGGACCCACGTGCGCCTCCAACCATGTCTCGAAGACGCCGAAGCCCTTCGACTGAGTCGGATCGAAGTCGGCGTTGTGATGGGCAAGCAGACACTCGGCAAGGGTCCGCGCGGAGCGCACCTCCTCGGCACCCAGGGCCATGATGCCTTCCGGATCCTGATCCGCCTCCTGGGGTCGTACTTCTCCCGGCATGATCAACCACAGGAGCCCTCGACCAGAGCGCGCGAGGATCTCGTCGGCAACCTCGGATTCGGTCCCGATCCCGCAGATGGCAGGCGTGTCGGTGCCGGACTCTGCCGCTACTGGCGGCATCTCGGCTGTCGTCGAAGGCGACGCCGACTGCACGGCGGACGCCTGCACGTCCAGCGCTGAAGGCGAGGGAGCGGTCGCGACGGACGCCGGCGACTGCGCAGCGCAGGCGACCATGAGGAGCGCAACGGTAGTCGTGACGACTCGACGATGCATCGCGCAAGACAAGCACGCTTCGAGGCGCGTGACCAGCCGACCCGCGCCGCCGCAGTCGGATACCGCGACCCCGTGCCTTCAGCCTGCGGCGTGTCGCGCCTCACTCGCGCGGGATCGCGACCTCGCGGTCGGGGCGGTCGGGTCCGACGAAATCGCCGACCGGCCCACTCAGCAAGAAGACCGTGGGACGAGAACGCGTGCCATCGCCGGCGCGGGTGGTCGCAACGCCCAGGTAGAGACCCGGTGCAAGCGCCCTGAGCCCGTCTGTCAGATCCTCGGCACCCGAGCGGCCTTTTGAACGACGCATAGGTGAGCAAGAACGCGGGCTCGCCGTCCAGATACGACGTACCCATGCGGGTACCGAAGCGCAGATGCCGCACGACCTTGCCACCCTCCCTCCGGCAACGGTTGTAGCCTTCCCCCACCGCTTCACCTGTCGCCGCGAACGCCTTTCCAAGCCAGTACCCAAACGGCAAGCTCCCGTCGAAGAGGCTGGCGGCCTGAATCGCCGCCCCCTTGTCAGTCCGGGGTCTGACCGCGTGCCCCAGATACTCGCCGACCAGATCATCGAACGCAGGGACGGGTCCCGATCGCGACCCGGCGTTGCTTCATGGACAGACGTCCGAGCAGTTGATGACGTTGCAGGCCGACAGCGCCTTGGCCCGGCCGATCGCCGTCTCCGGGTCCATGCCCTCTTGATCCACGACGAGCGGACCCGGCACGCTCGCGGCGTTATCGATCGCATCCACGCAGGGGCCGTCCGGTGTCAGGCAGGCGGCCGACTCGCCGCAATAGCAGGCCCGGTCGACGCAGTCGTTGTCGCGCGCGCACTGGTTGATCGCGCCGCAGTGCGTGTCGCGCTCGGACTCACCACTGTCGAAGCAACCGAACATCTCGTCGGTGCAGGAAATGCAGGAGCAGCTCAGGCACGCGTCGGTGGCGAGGCGGTCGAGGCAGTCGCGCTGCTCCGGGGTCTCGCTCACGGCGCAAGTCTCGTCGCACCCCTCGGGGCCGTCACACTCCTCGTCGCTCTCGCGGACGCCGTTGCCGCACACCGCCATGCAGTCGGGATCGCTGTTGGCATTGGCGCCCGCCGGGCAACACGCGTCGGCGGTCGCGAGCGAGGTAATCGCGACGTGCTCGCACTCCGCGTTGCAGTTGTCGGCACTTCCGATCAGCCTGTCCTCGGTGCAGGAATCCCCGTCGTCGCAGTCTGCCAGCGTGGGGCACGGCGTGTCCGTGCCGTCCTCGCACGTCTCCTGCTCCGGTTGAACCTGGCCATCTCCGCAGCGCTGGCTGCAGTCGTTGTCGGTCTCGGCTGTGCAGACGCTCGGGCAGCAGCGGTCGCCGTTCGCGCACGCCTCCGGTAGCAGCACGCACGCGGCCTGACAGCCTTCACCGCGGCGGACCCGTAGGCGGCACTCGGAGAGCGGCTCGCACACCGGTGGCGGACAGGCGCCCGGCATGCCCTCCGCGATGCCGGTGTCGCACAGCTCGTCGCCTCCCAGTCGACCGTCGCCGCAGATCGCCTGCGGCAGCGGTGCGGGAGCCAGCGCGCCGCCCGCCCCCGCATCGAACGCGTGGTCGTCCGCCTGATCCAGGTTCTTGTCCACACTCGAGGCGCTCGAACGCTTCTCGAGCAACTCGGGATCGTGGACGCTGCAAGCAGCGACCGCGATGCACATCAACCACCACACCCGCCCGTTTGCTCGCCCGTAAATCCCGACCATCCCCTCTACTTTGGGGACCAAGCGCACCCGCCGCCAAGGGCCTATGGGGCCACGCTGAGCACGAGAGGCAACGGATGGCGCTCTCGTGGCCATGAAGGGTCGAGTCCGGCCGGCCCTGCGTGTGGCCGCATCGGACCGCGTTCGCTCAATCGGGCACCCCCGAGTAGGCGGTGCTTCCGGCTTTTGAGTCCACGATCCGAGGTAGGGTGGCGGCGTGCATCCCGAGCCCCGCCGCCGCTGGCCCTGGCTACTGCTGCTCGCCTACACATGCCAGCTGGGGCTCGTCGTGCACGCCACCGCGTGGCACATCGGTCGCCCGCTGGGTGGCATCATCCCCCACGGCGGCCCGGGGGATGACTCGCACCTCTACGCCATGCCGACCAGCCCGGAGGCCGCCCGATTCCGCGACGGCCGCACGCTGTTGCTGCTCCGGATCAACGGTCGAGACACGTGCGAGACCCCGACGGGGCCGCGCTGCGGCCAGGACTGGGCTCGATCGCTGATCGATACCAGTCCAGGCGCCCGCAACCACTTCGTGGTCCAGGCCGCCGATGACGACACGCACGACAGCGTGGTGCTGACCGCCGGGCCGGCCGATGCCGCAAGCGTCTTGAGCTGGGCCCATCTCAATCTGGTCCTGAGCTTGCTCGGCCTCGTCTACGCGGCCATCGCGACCGTGGTGTGGCGGCGCCGCCCCGACGACCCGGCCGCCCTGCCCTTCCTGCTCTTCGGCGTCAGCATGGCCTACGCCCTGACTGGCGTCGACTACGTCGATGCGGTCACGCGCCTCGGCTACGCGATCGGCGTGGGATTCTCCGGGCTCTTGATGCCGTTCCTCTTTCTCTTTGCGCACAGCTTCGCGACCCGCGGCGACGCCTCGGGCACGCGGAGCTTCCGCTTGCTGCTCGCATGCGGCCTGGCCGTCGGCCTGGGCGAGGCCGGCGCGCATCTGCTCGTGTCCGCCGGCGTCCATGCGCTGCGGCCCTGGACCGGCCTCGCTACGCCGCTGATCGCAGCGAGCGCGGTGGTCGCGCTCGCGCTCAGCCTGCACACCACCTGGCGAGCCTCTCGACCGCCCAGTCCCCTGGCGCAGCGCCGCCGCGCTCGCGTGCTGGCACTGGCCGTGGGTCTGGGCTTTGCCTTCCCGACCATGTGGTTGATGTTCCGGGACCTGATCTATCGCGAGGGGCTGGACCTGATCGCATTCTGGATGCTGGTGGCGTCGTTCAGCACGATGCCTGCGCTCATCGGCTACGCGATGGTGCGCCACCGCATGTTCGACCTGCGCATCGTGATGCGGCAGGGCCTCGTGTACACACTCCTGTCGCTCGCGCTGGCGCTCGCGTACGTGGGCGCGGTCGTGGGTGCCTACCAGCTGGCGGGCTCGCCGGACTCGCCAGCGGCGCCGGTGGTGGCTGCCGTCGCGGTGGCAGTGCTCTTCGGCGTCGTGCGAGTGCGCCTCGAGCGCTGGATTGACGGCATGGTGTTTCGCGGGCGCGCCCTCTTTCGGCGCGCCATCGAGCTGGCGGGCAAGGCCCTCGCGGACGCCCGCGAACCCGCGGACGTGGCCCCCGCGCTCCGACCCGTGCTGGTCCAGGCGCTCGGCCTGTCCAGAGCCTACCTGCTCGAGCGCGACGCCGATGGCGAGCGCGCGCATTGCTTCGTGGTCGACAACCGCATGGACCCGGAGACCGGGCTGCCGCCACCGCCACTACCGGAGCAGTTCTTCATCGAGGAGAGCCCTGCCCTCTCCCATTGCTTCGCGCGAGCCGTACCGGTGCTCAGCGTGGATCCGGCCGTGCCGCCGGAGCGCGACGATGTCTCCCTGTGGGATCGTCATGGACTCGAGGCCTGCGTACCATTCGGCTCGGATCAGGACGAGCGGGCGGCGGGGCTGTTGCTCCTCGGCCCCAAGGAGAACGGTCGGCCCTTCGACCCGGAAGAGATCGGCCTCGTCGAGGCGCTCGGTCGCCAGGTGGCCCTCGCCATGGCCAATGCACGTGCATTCGAGCGCCTCGCGGAAAGCGGCAAGACGCTGCTGCGACTCACGCAAGGCATCGTCCATGAGGCGAACACCCCACTCGGCGCGCTGGAGTCGTCAGCGGACACGCTGGGGCGAGCCCTCGACCACGTCGCCGAGAGCGACGACCCGAAGCGACGGGACCGGGCGCTGAAAGGCGGACAGGCGAGCCTCGCGACCGTGCGGACCAGCAGCGCGCGGCTGCAGGCGCTGATCGGTGACCTCAAGGCGTACGTCAACCTGGAGGAGACGGACCGCGTCCCGACGGATCTGCGCGCATGCCTCGCGGAAGTCGTGGACGACGTGCGAACGTCGAGCGGACACGCGATCGAGCTCGAGTGCCCAGAGGAGCCGGCGCTGGTCGACGGCTACCCGACCAAGCTGCGGCACGTATTCCACGGCATCATGGAAAACGCGATCGCCGCGAGCGAGGGCGGTGCGCCGGTACGCGTCGCGGTGACGCGGCACGGCTCGCAGTGGTTGTCCACGGTCCGCGACAGCGGGGTGGGCATGGCACCCGATGTGCTCGCGCGCGTGTTCGACTTCGGCATCGCGACCAAGCGCACACAGGCCCGCGTGGGGCTGCGCATCGGTCTACCCTACGCCCGCCGGGTCGTGGAATCCCTGGATGGTCGGATCAGCATCCGCAGCCAACCCGGAGAGGGCACCGAGGTCCGCATCGTTGTCCCCGCGCGGGCCGGTGATTGAACGGGCGGCCCCCTACGGTCTTCGCCGTGTCGCCAGGCCGAGAGTATTGCCCGCCGGATCCTTGAAGAAGGCCATCCACTCCTCGGTGCCGGGATTGTCGAACACCCCCTCCTCGTCGCGGTGGATCCTGTGTGGTGCCGCATCGAAGGCCACCCCACGCTCCTCCAGGGCGGTGTGCGCCTGCTCCAGGTCATCGACCCAGAAGTAGACGATGGCCGGTCGCGTGTCCGCCTCGAACAGCAGGCGCGTGCCGGCGAAGTCGGAGAACAGCAGACCGGGCGCCTCGAAGGTCGCCAGGTGCCGGGCCCCGAGCACGTCCCTGTAGAAGTCCCTCGTCTCGGCGAGATCACCGAGCCTGGCCGCCACCTGATGGATCCTCGTGAGTCGTATTGCACCGACCCTTCCATATTGTTAGCATTGCTAACAATAAGCTCGGAGGTGCGAGGTGTCAAGCGAGGCGGACCTGGTGTTGCTCAACTCCGCGTTGACGCAGCTGATGCGGCGATTACGGGACGTCGACGAACTGCAGGGGGTGGGCAGGGCACGGCTGTCTGCGCTCGCCGTGCTCCGCTTCGGGGGCGCCTGCTCCGCGTCCGAGCTGGCAGAGCGTGAGATGGTCAGTCGCGCCACGATGCATCACGTGCTCGGCGGCCTGGAGCACGATGGTTTGATACGCCGCAACCCCGATCCCGAGGACGCGCGCCGGCACATCATCACGCTCACCTCGCGCGGTCGGGCGACGATCGAACGCGCCCACCGCGCGCGAATCACGTACTTGCGCGAGGTGGCGGCTGACATTGCGCCCGGTCGGCTGCGATCGGCCTGCGAGGTCCTCGACCGGATGCGAGACGTCGCCAACCGCGGCGCCCACTAGCCCCACCCTTACCCGCCGCGATCGAAACCTTACCCCTGCGTGTGGGTCCGATGCCGGCCGCCTCCGCGCGTGGCAGCGTCAAGCTCGGGAACGCTCTCTGGGAGCTCGTGGATGCAACGGAAGAACTTGTGGGTTTTCGCACTGTTGGCGGTGGTCTCGTGCGCCGACAACGGCAAGGGTGTCGAGGCCGATCCGGCGGGTAGCGGCGCGGGCTCGGCCGATAGCGGCGGTATGCAGGAGGACGGGCTCGGTGCCGCTGGCATGGTGGCCCCCGATCCAGGCGAAGCCGCCACGGATACCGGCGACGACCAAGCTGACGATTCGTCACCGTCCAGCGCGGACAATCCGTCCAGCGAGCCGAGTGGCGACGAGCCCATGGTGGATGACTCCGTGGGCGACGACGGGCAGCCGGCCGACGACAGCAGCTCGGGCCCGAGCGATCAGAGCCCCGACGCAACCCCCGACGACGACGCGGATGACAGCACATCGCCCATGTCCGACCCCTCACCGGCGGCCGACCCCCCGGCAGACACGACACCGGCGTTCACCTCCCTGGCCGACCTTGCGCCCTCGCCGAACAACATCCCCGAGTGTCCGGCCACGGCGCCTGAGAATCCCTGGGGCCCCTGCGTGGGCGTACCGGTCTATGCCGTCTGCGACTACGGCACCGCCCCGGCGCCCTACTACACCTGCATCTGCGACTGGATCCACTGGATCTGCATCGGCGTCCAGTAGCGCCAGGCGCTCGAGCGCACCGCGCTGTGGCCGATGAGGGGCGTCCATCCATCGTGAAGAAGAGCCGCCCGCCATCGTCGATCAGCTCGTAGAGTCGGAGCAGGCCCGGGTTATGCAGGTCGGTGAAGCCGCGGAACTCTCGCTTGATGCGGTACTGCCCCTCGGCGTCGACACGCCTCAGCAGCTTGAGGGCGACCCAGTGCTCCTCGTCGTGGTCGTAGGCGGCATAGACGACCCCCATGCCGCCTGCGCCCAGCTCGCCTTCGATCTGGAAGCGCCCGCCGCACAGCGTGCCTCCAGGGCCCAGCTGCACGTCCTCGAGTCGCACCTCCCCATTCTATCAAGCCGCGCGCGCACTGGGCGGTGGGCCCCATGTGCGAGGAGCCCACACGGCTGCGCAGCCGTCGGGGTCCACGTTCAGGACCAGAATGCGCGCAGCTGCCCGGCCGCCGCCTTGCCCTGACGCAGACCCGCACGTGCGGCATCGCCGGCCAGACGGGGATTCATCAAGTCCATGCCGATCACCTCGCCCGACTCCGGGTCGGGTACCAGCGTCTCGACGCAGGCGCCCGCGTCGCGCAGGATGCTGAGCTCCCGTTCGTTGGCGATGCCCATGCCGGGTACGCGCGCGCCGCCATCGCCGCCGGCCGCCCTGCGACCCATCAGCGTGATGATCAGTACGCGGTCGTGACCCTTGGCGATGTCGGCGTTCGTGCCGCTGCGCATGCCGCCATCGATGTAGCGTCGGCCTTCCAGTGTGATCGGTGGGAAGAGCCCGGGCACCGCGCAGCTGGAGGCCACCGCAGCCATGAGGTCCACGCCCGCCTCCGCATCCCAGACCTTGAAGCGACCCGATTCCGCATCGACCGACGTGCAGCGGAAGGCCGCCGGCCAGGTGGCGCCCTCCAGGTAGGAGAAGCCACGCAGGAAGCTGGCCTCGTCCACGGTCTTGGCGTCGAGCGCGAAGCGACCGATGGCCGCGCGGGCCTGCTTCGGGTCGGTCGGGGAGGCACCCGACTTCGCCAGCACCTCCATCAACCCGCGCATGCGCTCGCGCGAGCCACCGCCCTCGGGCCGGTCGCTCGTGGCACGTCGAGGGCGCTCGTTGTCGCGGGTGGTCTCGAAGCGCTCCATCGCCTGGGCCATGTCGCGCCCGAGCGCGATCTGCGCCCCCACAGCGGAACCCGCGGACGTTCCGATCACGAAGTCCCCGTCCCGCAGGTCCACGCCCTCGGCGGCGAGTCCCGCAACCAGTCCGGTCTGCCAGGCGATGCCCACCGAACCGCCGCCACTCAATACGATCGCTTTCGACACTCGTTCGACTCCCATGTTGGTGTTCAGCCAGTCACGCGCGGCCACGGTCCGTCAAGCGCGGAAGCTGACAGGAGGGTGACCTGTAGAGTCAACGGCGGGCACCGACAGCGAATCACCGCCGGGCTCGCCGTCCGGCCTTCCCCATTTCCGTGTCCCCTGCCAATCGGGGATGGTGGCAGCCTGTCGCCCGATCGACGATGGCCCGGCGCGGGCACCCCCCAACCCGCCCGCGCTCCGACTGCCGATGCACACGCCCTTCCCCACTCTCCTCGCCGCGCTCGGGACCCTCGCGGGCCTCGTCGTCGGATGCTCGAGCGGGTCCGGGTCCGGCTCCACGCCACAACTCGCGGGATCGGATGTCACGACAGCGCCCACCGCCGCGCCACCCGGCGCCGACGCAACCGCGGCCCCACCCTCCCCGGGCATGGAGGGCGGGATGCCAAGCCTATCGGCGCCGTCTGGCATGGATCCGACACCCGCCGCGGGCATGGACGCACCGCCACCAACGGCTGAGCCGGGCGCTGACGGGACCGCGTCGGCCGACGCGCTCGCACAGCTGGCCAGCCACCTCGAGCTCGATCGGCCCCAGCGGCCGGAGCTCGCCGTGCAGCCCTTCGCTACCGTGCCCCTGACCGCGGGCGATGCCGCGATGGCCCGTGAGCTCCTGTGGCAAGAGCTCGCCGCGCACGTCCGTGACACGCGCGCCGACGAGCACGCCCAGAACAGCATCACGCTCGATGGCTTCACGCTGCGCTACGAGACGGTCGTGCTCGGGGACGAGCCCGCGACGGGACGCGACCTCTTCATCTCCATGCATGGTGGTGGCAGCGGGCCAGCGTCGAGCAACGACTCCCAGTGGCGCAATCAGGTCTCGCTGGCAAGCGGCTACGCGCCCGAGCACGCCCTGTGGGTCGCGCCGCGCGCGCCGACGGACGACTGGAACATGTGGTTCAAGGATCACATCGAGCCGCTCTTCGATCGGCTGATCACGAACATGATCGTCTTCGAAGGCATCGACCCCGACCGCGTCTACCTGAACGGCTACTCGGCCGGTGGCGACGGCGTGTATGGCCTAGCGCCACGCAGCGCGGACCGCTGGGCGGGCGCCGGCATGAGCGCGGGCCACCCCAATGGTGTCTCCCTCGCGAACCTGCGCAACGTCGCCTTCGCGCTGCACGTCGGGGGCAACGACTCGGCCTTCGAGCGCAACCAGGTGGCCCAGGAGTACATCGAGCTGCACCGTGCCCTGCAGGCGGCCGACCCAGGCGCTTACCCGTTCCAGGGCATGGTCCACCCCGGCCTGCCCCACTGGATGGACCTGGCCGACGCGGTCTCGATCCCCTTCTTGCAGGATCACACGCGCCCTGCAGCGCCCGAGCGCGTGGTCTGGGAGCAACACGAGATCGTCACCACGCGCATGTACTGGCTGGCGGTCGACGGGGTCGAGGCCCGGGACGGCACGCGCGTCGTCGCCCGGCTCGAGGGACAGACCGTGACGATCGAGGAGCTCGAGGGAATCGCCGCGCTGCGCGTGCGTCTCGACGACTCCATGCTCGACCTGGACCTG
The DNA here is from genome assembly GCA_028817855.1 of Myxococcales bacterium. Classification (GTDB taxonomy): domain Bacteria; phylum Myxococcota_A; class Polyangia; order Polyangiales; family JAFGIB01; genus JAOUOP01. The sequence continues at coordinate 12,815 of JAPPOT010000870.1, forward strand.
CCGGTGGTGATCGAGCATGCGGGCACCGTGCTCTTCGAGGATCGCGTGCCCCGCACGGCGGCAGCGCTCGCCGACACGCTCTACGAGCGCGAGGATCCTGCGCAGGTCTACAGCGGGGAGATCCTCGTGCAGCCGTGAGGATGCGCGGCCAGCCTACGTGCCGAGGTGCCGCCGGAGACCGGGGCCCACCCTGGCACAAGGCCATTCGCGCCGTACATGCTGGCCACGCTGGCACCCCTTCGCCGACAAGAAGCATCTCCCACGTGAAGACGAGCGTTTGCGCCGGCGCTCCCACTCGCCCCCGCGGGGCGCGTTTCTAGCGGCCCGAGGCACGACCGCGGCAACGGTCCGGGGGCGGCGACGGCGACGACCTTGGCGGCGATGACGGCGTCAACGGTCTCGCGCCCACGAGGCGGACCTGGCGCACCACCAGCGATGGCGGAGCGCACATCGATCTCGATGGCGATCGGCAACCGGGAGACCTGTCTTCTCAGCACAGAGCCCGTGGACAACCCAGCGACTGACCATGACAGCTCGCCCGATCGCGAGGACTTCACCTGCCTCGGCCCGAACGAGCTCCGGATGCAGCAGCAGATCGCGATGCAGGCCCTTCTTGAGCGCGCGCCGGCGCCTACTCGCCGCGCCAGACCGGTGGGCGCTTCTCGGCGAAGGCGCGCGCGCCCTCGGCCGCGTCCTTCGAGCGCAGCGCGGGACGCGCCATCTTGCGGTGGGCCGGCCAGGCCTCCTCCTCGGTCCAGTCCGCCGCCTTGAACATGATCTGCTTGGTCGCCGCGACCGCCAGCGGGCCATTGCTGGCGATCACCTCCGCCAGCTCGAGCGCAGCTGCCAGCGCCTGACCCTTGGGCACGATCCGGCTGACCAGCCCCAGCTCCCGAAAGCGCTCGGCCGGATGCGACTCGCCCGTGAGCGCCAGCTCCATGACCACGTGATACGGGATGCGCTTCGGCAGTCGGAAGAGCGCCCCGCCCACCGCGACCAGCCCGCGCTTGACCTCGGGCAGGCCCATCTTCGACTCCTCCGTGGCCACGATCAGGTCACAGCTCAGGGCCAGCTCCAGGCCACCGGCGACGGCGTACCCCTCGACCGCTGCGATGATGGGCTTGTCCGGCGGCGTCGCCATGATGCCGAAGCCCCCCCGTTTCTCGGTGAAGGTCTTGTCGCCCATGGCCTTGAGGTCCATGCCCGCCGAGAAACTCCCGCCGGCGCCGGTGAGGATCGCCACCCGCAGGGCGGGGTCCTCCTCGAAGCGGTCCAGGGCGTCGGAGAGGGCCTGGGTGAGTGCGGCGTTGAAGGCGTTGCGCGCACGCGGCCGGTTGAGCGTGATGATCAGGACGTGGTCGCGCACCTCGCTCAGGAGCACGTCGTCGGCTTGCGTCTGGGGCATCTCTGCGCTCCTCTCCTCTCTACGGCATCGCGAAGCCACCACTCAGGCCGAGGACCTGACCGGTGATGTACTGGGCTCGCCCCGAGGCCAGGAACGCGATGGCGTCTGCCACGTCGCTGGCACGCGACAGGCGCTGCAGGCCGCGGCCGATGGGGTAGCTCTTGAACATCTTCTTCGTGCGCTGCTGGGCGCTCTCGCTCAACTGTTCGAACGGCACCTCCTTGGCGTCGACCGCGCCCAGGGCCACCACGTTGACGTTGATGCAGTGCTTGCCGACCTCGCGGGCGATGGCCTTGGAAAAGCCGAGCATGCCGGCCTTGGCGCCCGAGTAGGCGGCGAGCTTGGCCTCGCCCACACGCCCCGCCTCCGACATCACGCTGATGATCTTGCCGCCGCGTCGCTCGACCATGCCCTGCAGCACGGCGTGTGTGCAGTTCATCGTGCCGTACATGTTCAGGTCGATCATGCGCTGCCAGCTCTCGGGCTCGCTGGTGTGGAAGTCCTCCCAGCCGCCCTTGACCTCCTCGCCCTCTCGACGTGCGGGGATGCCCGCATTGTTGACCAGGATGTCGATCGGCCCCAGCTCCTCGGTAGCACGGGCGACCATGGCGCGCACCGCCGCCAGGTCGGTGATGTCCGCCTCGACCGCGATGGCCTGACCGCCCTGCTCGCGGACCTCGGCGGCCACGCGCTCGGCCCTGCGTGCGTGGAAGTCGTTGACCACGAGCTTCGCGCCCTCCGCAGCCAGACGCAGGCACACGCCGCGACCCACTCCACGTCCTCCACCGGTCACCAGGGCGACCTTGTCTTTCAGCTCCAGATCCATGGTCCCTCTCCACTCCGTTCGATGTGTCCGTCCTTCAGACCGCCCGATCGCGCCCCGCCCAGTAGCGCGCGCGCAGCTCCCCCTTGAGCACCTTGCCCGCGGGGTTACGCGGGATCTCGTCGACCACGTCGATCGACCGCGGGCGCTTGAAGCCCGCCAGCTCAACGGACACGAAGTCGAGCAACTCCTCAGCCGGGACCCGCCTACCGTCGACGCACTCGACCACCGCCTTGACCTCCTCGCCCCACTCGGGATGCGGAATGCCGAAGACGGCAGCGTCGAGCACGGACTTGTGGGCGCGCAGCGCCGCCTCGATCTCGGCCGGGTAGATGTTCACCCCGCCTGCGATGATCATGTCCTTCTTGCGGTCGACGATGTAGAGGAAGCCGTCCGAGTCCATGCGGCCGACATCCCCGGTGGCGAAGTAGCCGCCGACCAGCTCCGCGGGCGTGCCTTGGTTCAGGTACTGCTCGATCATCACCGGCGTGCGTACGAGGATCTCGCCGACCTCCCCCAGATCGACGGGAGCGCCGTCTGCATCCACGATGCGCACGTCGACGCCCGGTCGCACACGGCCGCAGGAGCCGGGCTTCATCAAGTGGTCCCCTGGCAGCATGCTCGAGACCAGGCCCACCTCCGTCGAGCCGTAGCTCTCGAACAGGCAGTGGGGGCCGAAGAGCCCGATCACACGTTCCTTGGTCGCCTGCGGACAGGGCGATGCGCCGGTGGTGAGGATCTGGATCGACGAGAGGTCGTAGCGAACGAGCACCCCCTTCGGCAGGTTCACGATGCGGCTGAGCATCGTCGGCACGAGAAAGGACATGGTGATCTTGGAGTCGCTGATGATGCGAAGCGCCTCCTCGGCATCGAAGCGACGCATCACGTGCACACAGCCACCGGCCGCGTGGGTTGCGCGGGCGCTGGCTTGCCCGGCGGCGTGGGTCAGCGGAGCACCGAGCAGGTTGCGCATCACGCCCGGGTGGGGCGCTGGCGCCGACCGCTTCCTCTCGTCACCCGACCTGGCCGGCGGGCGCGACGTGACCACACCGCGCGGCCGGCCCGTGGTGCCGGAGGTGTAGACGATCGAGCGCGGCGATGCTGCAGCCACGCGCGGCGTCGCGTGACCGAGCGCACACGCCTCCTCGAAGCTCAGCACATCCTCGCGTGAACCGCGCTCGACGCTGATGGCGAGCACGACCCGCGAGGGGCGGACCGCCCCGGAAGGATCGCCAGTCCAGACGCGCGCGAGGCCGTCCTGGTCAGGGTGGTCGAAGAAGAAGGCGCGCGCACCGGCGTCGGCCACGATGTAGTGCACCTCCGCGGGGGTGAGCTTGTGGGAGACCGGTACCAGGAGCGCGCCTAGCTTGGCGATCGCAGCCTGCACGACGAACCACTCGACGCAGTTGTGGGTGCAGACCGCAACGCGGTCGCCCTCCCCGACGCCAGCGCCCTCGCTCAGCAGGTCGGCGATCCGGTTGGCCTGCTCATTCCAGCGTCGATAGGTGAGCTTGCGACCGGACTCCACGACCGCCGGCTCATGGGGGCGCTCGCGAGCCCAGTGCTCGACGCTCCCTGGCCGGGGCTGTGGCCCGCCGCTCACGGCGACAGCTCCCGACGCAGGTTGCGCTTGAGCTCGGCGTAGGCCGCCTCGATCGAGAAGGCCTCGGGGTCGAGCAGGTACTGGAAGGCGATGCCGCGCTGGGTCCCGAGCAGGATGACGGCCTGAGCGGCGGCGTCGATGTCGGCGCGCAGCTCGCCGGCCGCAATCCCGTGGCGCAGGACGCGCTCGATCTCGCCGCGGAAGAACTCGTGGAGCTTGCGAAACTCGGGCTGCAGCTCCGGCACCGGTCCGAGCGCCTCGAACATGAGCGCGTAGAAGGCGCGGATGCCGCGATCCTCGGTGACGGCGCGTTGGTGGTTGTCGAGGAAGTCGAAGAGGGCGTCGAAGCCACGCTTGCCGGTCGCGCCCTGGGCCACGCTCTCGCGCTGCCACACGCGCAGGAGTTGCTCCACCAGCGCCCAGAGCAGACCGGCCTTGGAGCCGAAGCGCTCGTGCACCAGTCCGCGGCTGTAGCCCGCCGCCTCGCCGATGGCGGCCAGGGAGGTGCCCAGGTAACCGCGCTCACCGACCAGCCTCAACGCGGCTTCCAGCATCCGGCGATCGGACTCGGCCACCCGCTCCCGCTGCGTGCGGCGGGGCCGACCGCTGCTGGCCCTGGCACGGCTAGGTGCTGATTTTCCTGGGTTTTCGTCCGAGCTCTCGATGCCCATCACCCACGGAATAACAACTTGTTGAACGTCTGACAAGTAAGTTATAGACCCGAGTGGACCTACCAGGGAGCAAGCGATGGACCGTGCCGAGATGTCGATCGATGGAGAGCAGTGCGGGGCCGACAGCGCCTTCGACGTGATCAACCCGGCGACCGGGGAGACGTTCGCCCAGGCGCCCGAGTGCAGCGCCGCGCAGCTGCAGCGGGCGATCGCCGCGGCCGACCGCGCGCAACGCGCGTGGAAGCGCGACCTCAACGCCCGCCGGACGGCAATGCGCAACGCCGCCGAGCTACTCCAGGCACGCGCCGAGGAGATCGGCCGCACGCTCACGCTCGAGCAGGGTAAGCCGATCGCCCACGCGATCGGCGAGGTCGCCGGTGCGGCCAATCAGCTGCGCGCCGCCGCCGACATGCCGATCCCGCACGAGGTCACGCACGACGATGCGCGCGGGCGGATCGAAGTCACCTACCGACCCTACGGCGTGGTCGCCGCGATCACCCCGTGGAACTACCCAGTCCTGATCGCGATGTCGAAGATCGCCCCGGCACTGCTCGCCGGCAACGCGATGGTGCTCAAGCCCTCCCCTTACACGCCGCTGTCGACGCTCCAGATCGGCGAAGTGCTGAGCCAGGCCCTGCCCGCCGGTGTCCTCAACGTGGTCAGCGGCGGCAACGAGCTGGGTGCGCAGCTCACCGCCCACCCGGACATCAAGAAGATCTCCTTCACCGGCTCCGTCGCCACCGGCCGCAGGGTGGCCGCCGCCGCGGGTGAGGACCTCAAGCGCGTCACCCTCGAGCTGGGCGGCAACGACCCCGCCATCGTGCTCGACGACGCCGACCCGGCGACGCTGGGCGGCTCGCTCTTCTGGTCGGCATTCATGAACAGCGGCCAGATCTGCACGGCTGTCAAGCGCGTCTATGCCCCCGCATCCATGCTTGCCGCGCTGACGGAGGCCGTCGCCACCGTGGCCAAGAGCGCCAAGGTGGGCGATGGTCTGGATCCCGACACGATGCTGGGACCGATCAACAACGCGATGCAGCTCGAGCGGGTCTGCGAGCTGGTGGCCGACGCCCGACAGCGCGGTGCCGTCATCCACGCCGGCGGAGAGCGGATGCCGCGAAAGGGCTACTTCTTCGAGCCGACCGTGCTGAGCGGCGTGGGCGACGACGTGCGCATCGTGGCCGAGGAGCAGTTCGGGCCTGTGCTGCCACTGCTGCCCTACGACGACCTGGAGGACGCGATCGAGCGCGCCAATGGCACGCACTTCGGGCTCGGCTCGTCCGTGTGGTCGGCCAGCTCGGAGCGCGCACGGGAGGTGGCGATCGAGATCGACGCAGGCACCGTCTGGGTCAACCAGCACCTCGCCCTGACCCCGAAGGCGCCCTTCGGCGGCGCCAAGTGCTCGGGCATCGGCGAGGCGGGCGGTCGCTGGGGCCTCGAGTCTTTCATGCAGAAACACGTCATCAACGAGAGGCGCGCCTGAGCGCGTCGCGAGCGAGGAGTAGCCATGCGCAAGGTCGCTGTCATCGGTGTCGGACTGCATCCCTACGGGAAGTGGCGCGACAAGAAACCCAAGGAGCTCGCCCGCACCGCCGTCGAGGGTGCGCTCGACACGGCGGGCCTGCAGTGGAAGGACATGCAGAGCGCCTGGTGTGGCCACACCAACCTCGGCATGACCGCGGGCGCTCGCCTGTTCGCGCCGCTCGGACAGACGGGGCTGTCGATCACCAACGTGGAGAACGCCTCCGCCACCGGCTCCTATGCCTTCCGGGGGGCCTACCTCGAGGTGGCCAGCGGCGAGTTCGACGTGGCCCTGGCGCTCGGAATCGACATGCAGCCGCGGCGCGACCGTCCACGCGCGCCAGGCGGGCTCAGCGCCGCGCCCAAGCCCGAGAAGAAACCCGACAAGACGGCCGAAGAGAAGAAGGACAAGAAGCCGCGTCCGCCCACGGGCCCGATGGTGAAATTCGCCGAGGACACCCAGGCCCACATGGACAAGTACGGGACCACGATCGATCAGATCGCGCAGGTCAGCGTCAAGCAACACTACAACGCCGCCCGCAACCCCTACGCCCAGTACCGCGAGGAGGTCACCCTCGAGCAGGTGCACGCCGCGCGCCACGTGGCGGGCCCGCTGACGGTCCTGCACTGCTGCCCCTTCGGCGACGGCGCCGCCGCGGCCGTCCTGGCGAGCGAGGACGTGGTCGAGCGCCTCGGCATCGAAGACCCGGTGTGGGTCTCCACCTCGGTCTCGCGCAGCACGGTGGAGAGCGAGCCCGAGCTGACGGACCTCACCGCGGCCACCGCGCGTGTGGCCTACGAGCGGGCCGGGATCGGACCGGACGAGCTGGGTATGGTCGAGCTGCACGACGCCGCCACCATCGAGGAGATCCAGTACGCCGAGAGCCTGGGCCTGTGCGGCGAGGGCGAGGGAGGCGGCATGATCGAGCGCGGCGAGACCGCCCTCACCGGGCGCATCCCGATCAACAGCAGCGGCGGCCTGCTGGCGATGGGCCATCCCTTCGGCCCCACCGGCCTCGGACAGATCGCGGAGATCTACTGGCAGCTCCGCGGCGAGGCCGGCGACCGCCAGATCCCGGCGCGTCCGAAGAATGGATTGGCTCACATGGTCGGGCTGGGCGGCACCTGCATCGTGCATATTCTAGAGCGCTGAGCCACACCCGGAGGCTGTCATGAGGTTGAAGGACAAGGTCGCGATCGTGGTGGGCGCCGGACAGACGCCCGGAGACGAGATCGGCAATGGACGTGCCACCGCGCAGCTCTTCGCGCGGGAGGGCGCCAAGCTCCTGCTCGTCGACCGCAGCGGGGAGGCCGCCGAGGCGACGCGCGCGGCGATTGCGGACGAGGGCGGCGAGGCCCACGTGTACCGCGCGGACATCTCGCGCGAGGACGAGTGCCGGGACGCGGTCGCCGCCTGCCTGCGCGAGTACGGCCGCGTCGACGTGCTCCACAACAACGTCGGCATCGGCACTGGCGACCGCGGGCCCGCATCGCTCAGCGAAGAGGCCTTCGATCACATCATGGACGTCAACCTCAAGGGCCCCTGGTTCATGGTCAAGCACGCGCTGCCCAGCATGCGCGAGCAGCGTTCCGGGGCGATCGTCAACATCTCCTCGATCGCCGCGGTCTGTGCATCCGGCCTCTTTGGCTACAAGGTCTCGAAGGCCGCCCTCAACGCGATGACCCACTGCCTGGCGACCGGCAACGCCAAGCACAACATCCGGGTCAACGCGATCATGCCGGGCCTGATGAACACGCCGATGGCGGTCGAGGGCATCGCCAGCGCCCGCGGCCTCGACGCGGACGCGAAGCGCGCGATGGTCGAGGCGCGCGACCGGCAGGTGCCCCTCGGGGGCAAGATGGGCAGCGCCTGGGACGTGGCGAATGCAGCCCTCTTCCTGGCCAGCGACGAGTCGCGCTTCATCACGGGAGTCATCCTGCCGGTCGACGGCGGGCAGAGCGCGAGGATCGGATGATGAAACTGACCAAGGACGAGCTCGACGTGGGCATCGCAACGCTGGACCGCGAGCGGGCCAGCGCGTTCTATCGCGACCTGATCGGGATGCGTGAGCTGGACCCGCTCTCGATGGGCGCGCTCGGCGAGCAGTCGCGCCTGCAGATCGGCAACCACACGCTCAAGCTCTACGAGTTCGCGAGGGCACCCGAGGAGACCCCGGGCGGCACCGAGCGCGCCAACGGCATCCGCCTGCTGGCGTTCCTGCTCGATGACCTCGAAGGCGTGCTCGAGCGCATGGACATGGCCGACCACCCCTATCGGCGCCTACCGCTGCCCGAGGACTCTCCCTTTCAGGTCGCCTTCAGCAACGACGCCGACGGCAACGCGCTCGAGCTCGTGGGCCTCGGCAAGCCGGCAGGCGAGCGTCTGACGGCGCGCATGCAGATCGGCCTCACGGTCGCCGACATCGAGCGCTCCCGGCACTTCTACGGCGAGCTGCTGGGGCTGCGCGAGGAGCCCGAGATGAAGCTGCCGCGAAGCATGGGCGTGGTCGGCAACACGCGCTACGGCTTCGTGCTCGGCGCGACGACCGTGAAGTTCTGGAGCCGCGGCGACGACCTGCCCACCTGGAGCGGCCCCCCGGCCCGACGCACCGGCATTCGCCTGATGACCGCACTCGTGGAGGACGTGGACGCGACCCACGAGGCACTCAAGGAACGCGGCGTGTCCATCGCCGCGCCGCCGAGTGACCTGGAGAACCTCGCGCGGATCATGTTCGTGACCGATCCGGATGGAAACTGGATCGAGATCGCGACGCCCCTCTGACCACCGTGACTACAGAAGCTCGGCGCGGTCCCAGGCGTCGATCAACACCATGACAGCGGTGTGGGCGCCGAACGCCACGTCGTCGGGCACGTGGCTGGCGGCGAGCTGTGACAGCGGCGTGCGCAGGCCGTCGAGCAGCGCGTGCCGGAAGTCATCCTCGCAGCGCGCGTAGGGGTAGTCGGCCACCCCGCGCTCCAAGAGTCCTTGGTGGTAGCGCCGGAGCAGGCCGGCGGAGGTCTCGCGACTCCAGCAGGCCGGATCGGTCCACAACAGGTGAAAGGCCAGATCCCAGGTGCACGGGCCCATGCGGTAGATGCCCCAGTCGATGAGCATGGCGCCCTCCGCGGTGCCCTCGCGTGGAAAGAGGACATTGCCCACGTGCGGGTCGCCGTGGAGCAGCGCGAAGCCCCGGCGAGCCTCCAGGCGTCGCACGAGCTCGGGCGACCGGAGCTCCAGGTAGCGACGATAGAGCGCGTCCTCGCGCTCCTGTAGCCGCTCACCGAGGCGCCTCCGCACCCTGGGGTAGTGCTCGCGAAGCCAGGGCAGCGAGCGACGGGTCGTGGCGGCCGGGTCGTTTGCACGCTCGCCGAAGCCCAGCAGCTGCCCCTCGAAGCGCGCGGCATGCAAGGTGGCGAGCGCATCGACGGCCTGTCCCACGCGCTCCGGCCCGATCGGTGGCAGCTCTCGCCCGAGCAGGCACTGATGGGTCTGACCCAGGTCCTCGAGCAGCAGGAAGTACTGACCGAGCTTCTCGTCGTGACGCGCCGCCAGACATCGCGGCGCGATCCCGGCCGGCAGCTCACGTGCGAGCTCGCGGTAGAAGCGTACCTCCAGCGCATCGAACTTCAGGTCGGGGCGCGTGCGCTTGTAGACGAGCGCGGTGGGGAGCTGCACGCCGGCGCTGTACTCGAGGGTCATTGGATGGACCGCCCCCATCGCGCCAGCGCGCATGCGCGGCCCGGTGACGACCCGCTCCACCGCTTGCCCCGCCGACAGGGCGCCGCTGTCGCGGAGCATGTCGGTCAGTCGAGCCCGGTCGAGGTCCCCGACGTTTGGGACAGGCACCTCGAGCGTGCCCGGGTTCTCGGTCGGAGCGTCGCCCATGGCCGTGAGCTGTAGCACATGGGCACGGGGCACGATTTCGTGATCAGATCGCAGACCGATCGGAATGCATGGGAGGCGATGTCCATTCACACGCAAACGGTGGGCCGCGGCGCGGGCAAGCAGCTCGTGCTCGCATGGTTGGTTGCCGTGCTGGGATGCTCGAGCGAGTCTTCACCCACGGGCATGGACGTGGAAGCGCCCGAGCCCCCCGCGGGGGCGGCCGGGGGCAGCGCCACGAGCGAAACTTCTGGGGACACCCCACCGGCGACCCCGACCTCGACGC
>JAPPOT010000870.1:23016-26671 GCA_028817855.1 Myxococcales bacterium
CCGATGGGCGACCCGGGCCCCGAAAGGACTGGCGATGAAGCGCCGGCTGCGCCGGCGCCGTCCAACGATGGTGGCGACAGCACCGAGCCGGCCGACCCGCAAGGGGACAACCAGGACAGCGCGTGCACCCGAGAGCTCCTGGGGTCCACCGTAGAGAGCTATTTCGCCGCCCTCGCGGCCGGAGACCCATCGACCTTGCAGCTCGCCGACGGCGTGCGCTTCACCGAGAACGGTGTCGTCCTCGAGCTGGGAGAGGGGCTGTGGCAGGGTGCGGGGGCGGCCGCCTACAAGCACAGCGCGCTCGACGTCGAGCTCTGCACCAGCGCGACGGAGGCGGTGGTGCCGGAGGCCGGAGTGGACCTCCCAATCGCGCTCCGGCTCAAGCTCGTCGGCGGGGAGATCGCCGAGATCGAGACCATCGTTGCGCGGCCCGGCGACTACGTCATCTTCGGGTCGCCCTTCGAGTCCGATCCGGATGCGATCATCGCCAGCGCCGGCCTCGGCTGGGAGGAACCGGTTGCGGAGGCGGAGCGGGCAGACCGCGAGCGCATCGACGCGTGGATCACGCGTTACTTCGAGTCGTTTCCGAACGGCGGCTGCGACCTGGCAGAGGACTGCTTGCGGCTCGAGAACGGCGGTGGCTCGTTCTCCTGCTCGCTCGGCGCCAGCTGCACCGACGGCGCGGGCGGCGGCGCTTTCGGGGGACCGCTGGATGCCCGCCTGGTGGTGGTCGACGAGGTCACCGGCGTCGGGGCGGGCTTCACGATGTTCATGGGCAACACGGACATGCACATGATCATGCTGCGCGGGGAGGAGGTTCGCGCCGTGCACACCATCCTCAGCGGTGCGGACGGGCCCGGCTGGGAGTAGCCGCAAGCTCGACGCGAGCTCGGCTCTTGAGCCGAATCCGCGTCGGGTGGAGAACGGCGATGTGCTTCGGCTCCCCGCCGGGCTTGTAGCGGAAGTCGCAGGACTGGACACCCAGGGCGAGGGTCCCAGTTCTTCGCAGGCCCTGCCCCTGCCGGTCGCTCATCACGTCGTCGGTCGCGCACATGTACGGCACCAGCTCCATGGCGTCGTGCTTGCCGAAGGCGTGGCAGATCGCGCAGGACTGGACGGTCATGCCCCAATCGGTCTCCTCGCCGTCACCGAAGAACGCCTCGAAGACGAACTCCCCCGGCTTGGCCTCTTCCCTGGAGGCCTCACCCGCGGCGATGAACTCGCGGAAGCGCTCGACCGGCGAACGCGTGTCGCGCGCGGGCGCGTTCACGGCAGGCGCAGGCCCCCCCGCAGACATGCCCTCGATCACCTGTCGCCCGAAGTCATGCACATCGACCCCCCGCTCGCGCAGCGCGAGGTAGAGGGCCAGCAGCACACTGCACCCGAAGAGGTCCCGCGCCAGCGCCTTCCGCGGGGCGTCGACATAGGCCATGCCGGGGAGCATGCGCTCGAAGTGCGCGGCCGCATCCTCCATCACCTCGTCCACGTCGCCGACGAAGACGGCGGCCAGTGCCCGGCTCCGCGCCTCGTTGCGCCGGAAGAACCCCCGTACGAATTCCTCGTTGTCCCCCATCGGGCCTCCCGACCTACCCTACAACGAAGGCCTGCCCGCGGGCACCCCGGACGGCTCGGCGACGTCACGGGGAGGGGCTAGTCGCCGCAGGGGACCTCACCGTGGGAGTCCGCGAGCAGCCACTCGTCGTCCATCTCCGGGATGGACATCAGGGCCCGGCACGCGTCCTGGTCGCCGAGCAGCTTCCAGCGGAACCACGGAACCGCGAGCTGTAGCACCACGCCCTGGGGCACCGGAATGTGGACCAGATCCGTGCGGCTGAAGTGGTAGGCCTCGGTCCCATCGTCGAACGCGCCGAAGCCCTGCTGGACCCACCGCATCGAGACCAGGCCGTCGCTGGGGTCGCCGCTGAACATGAAGACTGGGGCCCGGACCTCGGCGTACACCTCGCTCCAGGTCCCCCCTTCGGGTTGTGTGCCGAAGCCGCTCTCCGGCGCGGCCCCGAAGCCCGCGTAGACGCCCTGCGCCCCCCATCTGGCCTCACTGAGCTGCTGCCCGACGAAGGCGCCCTGACCACCCGCGCCGTGACCCGCGAGGCCGAAGCGCAGGTCCGCCAGCTCGGGGTACTCGGCCAGCGCCGTCTCGAAGGCCTGCACCCCGTGGGACCCGTCGCCCGTCGTGCCACCCTCGTAGCAGAGGGTGAGGAAGCCGTGCCCTGCGAGGCCTCGCAACACGTCGCCGTAGTTCTCGCACGGTGCGCCGGTGCCGGTGCTGAAGTGGATCATCGGCACCTTGCAGCCTGCTGGAACCTCGGGCACCAGGATCCGGATCCGTCCGGTCTCCGTCTCTTGATGGTCGAACGGACCGGGCTCGAAGTACGCGTCCACATCCGCCAGGCAGCCCGCCTCGAGGGTGCGTGGGTCGCGCGGGTGCTCTGCGGCACCCCCCGCATCGGGACGCTCCATCTCGGGCGGCGGCTCCTCCTCCGCCACGGGCACGCCACCGTCGACCGGGTCCACACCTCCGGTATCGCTGCCCGCCATCGCGTCGCCTTCGGCCTGCGGCGCCTCGCCGGACCCGTCCGCCTCGGGGTCCGGCATCGGCGCGGCAGACTCGCTCCCTTGCGGGTCGCTCCGTGGTCGCTCGGACGGCGCCGGAGCTGCGTTCGTACTGCCGCACGCGCTAGCCTGCAAGACGAGCCCTGCCCACAGCAACCATGCCCAGCGTGCGCACATGGCTTCAAGAGAGCACGGCTCGCGGACGGAGTCCTTGGCGTACCTTGGGCGCCCATTTGGCTGCTTGGTCCCGACGAGCTCGGCCCGGCCAACTTTGGCGTTCGCCCACGCGAAGTTCAGCGATGCGTGTCCGTAGCGGCGGCTGCCACCCACTGCATCTTGAGCCGATCGGCCAGGGTGCAGGCCTGATCGAGCAGCTCCTGCGCACGCGCGCGTTGCCCACGCTGGAGCTCGAGCTGTCCCCGGGCCAGGGCGGTGCGCACGACACCGGCCCGGTAGCCCATCGCGCGATTGCGCGTGTCCGCATGCGTGAAGGACGCGTCTGCGGCCTCGAGATCGCCCAGCGCCGCGTGCAGTAGACCGAGGAAGTGCGACACCGAGCCCAGGTAGAAGCCCATCACATCGGGCGTGTTGAGCTGGGCGTGGGGCGACAGGAAATCGCGCAACTGCTCGCAGCGAGCCCGGTCTCCCAGCGCCGCCGCGCAGGTCGCAACGCTCGCCAACATGTGGAGATACCCGATGCCCCGGGCAAAGCCCGCGGGATCGCCGAGCTCGTCCAGATGCGCGCGCACAAGCTCCAGGTCGCCGGCGGCCGCGGCGGTGCGCAACAGGCTCGCCCGGGTTCCCTGCATCAACCGCGGCGACGCCAGGCTCGCGCGCACGCGGTCGAGCATGGCTCGGGGGCCCTCCCTTTCCAGCCGCACGTTGAACACGTGGACGCTGTGGAACATCTCCGCGTAGGACAGGCCGGCACGCGTAGCCCGCGCCAGCGCCTCCTGCCAGAGCTCGTCGCTGCGCGCGAACTCACCATCGAGGAAGAGCCGCTGGGCGCGCAGCCTGCGCAGGAAGAAGTTGGCCTCCCCGAGCTGGGTCCCACCCACCCGCGCCGCCATCTGGTCGAGGATGG
>JAPPOT010000581.1 GCA_028817855.1 Myxococcales bacterium
GCATGCAAGGTCACGCCCCCCTCCAGCTCGACGATGGCGGCGGCGACGCCGCGCAGCAACGCACAGGCCGCCTGCGCGCTGGGCGCGATGCGTGCGGCCACGGCGTAACGAGCCGAGCCGAGCGGGCGCAGCCGCGCGCGCATCTGCAGGCTCTCGAGCTGGAGCGCCTCACCGTCCCGCGCGATGGACACCTCGTCGCCGCGCACCTCCGCGGGCAAGCTGGCGTCGCTCTGCACCGAGCACATCGCCTCGGCCAGGGTGGGTGCCATGCCCGAGGCGTCGCAGAAGCGCCACACCTCGGGCTCGAACGCCAGCCGTGCGGAGTCATCCGCGAGCAGCTCGAAGGCCACCCCTCCAAAGGCGAAGCAGCGGCGCTGGGTGCGCGATTGCCCCTCGCGCACCGGCCGAGTCCGCGGTCCTGAACCCGTCGGGCTAAGCATCCAAGTCCACTAGACGTTTAATCTTATCCGGGACGCCAGCAAAGGCCAGGGGGGCGGTTCCCATGCGCTGTCCGGCCCGAACCACCGGACGCCTCGGCGCACGGGAGGCAAGGGGGACGGAATCACCAGTTCACAGGGCCCAGTGTGAGCTAGTTGAGTCCGTCCCCCCAACTGCGCCTAGACCAGGATTTCGTCGGTGACGTCCTCCGCCGGCTGGGCCACGACGCTGCGCGTGAGCTCGTCTCGGTGTACAGCGATGTCGTACAGGCGCTGCAGCAGGCCCGGGTGGGCGCGGATGAGCTCGTGGAAGGCCTCGCGCCGCAGCTCGAGCACCATGGTCGGATGATTGGCGATCACGTCGGCGATCGCCGGCCGCCGCAGCACCAGCGAGACCTCCCCGACCACATCGCCTGGGCCCAGCTCGGCCAGCTGAACCCGGTCCCCCTCGGCGTCGGTGCTGCGCACGCGCACGCCGCCGCTGGCGATCAAGAAGAGGCTGCCCGACTCCTGGCCGGCCAGCAGCAGCTTCTCGCCCGCCTCGAAGCTGCGCGGCTCGAAGCGCGCCATGACCTCGAGCTTTTGCTCGTGCTCGAGGGTGGAGAGCACCTCGCTGTGGCGCAGCAGGTTGGCGATCATCCGCCGGTGGCAGAAGCTGGCGAGCTCGCGCGCGAGCCCCTCGTCCTCGCCCGCGAGCTGCTCGAGGCCAGTGCGCGACATCGCCAGCAGCTGCACCGGCTCGACCGCGACCACCGCGGCGGCACGGGGCGCGGCGCTCACCAGCGCCATCTCCCCGACCAGGGCGCCAGGCCCGAGCACCGCCAGCAGCGTCACGTCGTCGCCGTCGCCGCGCACGACGTTGAGCACACCGCGCACCAGCAGGAAGGCCTCGCGACCCTCCTCACCGAGCTCGATCACACGCGCGCCTGCGGGCAGCTCACGCAGCTCCATGTGACCGAGCAGCCGCGAGAGCCGGGCGGGCTCCAGCTCGGAAAAGCGCGGCCACCGCGGCAGCGGTCGGTCGGCCGCGACCGGGTCGGCGCTCTCGCCGTAGCGCGCGAGCGCCTTCTGGGCCGCGTCCAGCAGCACCTCGCCCGCGCGCTCCTGGAAGAAGGGCGCGACCGGCACGTCCTCGGGCAGCGGCGGCGGCGCCGGCGAGGCCTCGTCATCGAGCCGGGCCGAGCCGCGCCCGAAGGCCCCGGCGATGCGGCCGACCCCGGCGGGGGCGAAGCCGCCGGCCGCCATGCCGAGCTCGGCCGCCACGCGCGCCGCGCCCAGGTCGCCGCGCCGAATCCAGGCATCGATCAGCCGCTCGGCCGCCGCGCCGGCGGCGGGCGCGCGCCCGCCGTCGAGCAGCAGCTGTGCCAGGAGCTGGGCCGCGCCGGGGTGCTCGGGCTGGGCCGTGCACAGGGATCCGGCCAGCCGCAGGGCGCCCTCCGCGTCCCCCGCCAGACGCATGCCGTGGGCGCGGTCGAGCGGCGAGACGCCACGCCCGGCCTTCATCGCCCGCCCCGGTCGCGCGCACGCACGCCAAATATGGCTGCGCGTGCGGGGAGCGTACCCAGTGTGGGCCACTGTAGGCAGGTGATTACACCTTCGGGAGGCGACTTATCAACGGCCAGAAATTCTGCCCTTTGGCTTTGATTTCGGATAGTTGCCGACATCTGTCCACATACCTTCCCCAGCCTCGCCCGGGGCTGTGGGCAAGGCCGCCAACGTCACAGAATCATGGCGGACTTTCGTTAGCCAAGAGGAACTCCGCCATCTGATCCGCGTGTCTCTCGGCGTCCTTGCGACCCAGGTCGACGAGGATACGCGTGAAGTCCCCATCGAAGAGCAGATAGCTGGCCAGGTCCGCGTCGCGGCCCTCGCCAACCTCGAGCAGGCGCAGGGCGGCGCGCCCCAACATGCGGCTGAGCTTGGGGCGGTGGGTGCGCAGGTGCTCGCCGGCGATCATGCCGATGTCGACGCTGGGGTGGAGCACGAAGGTGTCGATGAACTGGCGCCGCGGGCGGCCGTGCTCGGTGGAGACGGCGTTGAGGCGGTCGAGGAAGTCGGGGCCGATCGCCTCGGTTGCGTCCGAGAGGATGTCGTTGATCAGGTTCATGCGCTCCACGTCGTGCTCGATGTGATCGAGCATGAGCGCGTCGAGCGCCTTGCCGAGCAGGTAGGACGCGCCGGGCGTACGGCCCAGGGGGATCTCGCTCTGGTGCTGGGGCGTGGTCACGCCGATCACGAAGATGCGTGAGGCGCCCAGGTGGATCGCGGGCGAGGTGGGCGTGTTGAGGCGGATGCCGCCGTCGCAGAAGTAGTCGTTGCCGATCCGCACGGGCGGGAAGACCAGCGGCATCGCGGCCGACGCGAGCACGTGCTGCGGCAGGATGTGGGAGGGACGGATCACCACGCGCCGGCCGCTGTTGGGCAGGGGCACGCCGCGCGCGCGGTCGATGTACACGGTCGAGCGGCCCGTGCGCACGTTGGTCGCGCTGACCGTGAGGGCCTTGAAGCGATCGGCCTTGAGGTTGCGGACCAGCTGGCGCCACGGGATCTGGTGGCTGATCACCCTGGCCAGGGGCTTGGAGTCGAAGATGCCGGCGGAGACGCCGCCGCCGAGCCACACGCGGTAGAGACGGGTCGCCTGGCGCAGGTTGAAGGCCAGCACGTCGCTGAGCTGCTGGTTGACCCAGATGTCCGACAGCAGCTGCATGCCACTCGCCGGGTCGTCGATGGTGGCGGCCAGGGCGGTGCAGTTGACCGCGCCGACGCTCGTGCCACTCATGAAGTCGAAGCGCGGCGCCTTGCCGAACTTCTCGATGAAGTCCTGGTAGAGGTAGCTCAGGACACCCACCTCGTAGGCGCCGCGCGCACCGCCGCCCGACATCACGAGGGCCATCCCAGTCATCGCCCCAGAAATACCGCACCCTGGCCCCCGTGACAGCACCGAAGTTCACGCGGGCGCGGACGCAACATACACTTGGAGGATGATTCCGCTGACGCGGCCCCTGCTGGGTGACGAGGAGCAGGCCGAGGTGGCCGCCGTGCTGCAGTCGGGCATGCTGGTGCAGGGCGCCCGGGTGGAGGCCTTCGAGCAGCGGGTCGCGGCGGCCATGGGACGGCGCAACGGGGTCGCGGTGACCAGCGGTACGAGCGCGCTTTCGCTGGCGCTCGAGGCACTCGACGTGGGCGCGGGCGACGAGGTCATCTGCCCGGACCTGACCTGGCCCAGCCCGGTCCACGCGATCGTCGAGCGCGGCGCCGCGCCGGTGCTGGTGGACGTGGACCCGGCCGAGTGGAACACGCGGCCCGAGGCGCTGGCGGCGGCGCGCACCGCGCGGACGAAGGCGGCGATCCTGATCGACCAGTTCGGCAACCCCGCGCGCGCGGCCGAGGCCGAAGAGATGCTCGGCGACGTGCCGCTGATCGTCGACGCGGCATGCAGCCTGGGCAGCCGCATGGGCGAGGCGCCGTGTGGAAACCGCGGGGTGATCGCGACGACCAGCTTTCATCCGCGCAAGGTGATCACCACCGGCGAGGGTGGCATGTGCGTGACCGACGACGATGCCCTGTCGGAGCGCATGCGCGTGGCGCGCAACCACGGCCAGCACGCACCCGGGCGTTTCACGCGGGCCGCGAGCAACCACCGCATGTCGGAGCTCGCCGGTGCGCTCGGCATCAAGCAGATGGATCGGCTCGAGGCGATCGTGGAGGGGCGGCGGCGCTGGGCTGCGATCTACACCGAGGAGCTGCCGGCGCTGGGGCTGTCGCTCCAGGCCGCTGCAGCGGGCGCCGTGCCGAACCACCAGACCCTCGGAGTGCTCCTGCCAGACGGCAGGTCGGCGCGCGATCGGGATCAGCTGATCGCCGAGCTGGCAAAGCGAGGCGTGCAGGCGGGCCTGCTGAGCTTCGCGCTGCACCGGCTGCCGCACCTGTCGGCCTGGGCGCGGCCGTCGCCGGCCAGCGCGTCGATTGCAGAACGCGGTTTCTCGCTGCCGCTCTTTCCCCAGATGGAAGAAGGGGCGGTGCGCAAAGTGATCGGCGCCCTGAGCGATTTGCTACAATGAGCGGGCCTTGAGCGAGCAAGACCACGTCCTCGAGATCGAGGATCTGCACAAGACCTTCCGCATCGGCTTCTTCCGCAAGCGGATCGAGGCGGTGCGCGGCGTGAGCTTCTCGGTGCGGCGCGGCGAGATCTTCGGCTTCGTCGGCCCCAACGGCGCGGGCAAGACGACCACCATGAAGATGGTGCTGCAGCTGATCTACCCGAGCCACGGGCACGTGAAGATTTTCGGCAAGCCGGCCGGCGACCCCAACGCGCGGCTGCGGCTCGGCTACCTCCCCGAGAACCCGTACATCTACACCTACCTGAAGCCGCTCGAGTTCCTGGACCTGTGCGGGCAGCTGACCGGGCTCGATCACAAGACGCGCAGCAAGCGCGCGCGCGCGCTGGTCGAGCGGCTGGGGCTGGGGCACGCGATCGATCGGCCGATCGGCAAGTTCAGCAAAGGCATGATGCAGCGCATGGGCGTGTGCCAGGCGCTTCTGCACGAGCCCGAGATGCTGATCCTGGACGAGCCCTTTAGCGGACTCGACCCGGTCGGGCGCAAGGACATCCGCGACACGCTGCTGGAGCAGCGCGAGCAGGGCAAGACGCTGCTGCTGACCAGCCACGTGCTCAGCGACGTGGAGATGCTGTGCAACCGGGTCGGCATCGTGCAGCGCGGACGCATGACGGCGCTGGGTACGCTCGACGAGCTGCTGCGGCCGGAGGTGCGGCGGGTCGAGATCGAGCTCACCGGTGTGAGCGACGAGCTACGCACGAAGCTGAACGCGCGCGGCGAGGAGCTGCGGGAGCTGCACGAGCGCCTCCAGGTGGTGGTGGAAGGCGACGCCAAGGTGCCCGAGATCCTCCAGCTGGCGATCGGGCACGGCGCCTCGGTGTTGGCCGTCATCCCCCACCGAGAGACCCTCGAGGACCTCTTCGTGCGCAAGGCAGTGGCCGACATGCCCGCGTCCGAGCAGGCCGCGCGGACCCAGAAGAGCGCGTAGAGACCCGCCTTTTGTTGTGGCGGCCGGAGCGCTATGCTGCGCTGCCGTGACGTTCCCGCGCATCTCCCCGGAAGAGGCCCAGCGCCTGATGATCGAAGAGGGCTACGTCTACCTCGACGTGCGGACCGAAGCCGAGTTCACCCAGGGCCACCCCGCCGGCGCCTACAACGTGCCCATCATGCTGCCCGCCGAGCACGGCATGCAGGAGAACGCCGAGTTCGTGCGCATCGGGCCGGCCACCTTCGAGGGAGCTGAAAGGATCGTCGTCGGCTGCCGTAGCGGCAACCGCTCCCAGACGGCCGCCCGCCGTCTGCTCGACGCCGGCTTCCGCCAGGTCGTCGACCAGCGCGCCGGCTTCGGCGGCGCCCGCGACCCCTTCGGCAAACAAACCGAGCAAGGCTGGCGCGAAGCCGGCCTCCCCTGCTCCGACGGAGTCGAGCCCGGCAGGGACTACGAGTCCCTACGAGCCCGCGCCACGCAGTAACGCCTTCGTAGACCGAGAGGGAATCGCCGAGGTTCGCCCAGGAGCGGCTTCGCCTGCGTTCTTGTCCGCTCGATCGCGGCCAAGGCGGTTGCTCGGCTCAGCGTCCTCGGGCCAATCCAGTCGACTAGCCGGCATCGCAGGCGAGTAGCGCCGAGAAGCCGGCTACGCCTCCGGTGTTGGCCCTCCGGGCGCGCTCGCTCCTGAACGAACCTCGGCGATTCGAGTGGGCTTGAGCGGGTGGTGCTGTCCGTGCCGTTGCCACGGGGCGGTCCCGTGCCCTTTCCAGAGCCGATGTCCCTCTAGCCCCGGCCCCCGCGTGCCGCGGGCACGCGCACATCCAGCTCCGGCGTGTGCTTCTGCACCAGCCGCACGTGCGCGAGTAGCGACGTGCCGCGATTGGTAAAGTCGGCGAGGCCGGCTTCGGCGACGATGGCGCCCTGGTGCGTGGCGAGGCTGAGGCCGTGCTCGGGGTCCCAGGCAACGTCGAAGTCGAAGGTGAGCAGGCCGTGGTCAGCCCACCCCACGTCGAAGAGGGTGAGGCCGCGCCAGTAGACCTGGGACTCGAGGCCGCGCAGATCGCGCAGCCCGTGCCGCTGGGCGAAGCGATCGAGCTCAGCCGGGTCGTGGTCGCCGGCGAGGCCGGCGAGGTTGCGGCGGGACGCGTCCCTCAGGTAGCGCAGCAGGCGCTGCTCGTACTTCTTCGGGCGCGCGACGAAGTGATCGAAGGCCGCGCGCTGCAAATCGCACAGCGCACCGGTGGCCTCGCAGTTGGCCTGCACCTGGACCCGCGGCGTGAGCTGGCTGACGGGCCCGGTGGGCTTGCCGAGGGGCTCGAACGCAGTGACGGCGAGCCGGACCTTGAAGCCCTGGAAGATCAGGCGCGGCATGGAGGCGCTGAGCCACGGGGGCTCGAAGTCCTCCTCGAAGCGCAGGTCGGCAAATCGCGGGCGTGAGGGTGGCACGGGCAAACCATAGCGCTTGAACGGGACCCGCCGCGACCCTAGAGAGGAAGCGAGGGGACGTGAATGCAGGAACGGTTGAAGGGATTCCGCGGCACGGCGACCACGGTGGGGGTGGCCTACGTGGTGCTCGGACTGCTCAACCTCGCGCAGGGTTCCGCCTCGGTGCTCGCGGATTTCGGATTCGCGCCCGCGGTGCTCGACGACGCGCTCTTCCAAGACTTCTATCACTGGCACTTCGTGCTCATGATCACCAGCGGGGTGCTCATGGTCCTGCTGGGACGACTCGTGGTGGGCGTTCGCCCGCAGCGAGTCTGCGCGTGGACCCTGTTCGCCCTCCAGCTGCACTACCTCTACCTGGACCTGCGCACCTCGGTCTGGGGCAGCGGCAGGTACGACCACCCCAAGTCCCG
>JAPPOT010000428.1 GCA_028817855.1 Myxococcales bacterium
GTCAGCTACTGAAGCGCGCCGCCGCAGCTGCTGCCGGCGCCGGCGGTGCAGCCGAAGCAGTGGCTGGCGGTGGCGATCGGGCTGTGGTCCAGGCTGGCGAGGCGCTCGATCGTCCAGATCGTCTCCGGTCGGCGCGGCGCGCGTGACAACGGGATCTCGAGCATCTGGTTGAAGTCGCAGTCGTAGAGCGCGCCATCGAAACCCACGCTCACCTGGCTGCGGCACATCAGCCCATCGACGGTCGCGGGGTTGAAGTGGTTGACCAGCAGACTCATGTACTGCGCGTACTCGCCGTCGCGGTCGAGCGCGTGTGCGAAGCGCTTGATCGGCATGTTCGTGATCGTGAACAGGTTGTTGAACTCCACGCCGCAGAGCTCGCGCAGCTGGTGGCGGTACTGCTCCTGCAGCTGGTCCTCGGCCGGCGGCAGGAAGGCGCCGCCCGGATTGTAGACCAGGTCGAGCGTGAGCTCCGAGCCCGCGACGCCATAGCCGAGCGCGTTGAGCTGCTGCAGGGCCTGGATGCTGCGATCGAAGACGCCCTTGCCGCGCTGCTTGTCGACGTTGTCGCGCCCGTAGCAGGGCAAGGAGGCCACGACCGAGACGCCATGGCTGGCCAGGAACTCGCCCAGGTCCTCCATGCCGGGCTCCTGCAGGATCGTCAGGTTGCAGCGGTCGATCACCCGCTTGCCCTGGGAGCGCATCGAGCGGACCAGCCAGCGGAAGTGCGGGTTGAGCTCGGGGGCGCCGCCGGTGATGTCAACGGTGTCGATCACCTCGGACTCGGCCGCCAGCTCCACCAGCCGGCGCGCCGTCCGCTCCTCCATCACCTCCGTGCGCAGCGGGCCCGCCTCCACGTGGCAGTGGTGGCAGGCCTGGTTGCAGCGCTTGCCGACGTTGATCTGCAGGGTGGTGACGCGGCCGCGCTCGAGGCGCGGCAGCCCGTTCGACTCGAGCGCGCGCTCGAAGCTCGGCTCCGGCCGTTCGAGGCCAGCGCCGCCACCCAGAACTCTCAATCGCTGTACTTGCTCGGTCATCGCTCCACGGGCGCAAGAGACCCCATGGACGCGGCGCTGTAAAGCCCCGCGCCGCCCCGGGTCCGCGGGTCAGTCCTCCCGATCGCCCTCCCCGGCGACCCCGGGCTCCTGCCCCAGGGCGCGCAGGGCGCCGACCGTGCGCTCGAGGGAGCGGCGCATCCTCGAGCAGGGGGCGCACATCAGCAGGTGCAGGCGGATCGCCGTGCGCTCCCACCACCCGACCTCGCGGTCGAGGGCGTCGCTGAGCTGCACAGCCACCTCCTCACAGGATCTCAACACCAGTGCCTCGCGCCGGCTCCCGGAGCCCCACATTCCGGCTTGAGACGCGCGCCCAGCCCCAGCGTTACGGGCAAAGGCGCCCATCCCAGGGCTCGGGGCTGGCCACACGCGGCCGAAAAATCGCGTAACATCGCGCAAATCGAACCGTCTGGCCGTGTGACCCGGCAGGAGGGTGCCATGCGAGTAGCGACCGCCACCTGGCTCATCATCATCACCCTGGGCTGCAGCAGCACCACGGTCGAGTCCAACGGTGCTGGCCCGGAGGCCAGCCGCGACCCCGACTCCTTCGACGACGACCCGGTCACGATCATGCCGGACAGCGGCGACGGCGGGGAGCCGGGAGAGCCCGTCGACAGCGCTTTCCAGGGGCCGGACGACCTGATCGTGATGGGCGCGGACGCCGCGGGCGACGGGGATCTGTGGGTGCCCGAGGCCGGCGACTTCGTGCTGCGCGACATGGAGACCGGCAGCCTCTGGAACCTGCGGGGTCAGGCCTTCGAGGGCGAGATGTCGGGAGCGCAGCTCGGCCAGGTGGCCGCCTACACCGTCTTCTGGTTCAGCTGGTCGACGGCCCATCACGGCGGCGAGGTGTGGAATCGGCCGGAGATCGTGAACGACCCGGGGGAGATCGCCGCCGACGAGGAGGGCGGCTGCGAGGTGCCGTGCGACGAGATCCGCTCGGGCGGCCCGCCTCCCGACGGCATCCCGACCCTGGATCACGCCGGCCGCTGGGAGCGCCCGAAGGAGGCGCTGATGGTGAGCGCCGAGGAGGCGACCTACGTGCGCGACGACGGACTGGTGCTCGGCGTGTTCATCGACGGCGAGGCCCGCGCCTACCCCCACGCGATCCTCAACTGGCACGAGAACCACATCGATCAGATCGGCGAGGCCGAATACAACATGACCTATTGCCCCCTGACCGGCTCCGGCATCGTGATCCCGGCCGACCAGGGCGGCGAGGACCCGATGTACATGTACGTTTCGGGTCGGCTCTTCAACGACAACCTGACCATGTTCGAGCGCGGCCCCTCACAGCAGGACGCCACCTTCTGGAATCAGGTGCTGCTCAAGGGCATCGCGGGTCCGCGCGCGGGCGAGAAGCTCGACATCTGGCCGGTGACCGAGACGACCTGGGCGCGCTGGAAGGAGATGCACCCGGGCACGCTGGTCGAGTCCGACGACACCGGCTACTCGCGCGACTACGGTCGCAACCCCTACACCAGCAATCAGCAGCCCACCGCGGGCACCCTGCGGCCGGTCGCCCCCCAGTGGCGGGACACCTACGACAACAAGAGCAAGGTGCTGGCGATCGACGGACCCCAGACCAGCCGGGCCTACGCCTTCGACGAGATGGAGGCGGCCGGCGATCGCCTCGTGATCAACGATTCCCTGGACGACACCGACATCGTGGTGATCTACGATGCGGCGCACCGGATGGCGGTGCCCTTCGGTCGCAGCCTCGATGGTCAGACCTTCACGTTCGAGGGGGCGGTCGCGCCCTGAGCTCGCCCTCGCCCTGCTGATCGCCCTCCTTTGGTCCTGGAGCGCGACGGCGCACGCCGAGGAGTCGGGCTTCATCCCCGAGCGGGGCACGATCTGGACCCAGCTCGCCTGGCAGTTCTGGCGCGCCGACGAGCGCTACGCCGGCCCCTTCGGTGCTGACCTGAACTTCGAGGGCTTCGTCGACCCCGCCGACCCGGATCCGCCCACCACCGCGCTGCGCGTGGAGGTGGGCGACCGCGTCCCGATCAAGCTCGACGTGCCCGGCGCCACCTTCGACAACCAGGCGCTCTTCGCCAAGCTGCGTGTGGTGCCGCTGCCGCGGACCATGCTGCGCCTGTCGGTGCCGCTCTACCAGCGCAGCGTCTTCCAGCAGGCGGGCACCTCGATCATCACCGAGGGCACCGGCGACATCGAGACCTTCATCGGCTACATGGTCACGCCCGAGGGTGGCGCGGTGGGAAGCGCCTTCTACCTGCACGTGAAGATCCCGACCACCGAAATCGCCTTCGAGGACCTCAGCGTGCCCCTGAGCGAGGGCCAGGTGGACGTGGCCGTGGAGCACGCCACGAGCTGGGCGGTGATCCCGCGGCTGCACCTGACGGGCCGCACCCTTTTCCGCCATCGCTTCGAGGCCGAGGCCGAGGTCGGCGGCGCGACCGGGCGCATCAAGCCCGGCGACGAGGTGGAGCTGGGCGCGGAGGTCGGGGGCGAGCCCCTGCCGCTCCTGTGGATGAAGACCAAGTACCAGGGGCTGTGGGCGACGACCGCCGAGGACCGCTCCATCGAGCGCGACTTCCGCGCCCTCGACAAGCGCCAGATCCACTGGTGGGCGCTCGAGGGCTACTACCGCTTCGGCGCCCTGCTCTCGCCGGCTACCGAGCACCTGGCGGTGGATCTGAAGTTGCGCTACCCGCTGGGCGGCGTGGACTACCTGCGCGGGCCGCTCTTCTACGCGGGCCTTTCCTACCAGCTCAACTATCTACGCTGAGCCCACCGAGGAAGGGCCCGACGTGGGCCGCGACGGTGGTCGCATCGTCCATGTGCACATGGTGCTGCCCCGGGACCATCACACCGTGGTAGTCGCGGATGGCCGCCTTACGGGCGCCCACGATCTCGGCGTTGTAGTGGATGCCATCGACCGCCTCCACGTGCAGCGTGGGACAGCGGATCGCGCCGAGGAAGATCAGGATCTGCTCCTCGCTCAGCTGAGCCGGCTGCAGGCGGGACAGGCGCCGATCGTTGGACCAGATCACACCGTCGCCCACCGGCCGTGTGCCGCGCTCGGCCAGCAGCTCGGCCGCGCGCCTCGACAGGGGTGAGCTCACCATGCGCGCGCGCACCGCGGTCTTCATCGCCGCCGGACGGTTGCGCCAGGGGATGCTGCGCGCCTTGCGCTCGGCCGCCCAGTGCATCGCCAGCACGCGCGGCACGTCGGACGCGCGCACCGGTCGCGGCCCGCTGCCCTCGAGCAGCACGAGCCCGGCCACGCGATCGGGCCAGGTGCCGGCGGCCAACGCGGCGATGCCGGCGCCCATCGAGTGGCCCAACAGCACAAAGCGCGACAGGCGCAGCTCATCAGCCAGCTTGATCACCTCCACCACCCAGTCCAGGTAGTGGTAGGCCACCGACGGCGCCCGGTGGTCGCTCTGCCCGTGCCCCGCCAGGTCGGGGGCGATCAGGCGCAGCGCCGGCAGCTCATCCGCGAGCGGCGCGAAGCTGGCCGCGTTGTCGAGCCAGCCGTGCAGGCACAGCACGGGCAGGCCGTCGGCCGGGCCGTACTCGCGGTAGGCCAGCCGCAGGCCGTCCAGCTCCACCTCCGCATCGAGGATCTCAGCACCCATGGTCAGCTCGCCACCCCGAGATCGCGCAGCACGCGATGGGCCGCGTTGCGCCCGGCCAGGCCGATCACGGAGCCGGCCGGATGGCAGCCCGCGCCGCAGGCGTAGAGGCCGGGCACACCGGCGTCGTAGGGCATGCGCGCGTCGAAGGCCAGGGTGTTGTCGACGTGGTGAATGTGGCCCCCGCGCATGCCGAAGCGCGCCTCGATCGCCTGAGGGTGCAGCGCCAGGGAGTCCTCCACCACATCGCTCATGTTGGGCGCGAGCTGATCGCATAGGCCGAGCAGGCGTTCCACGTAGCCGTCGATGGCGGTGTCCCAGCTGCCGCTCGCCAGCGTGTGCGGCACCCACTGCACGAAGAGGGCCGCGCTGTGGCGGCCGGCATCGTCGCGCAGGCTCGGGTCCACCACGGTGTGGGTGTACCACTCGATCATCGGCTCTTCCGGCAGCTCGCCCGCCATCGCGGCCTCGAAGGCGGCGTTCATCTTCTCGAGGATGCCACCCTCCTCGGGCAGGATGTGAATGGTCGTGCGGAACTGGCCGCGGTCTTCCGGCAGGCAGCGAAAGGTCGGTAGCTCGCGCAGGGCCAGGTTGACCTTGAGCGTGGTGCCGGGGCGCTGCATTGCCTCGATGCGCGCGGCGAGTGTGTCCGGCAGCTGTGGAACCAGGTCCGCGAGCGTGAAGGGATCGGAGCCGACCAGCACCGCATTGGCCGAGAGCGACCTCCCGTCGCTCAGCTCCACCCCGCGCGTGACGCCCTCCTCGACGCGCACGCGCACCACCTCGGCGCCGGTCTCGATGCGCGCGCCGGCACGCTCCGCCGCGTCGCGCAGGACCCGGGCCACCGTGCCCATGCCGCCCTCCACGACCATCCAGGTGCCGCCGGCGCCCGGCAGCCGACACATGTTGTGGACCAGGAAGTTATGCCCG
Source organism: Myxococcales bacterium (assembly GCA_028817855.1). Taxonomy (GTDB): domain Bacteria; phylum Myxococcota_A; class Polyangia; order Polyangiales; family JAFGIB01; genus JAOUOP01. The sequence goes on from JAPPOT010000428.1 coordinate 5,585, forward strand.
GTGCCGGGCGTGTCCCAGCCCCCGCACAGGCCGGAGAAGCCGTCGGTCACGGCGTACATCGCCTTGAGCAGCTCGCTCCGGAAGCCGAAGCGCTCGAGGTAGGCCCCCACGCTTCCGCGGCACAGATCGATGAAGACCTGCCGCAGCTCGGGCCGCATGTGGCGCTCGGCGGTCTCCTCCAGCGAGCGAGGCTCCTGCAGCCAGGCCGGCGCCAGATCCTCGCGCAGGGCCGAAAGCTCGCGCTGCAACGCGCGGTGGGCGCGCAGGTCGGCCGCGCTGAAGCGCTCCAGCATCTGTTGCTCGGTGGCAGCCTCGTCGGCGCCGAAGAGCAGGTAGCGGCCGTCGCGGGTGGGCAGGAAGTAGTGCGGATCGCGGCGCAGCACCGGCAGCTCCACGCCGAGCTCCGCGATCAGCTCGGGCGGCATCAGCCCCAGGAGGTAGGCGCCGGTGGAGACCCCGAGGCCGGGGGCGCGCTCGAACGGGTGCTCGGTGCGCGTCGCGCCGCCGATCACGCCGCGCGCCTCGAGTACCCGGACCGAGAGCCCCGCGCGCGCGAGCAGGACCGCGGCGCACAGGGCGTTGTGCCCCCCGCCCACGATGATCAGGTCGGCGCTGTCGTGCGGCTGCCCAGACAAGGCGCGAAGCTCTACTACGTTCCGCCGGACGCCTCAACGGGGGCCCCCGGACCGGGGCGGCCACGCGAGAGGCCATAGACCACGCCGCCCACCAGCGCCATCAGCAGCAGGGCGAGGCGGTGGGCAAAGGCCGCCGAGATGGCGGCCGCGGGATCCATCCCGAAGGCGACGAAGAGGTAGCTGATGCTGCCCTCCATCACGCCCAGGCCCGCGATGCTGATCGGCAACAGCGCAGCCACCGCCGCTGCCGCCAGCACGAAGATCGTGTCGAAGGGATCGGCGAGCTGACCCAGGTAGCGCGCGATGAAGAGGAAGCCGACCAGGCGCGCAGCCTGGAAGAGCCCCGTCAGAAGCAGCAGCGCCGCCCAGTCCGACCAGGAGAGGCTGCGGACCGCGCCGGCGGCGTCCGCCAGCAGCTTGCGCACGCGCTGCAGGCGCAGGCCCAGCATGAGCAGCAGCGAGCCCACCACCAGCCCCGCCAGGACCACGAGCAGCGCGGTGCCGGGGTCGATCGCGGCCTCACCGCCGGCCAGCAGCCCCAGGGCGCGTGCGGGTCGCGCGAGCACATAGAAGGTCGCGCCCACCAGCAGCACGCCGAGCCCCGTCAGCCGGTGGAGCAGGAGCAGCGCCAGGGGGCCGCCCACGCCGCCCCCCATGTCGCGCAGGTAGAGCAGGCGCACGGCGTCGCCACCCACGTTGCTCGGCAGCAGGTTGTTGAAGAGCGCCCCGACGAAGAAGAGCTTGTACGAGGTCGCGAGGCTCCCGGTGTGCCGCCGCACCAGCACGTGCAGGCGCAGGGCCTGGAAGCCGGCCAGCGCCACCACGAAGGCGCCCAGCCCGAGCACCAGATCGGCCACGTCGCCCGCGCGCGAGAGCCGCGCCACTTCGGCGAAGTCCAGCTGCGAGAGCAGCCACGCGATCAGCGCGACGCCGAGGGCGAGCTTCAGCAGTGCGGTGACGCGACGGCGCATGGTCGGCTCGAGCGCTAGAATCCTTGACGGTGCGTTACGTGGACAAACGAGTCAACTTTCGCCGGGGGTCAGCTCGAGTCCCAAGGATTCTAGGTTCCCCGCGGGGTCCATGAGCATGGGGGTCACCCGCGGGAGGGTGG
>JAPPOT010000638.1 GCA_028817855.1 Myxococcales bacterium
GCCGACGACTGGGCCGCGCCCACGCCGGTGCTGACGCTAAACGGCTACATGCGCATGCGCGGCGAGCTGATGGACACCTTCTGGCTCGGTCGCCGCGCCCTCGATGACTTTCTCGAGGACAGCAACACCGACAACGAACACACCGTCGGCCAGGGGCCCGATCCCTTCAGCGACTTCCGCCCGATCGAGCGGCGTCGCATCCCCGGCACCGGGCGCGCGCCCGCCGACCTGGACTGCGTCGACGAGGACACCAACACCGATGGCACTTGCGACGTCAGCACGCTGCGCTTCGCCAACCTGCGCCTGCGCCTCGCGCCGCAGCTGAACCTGAGCGAGGACGTGCGCGTGAAGATGACCTTCGACGTGCTCGACAACGCGGTCGCCGGGGACGCGCCGGTCAGCTACTACGGCAGCGGCCCGGCGCCCACCTTCTTCGCCGGCACTGACGTTCCGCCCTCCGACAGCATCGTGGCGCGCCGCGCCTGGGCCGAGGTGCGCAGCCGCGACTTGGGCGAGCTGCGCTTCGGCCGCATGCCGCAGGAGTGGGGCCTGGGCATGGTCTACAACGCCGCCGAGGGCATCGACGACGACCTCAGCACCGACCTCGATCGGGTGCTCTTTGTCACTAAGCTCTTCGGGCTCTACGTCACGGCGTCCTACGACTTCATCGCCGAGGGCATCTCGATGCCCGACGGCCCCACCGGCGGTCCGCTGGAGCAGAGCCAGCTCGACGACGTCGATCAGCTCACCTTCTCGGTGGCCCGCCGGCTGACGCCCGAGGAGGCCAAGAGCGCCCACGAGCGCGGCGAGCTAATGCTCCAGGGCGGCCTGCAGCTCACCATCCGCAACCAGGACTCGGTGCCGTTCATGCGCGACGACGAGGAACTCGCGCGGATCACGGAGGCCGAGGCCAGCGTCAACACCTGGGACATCTGGGGCCAGCTGCGCTACCGGTGGCTGCGTCTAGAGCTGGAGGCGGCCTGGCGCACCGGCGCGATGGATCGGCTGGCGCTGGTCGAGAGCGGTGACGACCTGGAGCTGGAGCGCGCCGGCGGCAGCGTTGACATCGACGCGCTGGGCTACGCGCTCGAGACGGAGATCCGCCTGGTGGACGAGAAGCTCGGACTCTATTTCGACCACGGCCTCGCTACCGGCGACAGCAGCGTCGACGGCCTCTCCTGGAACACCGACTACGTCAGCCAGCTCGATGGTGACGACACCATCTCCACCTTCCGTTTCCACCCGAACTACAAGGTGGACATGATTCTGTGGCGCAACCTGATGCGCCAGGTGACCGGCGCCTACTATTTCAAGCCGGGCATCAGCTACGACTTCGTGCGCAGCGACTTCGGTCAGCTCTTCGGCGCCCGTCTCGACTTCATCTGGAGCCGCGCCTCCACACCGCTGCAGACCTGGGGCAACTCGGAGAACCTGGGCATTGAGCTGAACGTCAGCCTCTACTTCCAGACCGAGGACGGCCCGGACCTCTCGGATGGCTTCCACAGCCTGCTCCAGTACGGCGTGCTCTTCCCCATGCGCGGCCTGAGCTACGTCCACGAGGACTCGGACCTCGATACCGCCCAGAACCTGCGCCTCCTGTTGGGCGTGAAGTTCTAGACGGGTTTCGCCACTGAGAGGGAACCTCGAGTGAGGGGCAGCCGCCGGTGCCTGTCCGCCCTTGAGTGGTTCCACGACGAGGTGTTGTGACGAATCGCCAGTCGTGCGCGTCTGCGTCCTCGGCTACCCTCCACGCAACCGCACCGCCCTGCGGCCGATAGCTCCACATGGCCAAGGCTCTGAAGACCGAGTACGAGTGCACCGACTGCGGTGCGCGCTCTCCCAAGTGGCTTGGGCGCTGCAGCGCGTGCAACGCCTGGAGCACCCTCGTGGAGGTGCGCGCGGCCCCCTCTGTCTCGGCCCGCGGTCGCTCTGCAGCAGCCCCGGCCAACAGCCGCAAGCCCGTGGCGCTGGCCAAGGTTCAGTCCGAGCAACTGCCACGCACCCCGACAGCGATCGCGGAGCTCGACCGCGTCCTCGGCGGGGGCCTGGTGCCGGGTGCCGTGGTCCTGATCGGCGGCGATCCCGGTATCGGCAAGTCCACCCTGCTGATGCAGGCGCTGCTGTCGATGGCCCAGGCAGGTCGCCGCGTCCTCTATGTCACGGGCGAGGAATCCGCGTCCCAGGTGGCCCTGCGCGCCGAGCGGCTGGGTGCACGGGGCGAGGTGATGCTGCTGGCCAGCAACGAGCTCTCCGACGTGGAAGACGCCCTCTCCGCCGACGTCTACGACGCTATCGTGGTCGATTCGGTGCAGACCATCCGCGCCGCCGAGCTGGAGTCGGCGCCCGGCAGCGTCGCCCAGCTGCGCGAGGTCGCCGCCCGTCTCACCGACCAGGCCAAGCAGCGTGACGTGGCTACCTTCCTGATCGGCCATGTCACAAAGGACGGCAACCTGGCGGGGCCCAAGGTGCTCGAGCACCTGGTCGACGTCGTGCTCGCCTTCGAGGGCGACCCGACCCCCGCCTACCTTATGGGGCGCCGGCAGAAGAAACGTTTCGTCGCGACCTCCGAGGTCGGCGTCTTCGAGATGCTCGAGAGCGGCCTGCGCGAGGTTCCCGACCCGAGCTCCCTGTTCATCGGTGAGCGCGCCGAGTCCGTCGCGGGCTCGGTCGTCGTGCCCACGGCTGAGGGCAGCCGGCCCATGCTGCTCGAGGTCCAGGCCCTGGTCGCTCCGGCCCAGTACGGCGCCCCGCGCCGCGTTGCCACCGGCCTCGACAGCAACCGCCTGGCCGTGCTGCTGGCCGTGCTCGCGCGCAAGGCGGGGGTCCAGGTGCTCGACCAGGACGTCTTTGCCGGGGTCGCCGGTGGCGCCCGCGTGGACGAGCCCGCCGCGGATCTGGCCGTCTGCGCCGCGATCGTCTCCGCCTTTCGCGACCGCGCCATCGAGCAGCGCCTGACCTGCTTCGGCGAGGTCGGGCTCACAGGCGAGCTGCGCGCGGTCCCACGCGCCGCCGCTCGCCTGGCGGAGGCCCGCAAGCTCGGCTTCACGCGCGTCGTCTTGCCGCGTGCGAGCGCAGAGCGCCTCACCGCGGCCGAGCGCAAGGGCCTGGACCTGCACCCGGCGCGCCGCCTTGATGAGGCCCTCGACCTCCTGTTCTAGCCGAACCTGCCCCCGCCTTGCCCGACAGAGCGTCGTGAGCCGCATTCGGCAAGGGCAAGTTCAAACGTGGGGTAGCCCTAGTCCACGTGGCGCCTCAGCAGAGCCGGGATCGCCTCGACTCCGCTCTCGTGCCGCACTCGCTGGCAGTCCGCGTCCGACAGCCGCTTCGGCCCGTTGACGGTGCCCCGGTTGTTGTCGGAGTCCATCAGCAGGTAAGGGCGATCGGGGCCCACGTTGTCCGGGTGCAGCGGCTGGTTGAGCAGCACGTGGCCGATCTCATGGGCCATCGTCCAGGCGGTCTGACGCTGGCGCAGCCCGTTGCGATCGAGCACCACCGTGTTCACGATCGGTCCCTCACTGGCCTCGATGAAGGCCTCGCCCTGGCGCGTGCCGTGGGTGAAGCGGTTCACGATGAAGAGATCGATCGTGCTGGCGTCGCGGTCCGACAGTGCCTTGATCAGGGTGCGCTCTTCGAGCGTGCCGCTGGTCGCCGTCATGTTGTCGAACTCGCCCAGGCCGTCGCCCAGGTCCACCTCCCCGATGCTGAGGCGCTGGCGTGCGTCGCTGCTCAGGGGGACCCCGGGAACCGGTGCGATCTTCACTAGCGAGCCGTCGCGCGCTCGCACCAGCACGTCGGCGCTCGCACCCGTCCCGAACACCGTCTTCGGGTTCACCGTGACCGAGGCCGAGAAGCCCGCGGCTTCGAGCGCTCGCGCGATCAGGCTCGCGGTGCGCTCCGGCGTGGCGCCCGCGGTGGTCGCGATGGGCGGCACGGGCCGGCCATTGACGCGGAAGCGGATTAACCCGCCGCCGGCCGCTGGCAGCCCATCGCCGTCGGCGACCGCGAGCAGGGTCGCGCCCGGCGGATCCTCGATCGCCACGGCCGTCTCCCCGGGGGGACCGAAAGTCGTGAGGCACTGCAGCCAGATCTCGTTTGCGATCGAGACCTCGTCGCGCACGATGCGCAGCGCCGAGGCGTCGTCGACGCCGATGACGGGTGCCCCCCCCGTGCTCGTGCGCAGCACGACCACGCGCAGCGCCGCCGTGCGCGCGGCATCCGGGCCATCCTCGTGGCCGGGCCGCCCCACGCGCATCTCGTGCGAGGCGGTGCTGCCGTCCGTGCGTCGCCCACCGCCCTCGTAGGTCACCCGGACCACGTCGCGTAGCCCCACCAGCAGCACCTGGCCGGCCACGCCGTGGGCCTCCTGGTCGACACCGTCCCCGACGAGTCGCACGAACGGTGAGCGGAAGGGCTGCCCGATACGCGATCGCCCGAGCTCCAGCCTGACGCGGCTGCGCACGCGTCCGCTGCGTGGGTTGATCGCCTCGAGCGTGGCCTTCAAGCGCTTGCCGCCGGCCCTCGAGTCGACGATCTGCACACGCACGTTGCGCGCCCCGCGGCTGCGCGCCTCGAAGGCGGTGCTGCGTGGCAGGGAGCGATCGTTGGTCACGCGTCGCGACGGGGCCAGCGCGCGTCGCGACGGATCGAGGGGCCGGTTTTGCGCGTCGAGCAAACGCAGCTCCACGGCGTGCATGTCGATGCGCTCGGTCTCGCCGCCGCGCTCGAGCAAGAGCGCCAGCGGCTGCCCGCGCCGGGAGGGTGCGCGAGCTTGCACGAAGACGGGTAGGGGCAGCTCCTCCTGTGGGATCGTGGCCGGCAGCGGGATCGGGATGCCCTGGCGGATCACCCGCAGGTCTCCCAGCGCCGAGATCCGAAGCGGTCCCGAGTCCGCGCGCAATACCAGCTCCGCCAGCTCGTCGTGGGGCACGGTGGCGATCTGCTCGGCGTCGAGCACACCGTCGTCGTCGTCGTCGTCCGCGTCGACCGTCAATCGCAGCGGGGCAGGGCGCTGCGTTTCGGCCGACGGCTCCTGCGAGAGGGCGGGCGCGCCGAACTCCGCCAGCACCAGCAGCGTGCCCGCCGCTGTGAGCAGCAGCGCGCGCTCAGTCGTCGCGGCTGGCCTGCAGCAAGTCCTTCGCACGCCCCGCCATCCGCTCCCTGCGCGACTGCTCCGCCAGCACGATGGCGTTGAGCCGCGCCTTGGCCTGCTCGAGATCGTCGTTGACGATCACGTAGTCGAACTCGCCGTAGTGCTCGATCTCCCGCTTGGCGTTCTTGAACCGGCGCTCGATCGTGTCCGCGTCGTCGGAGGCGCGCCGCTGCAGGCGCTCCTTCAGCTCCCCCATCGAGGGGGGCAGCACGAAGACACCGACCGCGTCGCTGCGGGCCGCCTTGATCTGGGCCGCGCCCTGGTAGTCGATGTCGAAGACGATGCCGCGCTTGCCCTCGTCGCGGCAGCGCTCGATCTCGCTCAGCGCGGTGCCATAGCGGTTTCCGTGCACCTCGGCCCACTCGGCAAAGGCCTTGCGCTCGACCAACGAGTCGAAGGTTGCGCGATCGACGAAGTGGTAGTCCCGGCCGCTGACCTCACCATCACGCGGCTTGCGGGTCGTGTGGGAGACGGAGAAGGCGAGCGCCGGGTGTCGCTCCAACAGATCGCGCGTCAGCGTCGTCTTCCCGGCCCCGGAGGGGGAGGAGATGATCAGCAGCAGGAGATCCTCGTCCATCCTCGTCTTTCGATCCTACCTGCGCTGCGCGCGTGGTGTCGACAGTGAAGCCTCAGCCCGCTTCACAGCACGTTCTGGACCTGTTCGCGTAGCCTCTCCAGCTCGGCCTTGAGATCGAGCACGGAGCGGGTGATCTGCACGTCGCCCACCTTGGATCCGATCGTGTTCACCTCCCGGCCCATCTCCTGCAACAGGAAGTCCAGCTTGCGTCCCACCGGATCGTCGCCGGCGCCGACCAGATCGCCGAACTGCTCGGTGTGGCTCGACAGGCGGGTCAGCTCCTCGCTGATATCGGCGCGATCCGCCTGCAGCGCGACCTCGTGCTCGAGGCGTGAGTCGTCCAGCTCCACGTCGCTGCCCTGCATGAGGCGCGTCAGGCGGCCCTTGAGACGCTCGCGGTACTCCTCGACCACGACCTCGGTGCGCGGGCCGATGTCGGCCGTCAGCGCATTGACCGTCTTCAGACGTGCGTGGAGGTCGGCGGCGAGGGCGGCGCCCTCGCGCGCCCGCATCTGCGACAGGTCGTCGCAGGCTGCCTCCGCGGCGCGCAGGACCACATCCCGCAGTGCCGTGCGGTCCTGGTCCCCATCGGCCACGAAGAGATCGGGGACCGAGGCGAGCAACGTCAGCGGCACCGCCTCGGCGGGAGCGAGCTCGTCGCGCAGGTCCTTGAGCGCGCTGTAGGCTGCGCGCGCCCGCTCCCGGTCGAGCTGCACCGCCCCCGGCATGCTTCCATCGAGCCGCAGGGCGATCTCGATGCGGCCGCGTGCCAGTCGCTTGCGCGCCGCCTCCTCGACGGCGCTTGCGTGATCGAGCAGACGTGCCGGGGCGCGCACGCGCACGTCGAGGTAGCGGTGATTGACCGCGCGCGCTTCGACAAACACCGCAGCCTCCGCATCGCCGCGGTCGATCTCCACGCGCGCGCTACCGAAGCCGGTCATGCTGAGCACGGGACTCTCCGCTCAGCTCAGGCGGCGCTTGTCTTTGATCTGCGACATCACCCGCTGGTACTCGACCTCGAAGTCGCTCGTGCCTTCTTCGAGGTTCTTGATCTTCGAACGCACCTCGCGGTCGAGGTCGTTCTCCACATCCATGTGCTTGCGCAGGATGGGCGTGATCTTCTTCCGCAGGTCCACATCCTCCGCGTAGATCTCGGAGATGTTGTGGCTGTGGAAGAGGATGTTGAGGATCTGCTCCAGCAGGTAGGGCAGCACGTCGTCGTGGGAAGGGGCGCCGCGCTCCTTGCCGACTTGCGACTTCACCTTGCCCAGGTGGCTGTAGCCCAATCCGCGGACCTCCATCCTGTTCTTGGCTTCTTCCAGGATTTCCCGGTCGAGCCGCAGGTACTCCTTCAAGACCGCCTCGATGTCCAGGCGCGCCTCGCCGGCGTCCTCGACGTCGATGTCTCCGGAGGCCCTCAGGTCCCGGATGATGTCCTCTGAAATGATTTCGATTTTGCCGCGATAGAGGCGCATGGAGACTGCATTCCGAAAATGGGGCCCGAACGCTACTTCCGGGGGCTCGGGGCGTCAATGCCGGGGGGCTGGCGCCGGCGACGAGTTTGTGACAGAAATGGTTTCAATTGGCT
>JAPPOT010000062.1 GCA_028817855.1 Myxococcales bacterium
CTGCGGGCGAAGTGTGCGTCCTGCAGGCGTCGGGCGAGCGTGGCGCAGCGTCCGCGCAGCGGCGTGGAGGTGGCGACGATGGCGATGGCCGACAGGATGGCGATCGAGATCGGCGCACCGGCGTGGCGCAGTTGGTCGAGACCGAAGCCCGCCTCGTGGGGGGAAAGCACGAAGCTGGCCATCAGCTGGGCGCCCGCGAGCAACAGCAGGACGGCTGCGTAGCAGAGGGCTTCGCTCGACGGGCGGGGCATGCCTGCCCTCGATCTTAACGTGCCTGCGCGGTGCAGGTCACGCCGTCGGCGCCCACCTGGACATACCCGCCAAGGCGAGAGACGCTCGCGGACTCAGTTGCCGCCCGGCGCGCTGAGCAGGCGGTGCAGGGGGGCGGCCAGATGGGACGCAACCACGCGGCCTCCCAGTGGGGAGAGATGGTCGTAGTCGACGAAGAACTCCGATGGCTGCACCCCTTCTTGCGCTCCCGCAGAGAGCATGACCGGCAGGAGATCGATCATGGGGACCCCATGGCGCTTGGCGAACGCGGCCAGCCGTTGTTGCGGCGCCCGTTGCTCGGGCATCGCCAGCTGGAAGCGGTAGGGGAAGGCCACCAGCAGCAGCGGGATGCGTCTGTCCTGACAGAAGGTCACGATCTCCTCGAGGTGCCCCGAGGTGACCTCCCACGCCTTCACCACGTCCGGGCTTTCGGGCTCCAGGACGGTCCTGCGGACGGTCAGGGTCTGCTGCCAGGCCGCACCGGCTGCGACGTCATCGCCGTAGCGCGCTCGCCCGAAGAGCTGGTATGCGAACCACGCAAGACCGCTGTGGCGGGCCAATGACGTGCCGCCTGCGCGGCTGAGCTGCGAGGTGATCGTGCGCCCGCCAAAGCGGGGCAAGCTGAAGTAGTCGACGACGTCGTTGAGCACGAAGGAGACGACCACGAGGTCGGGGTCGAAGCGGACGCCCTCGCGGCGGAGGTAGATGCCCTGCTGCCACGGCGAGTATCCGCCGACTCCCCCGTTGATCGCCTCCGCGGGCATCCCGCGCGCGCGCAGCAAGCGCTGGGCATGGGCCACGAAAGTGTCGTCGTAGCCCACCCGGTAGCCGAAGGTGACGGAGTCGCCGAGAAAGAGGATGCGCTTGCGGCCCGCTGGCTTCGCGTAGTCCAGCTCGGGGCCGCGCAGCCCGTGGGCATTGATGCGCACAGCGACCCCGCCCCAGGTCGTGGCCGCGTTGGGGATCAGGCGCCACCCCAGCTCATCGTCTGCGGTGAAGAGCATGGGTGTCTGCTTGGTGAAGGGCCGAAACACCATTTCCGCGGCGAAGAGCGGAGCCGCGAAGAGCCCGATCAGCAGCGCGAAGCGCGCGAGGGTTGCGGACTGGAAAAAGCGAGCGCGGCGCACTGTCAGCACGAACAGGCCGATGACAGCGCCGCTGAGCAAGAGCGTCCAGCGCGTGGTCGCGATCGCATCCAGCACGGCTGCCCTGGGCGATGGCACGTTCGCGATGGCGGCGGCGCGATGGTCCGTGTAGAGCAGGCCCACCGCGACCAGCGCCATTGCGGTCACGCTCAGCAACGCCGTGCTCACGCGCGCGTAGCGATGACCTGTCGGGCCCATGGTGGCTTCGGGCGGCTCAGCGGCCGACTTCGCGGGTCGCGACATCGGCGATGGCCTTGGCCATTTTGTCGATGCGCTTGGCGTCTGGCCCCTCGACCATCACGCGCAGCTTGGGCTCGGTGCCGCTCCAGCGCACCAGCACGCGGCCGTCGCCGTCGAGCTCGGACTCGGCCGCAGCGATCGATGCGCAGGTCTTGGGTAGCTCCTCGAGGGGCTTCTTTGCCTTGAGGGAAACGTTCACCAGGATCTGGGGGACGGGCTCGATTACCTCGGCGACGAGCTCCGACAGGGGCCGCTGCTCCCGCAGCATGATCGCCAGCACCTGCAGCGCCGCGACCATGCCGTCGCCAGTGGTGGCGTGATCGAAAAAGACCAGGTGTCCGCTCTGCTCGCCGCCCAGGTTGTAGCCGTGCTTGCGCATGGCCTCGACCACGTAGCGGTCGCCCACGCCGACACGCAGGAGCTTTCCATTCTCGCGCGCCACGGCGTGCTCGAGGCCGATGCTCGACATCACGGTCGTGACCAGGGTGCGCTTCTTGAGCTTGCGGGCGCGCAGTAGGCGGGTGGCGCACAGGGCCATGATGGCGTCACCGTTGACCTCCTCCCCACGCTCATCGATCACGATCAGCCGGTCGGCGTCGCCGTCCAGGGCGATGCCGACGTCGGCCCTGCGCCGCTGCACCTGCTTGGCGCAGTGGGCCGGGTGCGTGGCGCCGCAGTCGTCGTTGATGTTCTTGCCATTTGGGCGCACGCCGATCGCGTGGACCTTGGCACCCAGCTCGGAGAACACGTGCGGCGCAACCCGGTAAGCGGCGCCGTGGGCGGCATCGACCACGATGTTGACCCCCTCCAGGGTCAGCTCCGACGGGAACGTCGTCTTCACGTACTGCACGTAGCGACCCCAGGCGCTGTCGATGCGCTCGGCCGAGCCGATGTTCATCCCCGTGGGGCGGTTGCGCTGGAGCACCTCGCTATCCATCAGGTCCTCGAGCTCCTCCTCGCTCTCGTCCGGGAGCTTGAAGCCGTCGGGACCGAAGACCTTGAGGCCGTTGTCGAAGTAGGGGTTGTGGGAGGCGCTGATCACGATGCCGGCGTCGGCGCGCATGCTGTGGGTGAGCTGGGCGATGGCCGGCGTGGGCAGCGGGCCGGTCATCAGCACGTGGCCGCCCATGGCGCAGATCCCGGAGCACAGGGCGTGCTCGTAGAGGTAGCCGGAGATGCGTGTGTCCTTGCCGATCACCACCCGCGGCGCATGCTTGGCCCGCTGCCGGGCCTGGTAGGTCAGGGCGGCCCCGAGCCGGAATGCCATCTCCGGTTGCATGTTGCCCGCATTGGCCCGACCGCGTACGCCGTCGGTTCCGAATAGACGTCTCGCCATGGCGCCGACTCTACCGCGAATGGACCATGAAGGCGACGCGCCGCGTCGGTCGAGCTAGTGCTCTGACCAGGGCACTAGGGCTCCCAGATGATGTCGAGCCCCCAGTTGCCAGGCGCCACCTTGCCGCTGCCGACGAGGTTGTGGGGGAAGTAGAGCTCGATCAGGAGATCGGTGGTGAAGTCGTTCTCGGAAGCGGAGTCGGCGGTGCCGAGCGAGTCGTCGCGAAGGTCGGTGGAGACCGCGCCCTGCACGTAGACGCGCTGCACCAGCGGTCGCATGAACTTGGGCACCAGCCTCTCGGTCACGATGCCAGCCTTGAGACGCGCGTCCTCGCCCGTGCTCTCGATCGCCAGGCGCGGGCCGAGGCCGCCCATCTGGCCACGGATGAACGGTGTCAGCGCGCCGCCGACGCTGCCCGCCAGGCCTGCCGCGAAGGCGTTCTCGGCATCCTCGGCCTCGGCGGCGGCGAGCGGGTCGTCCACGTCGCAGCGGCCCGAGATCAAATAGGTGGCGGCGCTCTCGTCGCCCGGGCACTCCTCGCTGGAGAAGGTGACCTCGGGATCGCGCAGCGTGCCGATCACGCTCACACCGATCGGTGCGGCGCCCACGGTCAGCGGCTGGTGGCGGGCGACCAGCAGCACCTCGGGGTTGATGTCGGAGGTGCCGTCGAAGCGCAGGCTTCCGCTCTCGATGTCGAAGCGCTTGCCCAGGATCTCGAACTCGCCCTTCTCGAACCCGATCTGCCCGCCGATGTTGAGGTCCGGATCCAGGTAGGCCAGGGCGAGCTCGGCCGTGATCGTCATGTCGAAGTCGTTGCGGAGCACGCGGAAGGGGCGGCGGCCGTCGATCACGAGCTCGATCGGGTAGGGCTCGGGGCGCTCTGGCTCCTGGCGCGTGACCACGATCACGTCGGGATGGGGCTCCAGGGGCTGCAGCGTGCGGTCGCTCGAGTCGGGCAGCTGCACCTCCATCGCGTGCAGCTTGATGGCGGCGCGGGTACGGTCGGGGGTGATCTCGGCGTCGACCGCAGCGTGGCCATCGAGCCAGGCCAGGTCCACGCCCTCCTGCTGCAGCGGAAACTCGTCGAGGGAGAGCCCGAGCTGAAGGCGCTCGGGCCAGAAGCCGTCGAACGCAATCCCTCCCGTCGCGGAGAGACTGCCCTCGCCGGCGCTCGCGGTCAGGCGCTTGAGTCGTGCCCAGTTGCCCATGAACTCCAGGCTGGCGTCGATGCCGGTGAGGCGCTGCCCGGTGGCGATCAGATACATCTCGGCATTGCGCAGCTCGAGCTCGCCGGCCGTGCGCACCGCGTTCACCCGCCCGCTCAGGTCGACATGGCCGTTGGCGATCCCCGTGGAGTTGATCACGCCGGGGATGCGGTCCATCAGGGGTTTGAGCTGGGCGTTGTCGAAGCGCGCGCGCAGCTTGAGCTCGCGCTCTGGGCTTGGCAGGGGCAGCACGTGCAGGCTTCCCCACTCCACCGGCAACGTGCCGATCAGCGTACTGGCGCCGCCGCCGCAACCCGAGAGCTCGCTGTCGACACGCACATCGTCGCGCCCGGCGTTGAGCTGCAGCCGCAGCTGCATGGGGTCGGCGCTGCAGGTCTCGCCCTGCACCCGTTTGCGCGTGCCGGTTGGCCGCAGCACACGCGGACGGAAGTCGGCCTGGAGGTCGGCGATCAGCAGCGGCTCGGACGACAGTCCCCCGTCCAGCTCGAGCTCGCCACGCAGCCTGCCGCGGCCGTACTCGCACAGGAAGGGCATGCGCTGCATCTGTGGCACGTCGAGGCGCGCGCTGGCGCGAAACATCGCGGGTTCGGCGATGGGAGCGCCGGCCAGCCAGGAGTCGAAGGGGGTCTCGGCCATGCCCTGGACCTCGGCCACCTCCGCGTCACCCATGGAGATGGCGGCGTGCAGGCGCGTGGCGCCCCCGTCCAGCACGAGCGTACCGTTCGCGCTGATCTCCACCTGGTCCGCGCACACGGTGCCCGGCACGGTCTCGCTCATCGCCAGGTCGAAGGTGACCGTGCCCGAGCTGACGCCATCGCGCTTTTCCAGGTCGATGTCCGTCTGCACGGTGGCCGGGTAGGGCGCCCGCATGGCGATCGGTGGTGGCATGCGATCCAAGCGGCGGTCCAGGCTGTTGAACGTGAGCTTCCACGGCCCCTGGTGCAGCGCCTCGCGCGCGACCCCCGGGTCTTCGAGCACCGCGGGCAGATCGAGCGCCACCTCCAGCGAGCCGCTGCCGAGCGGTCCGCCAGCGTCGCCGATCGAGGGGTGGAGCTCGAGCTTGCCGTTGTCGTACTGCACCTCCGAGAGCACCACGAACTCGCCCCAGCCTGGGACCTCGAGCGGGCTGGGTTGGAGCTTGCCGCTCAGCCTTGGCTGCGTGAGCGTGCCGCGGAGGCCGAGTCCGCCTGAGATCCGGCCCCGGGTCCCGTCGGCGGTGAGGGCCGGGAAGAGATCCAGCGTGAGATCCTCGGACTCGAGCTCGAGGTCGTAGTCGGCACGGCGCAGGGCCTCAGCGGGATCGCGGATGGTCGGGTCCACGTCGCCCTCTCCGGACAGCCGCACGATCCCGCGCTCACCCAGATCCGCCTCGCCGTCGACCACGAGCTTGCCGTCGGCGTAGCTCACCATGTAGACCGCGTGTACCTCGTCGACGTGCATCACGCGCCCGTCGCGCAGCAGGCCCTCGATGTTCAGCACTGGGCGCTCTACGTCGCCCGTGAGCAAGACGGTCGCGTCTGCGCTGCCCTCGCTGAGGGGAAAGGCGTCGCCGAGGATGGCGCGGACGGCCGCCAGCTCGAAGCTCTGGAGTGAGGCCTCGATTCGGTCCTCGCCGTCGAAGCGCAGGATGCCGCTCGCTTCCAGACGCTGAGTGCGGTCGGCCAGGCGCAGACGCGCGAGCTCGATCACGCTGTGGCCGATCACGCGCAGGCCCTCGATGGCTCCGCGCCAGGCGCCGTCACCGACCACCACCTCGACCGGATCGGCGTCGATTAGGAAGCCTCCGCGCTCCGCGAGGATGGTTGCGTCCACGTTGAAGGTGCGCTTGCCGCCGGACTCGAAGGCGCCGGTGGCGGCGTACTTCTTGGGTCCGCCGGTGAGCGTGAGGGCCGCCGTGCCCAGCGGATACTCGCCGAAGCGCACCCCCGAACCGGCGATCTTCAGGTTCAGCGCGGGTCGCTCCGGGTCGCCTTGCGCCGTGCCCTCTAGCACGAGCCGATCCGCGCTCATCATTCCGTAGCGCACGTCGCGCAGCACCACGCGTCCGCGGAAGCGCATGCGGCCGCGTTCGACGTCGGGCGTGCTGACGCGGATGTCGGCCGAGAGCTTGCCGCGGGCGCCCGGCAGGAGCTTGCGCAGGTTGGGGTCGCGCGCGATGTCGGCCATGTCTGCGCGCAGGTCGAAGTGCAGGGCGCCGTCCTCATCCAGTCGGCCGCGGCCGGTGATGACGCCGCCGCGCTGCTCGGTCTTGACCTTCTCCACGCGGATGCCGTCGGGGCCGATCGTGCCATCGATGACCAGGCGCGGGACGGCCACTGTGCCGAAGGCCATCGGCTCGATCTCCGCGTGCACGCGCGGGGTCTCTTCATCAGGGGCGGCTGCGACCTGCACGGAGCCGCGCGCGTGCACGTCCGGGGCGTCATCGAGGAGCTCGGCGAGCTCCATCCCATCGGTCTCGACCGTCACATCGAAGCCCTCCGTCTCGGCCAGACGGCCGCGTACGCGGGCGTCGCCGGCTTCGGTGCGCACTTCGGCTTCCACCGTCAGGTCCTCGACCGGCCCTTGCAGGCGCGCCCAGCCGGCGACGGGCAGGCGCAGGGGTGGCAGCCAGTCGAAGCCCACGCCGCGTAGGGTGTCTGGCGAAAGGTTGTCGCCCTCGACGCGCAGGTCGAGCACGTCCGGCGCGCCCGGTGTGCTCGCGCGGTAGAGCACGTGGGCGTCGGCGTGCTGCTCTCCGCGGCGGGTGGCGGCGAACAGATCCACGCCCTCGGTGGGCTCGGTGGAGATGGTGCCGGTGAGCGAGTCGACGATGCCCTCGAAGCCGAAGGGGCGCACCACGCGTCCCCGCGCCTGCTCGATGCTGACCCGCACCTCGTCGTGGATGTCGAGGGTGCCGCTGGCGTTCACGCGTCGCGCGACCAGCCCGGAGAGCCCGAGCAGGTCACCGCGCAGGCGCAGCCGTTCGACGCGGATGTTCTCGACGCGCACGTGCAGCGGGTCGTCGTCCTCGGGTGCGTCGGGGTCGTCGGGCTCCGGGGAGTCGAAGCTCTTCACCAGTGTGGGCAGGCCGTCACCCGAGTCGATCAGGTCGGCCACGCCACCGCGCAGGGTGGCGCGGGTGATGCGGATGTCGCCCTCGAGCCAGCCCCAGGGATCGATCTCGGGGACCAGGGTCAGCCGCCGCGCGAGCACCACGCGGTGGCCCTGGGGGTCGAAGAGGACGACGTGGGTGAAGGTGATGCCGTCGGCGCCCCAGGAGTCGATCCCGCCTATGGCGAGGGCGCCGGTGATCTCGGCCGTGGCGAGCTCCTGTAGCTGGGCAGCCGCGACACGCTTGGCCAGGGGCAGCCGCTGGTGCACGTAGATGCTGGCGGCGAGCGCGCACACGGCGACGATCACCCACGCGATGCCGCGCGCGGCGGCGACCAGCGAGCGCCTGAGGCGACGCGCCATCAGAATGCCTCCCCGATCGTGAGATGGAGAGAGCCGTCGCCGATCCCGAAGAGCCTCGAGGTGCCGATGGTCCGATCGGTACGCTCATCGGTGCCGAGGGTCTGCAGCCCCGAAGGCGCCAGCGCGGCGTCGAAGCGCAGCGGTCCGATGATGGTGCGGTAGCGCAGGCCGATGCCGACGCTGGTCTGAGGATGGTCGAGGCGGTAGCGGCGCTCGCGCGCCACGTCGCCGGTATCGACGAAGAAGGCCGCGCCGAAGCTCAGCGTGATGGGGACGCGAAGCTCGGCCGAGGCCTCCCACTGGCGCAGGCCGCCCGACAGCAGGCGCCCGTCGATGATCTCCACGTCTCCGAGCCGGTTGGGCTCGTAGCCGCGCACGCTGTTGTGGCCACCGCCGCGCAGGCGATGACGCAGGGGCCCGTAAGCGGCCAGGTTCTCGAGGAAGGCGCTCTCCTCGCAGGTGGCGCGCGTGGCGGCGTCGAGCGTGTCCAGGTCGAACGCGCACTCCTCGGGCGGGTCGGTGCGCGAGATCGACTCGCTGAGCACCTCCATCAGGCCAAGGCGCACGCGCCCGGCGAGCACCATGCCCATCGGCAACGGCACGTAGCCGCGCGCATCGCCCGTCAGTCGCAGGTACTCCCAGTCGGTGGGCAGCACCTTGGCGGTGTGCTGCACGCCGAGGGCGAAGTAACTGCCGCGGGTGGTGTTGCGCGGATCGTCGCGCAGGTCGACGCGCGCGCGGTGGTAGAGGTAGGCGACCTCGGTGGGAGGGTAGGGGCGATTCTCGTCGGGGAAGAAGACATCGAGGTTGATGCTGCTTGCCAGCAGCAGCTTGCCACCGAGGAAGAAGCGCTCGGGGCCGGCGCCGGCGACCACGTCGTGGCGCAGGAAGCGGCTTCCGTAGGGGTCGGGGCCCCGGTCCCAGCGCGCGCGCCCGACGAGCGTGGTGCGCGGCTCGAGAAAGGCGGGCTGGCGCAGCTCGATGGTGAGGCGGTTGCCGAACGCGCCGCGGGCGGTGCTGGGGAAGGGGTCGTCGAAGATCAGGCGCGGGCGGTCTTCGATGCGCAGCCGGCGCATGCCGCCCAGGAAGTTCTTGTGCTCGACCTTGCCGAGTAGATGCACATCCCACTGGGCGAAGCTGTCGCCGGTGCCCTCGCCGGTCTCTTCCTGCGAGTAGATGCCGCCCGACTCGATGCCGACACCCACGCCGAAGCGCAGGCGTCGAGCGGGCAGCACGCGGACCAGCACGTCCGCGACGGGCGTGTCCGGGCGCAGGTGGTGCTCGACGCGCACCGAGGCGAAGGGACCGAGGCCGCTGACGGCGCGGCGGGCGTCGCGCAGGCCCGAGAGGCTGAAGGGCACCCCGCGCTCGATGTCGGCGGCAGCGCGGATCGGTTCCGCGGGCAGGCGCCCGTTGCCCTGCACGATGACGTCGCCGAAGACGCACGCGGGGCCCGGGACCGCGGTGATCTCGACCCGAGCGAGCTTGCGCTCCGGGTCGACGGTGACGCGGCCGCTCACCGTGGCGCGCGCGTAGGACGCCTCCTGCAGCACTTCCAGCACGCCGCGCTTGCTGCGGTCATAGAGGGCCTCGTCGAAGGCATCGCCTTCCCGCAGCTCGACCGCGGCCTCCGCAGCTTCCTTCACCGCGCCGTCGAGGTGATCGATGCCGAGCACCTGGCTGCGCATGATCACCACGGGCTCGCCCTCGTCCACGCGGAGGGTGATCTCGACCTCGCGGTCCTCCGCGTCGCGGTCGATGCCGATGCCGACGACGCGGGCGCTGTAGTAGCCGCGGGCGGCGTACCAGCGCTCGACGCGTTCGATGTCGCGCTCGAAGGCGGTCTCGTTCCAGATCGGCCACTCGGTCCAGGGCCAGGCCCAGAGCTCGACTGGCGCGCGCGACGCGTCGAAGGGGGGCACGCCACATTGGGGGTCGGGTGCGGAGCCGAAGGTGATCCCGAAGCGCTCGCGCGGGTAGGTCGCGAGGCAGGCCTTGAGGGCCTCGTCGTCGAGCTTCTCCGTGCCCTCCACCTCGAGGGCGCTGACCCCGTAGCTGCCCGCCGGGATCGCCGAAGCGCAGCCGACCGCGGGCAGACAGGCGAGCGCCAGCCAGGGCAGGGACAGCAGCTGGCGCGATCTGGGGGTGGGGCGGGGCATGCTCTGCGGCACCGGCGTGTGACCGAAGCCCGCGATTTCCGCGGGGTTTTGGACGCACTGGTGGGATATGTATTCTCGCCTCCCACAGGGTCCAGGTACCACTAACCGGCACGCCCGCCGGGCCGCCATGACCTGCGCACCCGTCCAGGGTTGGCAAGCGTGCCCTTTGGGCCATTCCGCCCACCACCCCCGCCAGGTGGACAATTTCATGCAACTGCTGGAAATCCATCAGGATTTCGCGATTGTCCTTGACCTGGGGCGAGCACCTGTGATGAATCTCGGGTCGTTGTAGAGGTCACAGGTCGCCCGGCGGTGCGTATGCGTGAGAGGTGACCACGGGAGAGCGGGATGTCCGAAGAGCCCAGCGAGAGCCGGCGATCGGCGCTGAAGGTGTTGATTGGACTGGGGAGCGCCGCGGTGGGTGCCGTGTTGGCGCTGCCCGGAGTCTCCTACGTGGTGGATCCGTTGCTGCGATCCGCCGGCAAGCGCGAGCGCTGGGTGCCCGTGGCGGACCTCGAGGGTCTGTCCGAGGAACACCCGGTGGCGGTGCCGGTGGTGGATGAGCAGACCGACGCGTGGACCACGGACCCGGCCGTGCGGCTGGGCGTGGTGTGGTTGCGCAAGAAGGGCGAGAAGGTGCACGCGCTCACGGCCGAGTGTCCACACCTGGGCTGCAAGGTGGACTATCAGCGCGAGGACAAGCACTTCGCGTGCCCGTGCCACGAGAGCAAGTTCACCCCGGAGGGCGACGTGCGCGGCGGGCCTGCGCCGCGCGGGCTCGATCCGCTCGACACGCGTGTGGTCGACGGCAAGGTGGAGGTGCGCTTCGCGCGCTTCCGCGCACAGGTGGCCGAGCGCGTGGAGATCGGCTGAGCGGCCATGCTGGACAAGCTCTCCGATTGGCTCGACGACCGCACCGGCTACCGCGCCCTGGTCTCCTCCGCGCTCGACGAAGAGATCGAGGGCGGCGCGCGCTGGGCCTACGTCTTCGGTAGCGGCCTGCTGGCGATCTTCCTGTGCCAGATGGTCACCGGCGTCTTGCTGATGCTGACATACACGCCGTCGGTGAACGACGCCTGGTCGAGTGTCTACTACATCCAGCACCAGGTCACGGGCGGCTGGTTCGTGCGCGGGCTGCACCACTACGGCGCCCAGGCGATGATGATCGTGCTGGGCATGCACCTGCTGCAGGTCGCGCTCTACGGCGCCTACAAGAAGCCGCGCGAGGTGACCTGGTGGGTGGGCCTCGCCCTGCTCGGGCTGGTGCAGGGGCTGGGCCTGACCGGCTACCTGCTGCCCTGGGACCAGAAGGGGTATTGGGCGACCAAGGTCGCCACCAACATCGCCGGCACGGTGCCGCTGGTGGGCCCGTCGATCCAGACGCTGATCGTCGGCGGTGCGGACTACGGTCAGGCCACCATCACACGCTTCTACGTGCTGCATGTGGCCGTTCTGCCGATGCTGCTGCTGCTGACGGTCACGATGCACGTGGCGCTCTTCCGCAAGAACGGCGCGACCGCACCGGCCAGCGCGGACCGTTCGGTCAAGGGGGCCTTCTATCCCGACCAGGTGTTCAAGGACCGGGTGTGCACGGTGCTGCTCGTCGGCGGGATGGCGCTCCTGACGGCGACTACCGGGGGCGGTCATCTGGATGCGCCGGCGGACCCGTCGCTCGAGTACCACCCGCGACCGGAGTGGTACTTCCTCTTCCTGTTCCAGCTGCTGAAGTACCTGCCCGGATCGCTCGAGCTCCTGGGCACCGTGGTGCTGCCGGGGCTGGCGGGGGCCTTCCTCTTTGCGCTGCCCTTCTTCGATCGGGGCGACAGCCGCGCCCTGCGAGGGCGCTTGCCGTGGCTCGCGCCGATCTTCGTGGGCGGCTTGGGCGTGGTCTTTCTGACGTGGCAGTCGTTCCAGGATGACGCCGGGGACGAGGCCTTCCAGAAATCGCGCGTGGCCTCCCAACAGCGCGCCGACCGCGCCATCGAGCTCGCGGCAAACGGGGTGCCTCCGGGCGGGCCCCTCGAGATGCTGCGCCGCGACCCGATCACGCGCGGGCCGGACGTCTATGCCCAGGAGTGCGCCGGTTGCCACATCCTCAACGGAGAGGGCGAGCGCGCGGCACCGGATCACACCGGCTTCGGCTCGCGCGAGTGGGTGATGGGCGTGCTGATCGATCCGGATGCGGACCACTACTTCGGCACCACCGACATCGCCGACATGAAGCCGATGGGTAAGCTCGGCAAGGCCAAGCTCGACGCCGTCACGGAGTTCGTGTTCGCGCTCGGGCACCAGGAGGGCGACCCGGCCTTCGACAAAGCGCTCGCGGACAAGGGCAAGGAGGTGTTCGAGAACACCTGCATGGACTGCCACCTCTTCGAGGGCGACGGCGCGCACATGTTCGACGGCCCCGACATGACGGCCTACGGCTCGCTCAAGTGGATCGAGGGGCAGGTGCGCAACCCAGACGCCGAGTCCCAGTACGGCGAGCTCAACGAGATGCCCGCCTTCGAGGGCGAGCTGGACGACAACGACATCTCGATGGTGAGCCAGTACCTGCGCCTGCAGCGCTTCGACAAGCCGGACATTCTGGTCAAGCCCGAGGACATCCCGGCCGATGAAGAGGGCGCCGCGGGCGGCGGCACGGCGGACGCCGGCGCGCCGGACGGCGACGGGGCCGAGTGAGGCGGCGATGGCCGCCTTCACGGTCTACAGCATCGCCTTCGTCATGGTGCTGTACCTGGTGCTCGCGGTGCGCGCGACGGAGGTCTTCTTCCTGTCCGTGCGCAAGGGGCGCACGCTGCAGGTGCGCGGGCGCATCCCGGCGGCGCTGCTGCACGAGCTCAGCGACGTGATCGCACGGTCGGGCGCGGCGCGAGGATCGGTGCGCGCCGTGCGTCAGGGCGGGGCGGCCCGGCTCAAGGTGCGCGGGCTCGACGAGTACACCGCCCAGCGGCTGCGCAACGTCTTCGGCACGCGCAGCGGCAGCGAGCTGAAGCTGGCCGACCCGCCGGCCGGGCGCAACCTGGGGCAGCGCCTGGGCTGGGCGTGGCTAGCGTGGCTGCTGCACGGGGCGAGGCGGCGATGAGCGGAGCCTATGACGCGGCCCTCTATGCGCTCGTGCACCGCGGCACGGAAGGCGACGAGGCCTTCTACGCAAAGCTGGCGACAGGCAAGCGGGTGCTGGAGCTTGGCGCGGGCTACGGGCGCCTGTTGCCGGCGCTCACGGACAACGCGTCGCGCTACGTCGGGATCGAGCACGACCCCGGGATGCTCGCGGCCGCGGAGCGCGCACGGCTGGCCCTGCCGGTGGAGCAACGTGAGCGCGCTGCGCTGGTGCGCGCCGACATGCGAGACTTCGCGCTGCAAGAGGAGTTCGACCGCATCCTCATCCCGCACAGCGGCCTGTGGTGCCTGGGCGGTGCCACCGAGGTGGCGCGCTGCCTCGACCGCGTGCTCGCGCACCTCGCGGAGGGCGGCCTGCTGATTCTCGATACCTACCATGCCGACCCGTTCCACGAGCACTCGCTGCCCGAGGACGTGCCGGACGACCGGGAGGAGCTGGTCGCGGAGGTCGAGCATGCGGGCACGCGCTACCAAGTGTTCGAGCGCAGCAGCTGGGACCGCGATGCGCAGCGCATGGTGGTGACCTACCGCTACGCACCGGACGCCGAGGGTGAGGCTGAAGTGCGTGAAGGCGTGATCGTGCACAGCTATCTGCTGTGCGACGAGCTCGCCACGGTGATGGTCAACGCAGGCCTCGAGTCCCTGCGCTTCGCCGGCGACTTCGCCGGCACACCCCTCGACGATGACGACGACTTCATGGTGGTCGTGGCGGCGCGATGAGGAATCACCCGTTTCCGTCGCGGTCATGATCCGAGCAGCACCACCCGCTGCCCGCTACTCGAATCGTCGAGGTTCGTTCAGGAGCGAGCGCGCCCACAGGGAAGACCGGAGGCGTAGCTGCGCTACGTCGAGGGTTTTCCCGAGGACGTAAGCCGCTCCTGGGCGAACCTCGGCGATTCCCCGTCAGACGGTGCCTACCTAGATGCGTTCGGCGCGCAGGGCGGACCTCCGCACTTTGCCTGCGTCGTCGCGCAGCGGCTCGCGCACCAGCTCGTAGCTGCGCGGGTGCTTGTACTTCGCCAGCTGGTCGACCAGCGAGGCGCGCAGGTCGGCTTCGGTGACCTGGGCGTCGGCGATGTCGACGATGGCGTGGACGGCGTTGCCCAGGTCCTCGTGCGGCAGGCCGATGACGGCGCTCGAGCGCACGGCGGGATGCGCGTCCAGGGCGGCCTCGACCTCGGCGGGGTAGATGTTCGCGCCGCCGCACAGGATCATGTCGGTCTGGCGGTCGGCCAGGTAGAGGTAGCCGTCCTCGTCCAGATAGCCCATGTCGCCCAGGGACTCCCAGCCGTCGCGGTCGCGCGCCTCGGCGCCGATGTAGCGGTAGGTGCTTCCCTTGCCGCCCGCGGGCATCATGAAGACCTCGCCGATCTCGCGCGGCGGCAGCTCGTTGCCGTCCTCGTCGAGGATGCGGATTTGGCCCTTGCCCTGCACCTTGCCGACCGAGCCCTTGTGCTCGAGCCACTCGACGCCGTTGATGATCGTTGCCACCTGGGCCTCGGTGCCGGCATAGAGCTCGAGGATGCGCTCCGGGCCGAGCCAGTCGATCCAGGCTTCCTTCAGCCACACCGGGCAGGGCGCAGCCAGGTGCAGGATGCGCTGGATGCTCGAGACGTCGTAGCGCCCGCGCACTTCGTCGCCCAGGCGCCAGATGCGCTGCATCATCGTCGGCACCATCAGGATGTACTCGATGCGGTGCTTGTCCACGAGCTGCAGCGCCTCCTCCGCGTCGAAGCGGCTCATGACGACCAGCTGGCCGCCACACAGCAGCGACGCCATCGAGAACATGAAGGGGGCGTTGTGGTACAGCGGTCCCGGGACCAGCTGGCGCATTTGCATGCGGGTCGCCTCCGGGTCGGTCTCGCTCCTCTGGCCGGAGACGATGATCTTCGGGCGGCCGGTGCTGCCCCCCGAGGTCGGCGCCTTGTAGGCGGCGGCCGTGCGGTCCGGCAAGTCCGAGTCGTCCAGCTCCGGGTCGGGCTCGAATTCGGGCGCAACCACCGTCACACCCTCGACCCCTGCCGCGTCGGCGCCCACGACCAGCGCCGGCTTCGCCAGCTCGATGATGGCGCGACGCTCGCCCACCGGCAGCTTGGCGGAGATCGGTTGGGGCGTCGCCCCGAGCTTCCACGCCGCCACGCAGGTCTCATAGAAGGCGATGCCGTTGGGCAGGGCGACGGTCACGAAGTCGTCCTGCCCCACACCGAGTGCCTGGTACGCGCGCGCCAGCTGGTTGGTGCGCTTGTGGAACTCCGTTCGCGTGACGGTGCGACCCTCGTGTGTGATCAGCGGAGCACCCGGCGCCTGCTCCGCAAGCCAACCGATCGCCCGCCCATTCGACATCCTCGCCATTGCGCTCGCCTCCTACTTCGTCGTCTTCTCCGCGCCGCCGTGCCCGTTGCCCTCGGCCACTTTGCCCTGCACGCGCGGCGCGGGCTCGAGCGGCGCCTGGGTCGGATCCACCAGCCCCAGCCGCCCTCGCGGTGCGTTGGGCAAGCGCACGTGCCCGTTGTGGTCGGTGTAGCCGAGGAAGACGCTCCCATCCGCCAGCCACACCCCGACGAGTCGGTCGCGCAGCAGCGTCGCGCCGTCCGGCGCGTAGGCATACACCTGCGCGGACTCGCTACCCTCGGGCAACGCGGGGTCCGTACACGCCGCGCGCACGCCCCGTTCCAGGTCGCGGGTCGCGCAGCGCATCAGCGCCGCTCGCACGGCATAGGCATCCATGCGTCCCGCCTGCGCCGCCGCATGGGCCCAGCGCGCGGCCGCCGCCCGTACCTCGGGCGCGTGCTCCTCGCCCATCCAGGAGAGCGGGTTCGGGCCATCCTCGCAGGGCCGTGCCGCCAGCCGCGCCAGCCCCGCCGCCACGTTCGCGCGCACGTAGGGCTCGCGGGAGCTCGCCATGGCGCACAGGGCGCGCCGCGCGGCGTAGGTCTTGACCGCGCCGCGCGCGACCATGCGTGTCACCGCGTGGGAGACCGCGCCGGGGACGGGCCAGTGGCGCCGCTCGAATTGCCGCATCAGCGCGGCCAGATCCCGCTGGTCCCCCACCTCCCCGAGCGAGCCGATGGCGGCCGAGAGCACGCGCGCCTTGCCGTGGCGCAGCACGTAGCGCAACACGACGCGCGTCTCGCGATGCTCGAAGTGCGCGAGCGCGGCGGCCGCCCGCGCGCGCCGACGAGACGACGGGCTGCGCAGCTGCGCCGCGATGAGCTTGAGCCCGTCCTCGGTGGCCCAGGTCGCCAGCGCGTCGATCGCACGATCGGCCAGGCGCTGGTCCTCGCCGTCGAGCGCGCGCTCGAGCAGCGTGAGCGCGAGCGTGCTCTGGTCGTCGCTCAGGCGCTTGTTGGATTCCAGCCGCGGCAGCGCCCCACCCAGCGCGATCCAGTGGGCGTGCCGGTCGATCGGCGCATCGCCCGGATCGCGCAGGCGCTCGAGCAGCGCCGAGACGCTCTGGCTGTCCGCCGCGCTGCGCAGCGCCTGCGCCGCCTCGAAGCGCGTGCGGCCGTCCCGACTGTCGATCAGCGGCAGCAGGGCGGGGGAGCCCTCCGTCGACCCGAGCTCGCCCATGGCGCGCAGCGCGCTCAAGCGCACCACCTCCTCGGGGCTCTCCAGCAGCGGACGCAGCGTCGGCAGCGCACGCGGTGCGCCCACGGTGCCGAGCAGCGCCGCGATGCGCGCCTGCTGCGCGGGCGATGCACCCTCGAGCCGCGCCATCAGCGGATCGGCCGCCCGCCCGTCCGGTTCGATCCGCGCGGTGTGCGTCTCCAGCGCCAGCAGCACCGGGTCGAGCTGGTTGCCCTCCGCGCGCCCCAGTCGCTCGAGCAGCGGCATCAGCACGCGCGGGTCGGCGCTCGCCGCCAACGCGAAGGCGACCTGGTCGCCCGTGACCGGGTCCTCGTGCAGCGCCGCGAGCCGCTCGAGCAGGGCCGGGATCGCGACCGTGATGGGCAAGACCTCCGCAAGCCGCGCCAGCGATCGGGCCACCGCGCGCTCGGTCTCGGGCTTCACCGTGGCACCCAGTCTCCGCGCCACGGCTTCGATCAGCGCGTCGCCGCTGGGCGCCTCGACCTCGGCCTCACCCGCGGCGGTCGCCTTCGCAGTCGTGGTGGTCGTCGGAGCTTCTTCGGCGCGGGCGGCGGCCGCCTGTTGCTCCGCCACCAACCCGCGCGCCATCACCACCAGCGCGCCCATCGCCGCGCGTTCCAGCGCCGGCGTCCCAAGCTGATCGAGCAGCGCCTCGCGCGCCGGCTCGCCACCGATCTGTCCGAGCGCGGCGAGGATGGCGCGCCTGAGGCGCGGCCGGGGCTGTTGCATCGCGCCCTTGAGTGCCGGTACGGCGCTCACCTGTCGCAGCTGACCCAGCGCCGCCACCGCCGCGAAGCGTACCTGCTCGACCGGATCGTCGAGCGCCTGGGTCAGCGAAGCGGTCGCCCGCGCGTCACCGATCTCACCCAGCGCCGCCAGCGTGGCGGTGCGTACGTCCGCGTCGGCATCGCGTGCGCGCGCCAACAGCGGCACCACCGCGCGCGGGTCGCGCAGCTTGCCCAGGGCGTGCGTCGCCTCCAGCCGGATCGACAGGTCCAGGTCCTCGAGTCGCCCGAGCAGCGGTGCCACCGCTTCCGCCGTGCCGATGCGCGCCACCGCGCCCACCGCCGCGTGGCGCACGTTCGCCGCGCTGTCGCCCAGCGCGCGCACCAGTGAAGGCAGGCTGCGCGGGTCGCCGATGCGGCCCAGGGCGCTCGCCGCGGCGCGCCGGGTCTCGGCGTCGCGCTCGTCGAGCCAGTCGAGCAGGATCGGAATCGCCTCGCGCAGGCCGACGCGTGCCGCGGAGGCGGCCGCCTCGTGGCGCACCGCCGCCTCGTCGTCCTCGAGCGCCACCAGCAGCGCATCGCGCACCTCGGCGGCGGTGTACTGGCCGAGCTGGCGCACCACCTCGGCCCGCCGCTGGGGCTCGGCCTGCTCCAGCTCGTAGCGCAGCCGGTGGACGCGCCCGGGCCACTCGAAGCCCATGCACGGCAGCACCAGGAGGATCAGCAGCAGGCGCCCCGACCCACGGAATCCATGGCGAAATGGCCAGGCCATCGGCAGCAAAGTACAGCACTCCCGTCCCCCTCGCACCGACCGAAAACTGAAAAAATTCCGCTGCGACCGGCGTGATCCGCTACCCGCCGGCTGCTACAACGCCCCCGGTCGCCGGCCATGAAGCGCTTCCTCATCCAGACCTTCGGCTGCCAGATGAACGTGCACGACTCCCGTCGCATCGAGGAGGTGCTGGCCGCGGATGGGTACGCGCCGACCGACCAGCCCGAGCTCGCCGACCTGATCCTCTTCAACACGTGCTCGGTGCGGGAGAAGGCCGAGCACAAGCTGCGCAGTGCGGTGGGCACGTTTCGGCCGCTCAAGCGCCAGCGCCCCGACACGGTGCTCGCCGTGGCCGGGTGCATGGCCCAGGAGCACGGTGAGGCCCTGCTCGAGGAGCTGGACCTGGTCGATGTGCTGATCGGTCCGGACAACATCCCGGAGCTTCCGGCGCTCGTCCGCTCGGTGCAGGGTGGGGCGCCACCGCTGGCGCGCACGGTCTTCGACCTCGACGACCCGAGCTTCCTGCACGCGACGCCCCGCACCGGTCAGCGCGAGGTGTGCTCCTTCGTGACGGTCATGAAGGGGTGCGACGAGCGCTGCAGCTTCTGCATCGTGCCGCACACGCGTGGCGCGGAGCGCTACCGCCCGGCCGACGACATCGTCGCCGAGGTCGCCGCGTTGGTCGCCGGCGGTGTGCGCGAGATCACGCTGCTCGGCCAGACCGTCAACTCCTGGCACGAGCCCGGCCAGCAGAGCCACGACGACGAGTCCCAGTTTCCGGCGCTGCTGCGCCGCATCGCGACCGAGGTGCCGGGGCTCCTGCGCCTGCGCTACACGTCGCCGCACCCGCGCCACGTCACGCCGTCACTGGTCGCCGCCCATCGCGAGCTCGAGGTGCTGCCCGCCCATGTGCACCTGCCGGTCCAGTCCGGCTCCGACCGCCTGCTCAAGCGTATGATTCGACGCTACCGGCGTGCGGACTACGTCGAGCGTGCGCGCGCGCTGCAGGGCGCGCGCCCCGGCTTCACCCTCTCCACCGACATCATCGTCGGCTTCCCCGGCGAGACTGAGCAGGACTTCCTGCAGACCCTGACGCTGGTCGAGGAGGTGGGCTTCGTCAGCGCCTTCTGCTTCAAGTACTCGCCGCGCCCCTACACCCCGGCGCTGAAGCTCGGCGACGACGTCTCCGAAGAGGTGAAGTCCGAGCGGCTCTCGCGCCTGTTCGAGCAGGTCGAGCGACAGCAGCAGGCGCACCTGGATGCGCTCGTCGGCACCCGCACACGCGTGC
The DNA here is from genome assembly GCA_028817855.1 of Myxococcales bacterium. GTDB lineage: Bacteria > Myxococcota_A > Polyangia > Polyangiales > JAFGIB01 > JAOUOP01. Next base: position 19,326 of record JAPPOT010000062.1, read on the forward strand.
TCTTCGAGGGGCCGAGCAAGCAGTCCCCAGTCGCCGAGCTGCCCGCTGCCGCCACCGCGCGCTTCTCAGGCCGCAGCGACCGCCACGACATCGTGCACGTCGACGTTCCCGCGGGCTTCGACCTCACGGGCCACGTGCTCGAGGCGCGCGTCACCCACGCAAACCGCCACTCCCTGGTCGGCGAGCTCACCGCGGCGCCGCCGGAAGAGGCACGTGCGCCCGCAGTGGAGGAGCTCGCGGGTCGCACGCGCCTGCCGGTGCTCGGCTCGTGAGTGACCCCCGCGCCCGGCGCGAGCGGGTCTGGGCGTGGGCGCCGGCGCTCGCCTACATGGGGTTGATCTGGGTGCTGTCGTCGATCCCGACCCAGGTCTCCCTCGACTCGGTGCCGTTTCGCGACAAGGGGGTGCACTTCGTCGAGTACTTCGTGCTCGCCGCGCTGCTCGGTCGCGCGCTGCACCTGTCGCGCGGGGACTGGAGCGTGATGCGCGTGGCGCTGGTCGCCTTTGGGGTCTCGGCTGGCTGGGGCTACCTGGACGAATTGCATCAGGCATTCGTGCCGGGTCGTGACTCCAACGTCATGGACGTGTTGGCGGACGCGGTGGGATCGGCGGTGGGAGCGGCGGCATACAGCGTGCGCCAGCGGCTCGTGCAGCGCGCGGCGCGGGTTTCAGATCGCTGAGCGGTCGAGGGCGGACCCCAGATGTGGGGGCGCACCAGGGCAGCGCGGCACAATTGCGCAAGCCGCGCGGGCCGGTTGGTCGACGGCGGATCCCGTTTCTGATCAGATGGGGCCGTGGAGCCGCCGGGCAGCAGCGACGAGGGCCTCGAAGAGGACCAGACGACCCTGACGGGCGAGGAGGACTGGATCACCCTGGCGGGCGTGGACGCACCCGATGCGCCACCGCCCGATCCGCAGGAGCTGGCGCGCTTCATCCGCCCGCGCCTGACGCTGCGCGAGGAGGAGCTCTACGTCGACCACGGCGACGGCTTCACCAGCGACTACCGCGAGACGCGGGCGCCCGTGCTGGCGCTGGCCTTCGAGTACGAGGGCTTCACCGTGCGCGCCGGCGACCCGCGCGCGCGTGTGTTCGCCGCGGGCGCGGGTGGGGCGGCTCCCCGCTTCCGCGATCGTGAGGCCGAGTCGCGCGCGCGCATGCTGCTCGAGAGCTTCGGGGCGATCGAGATCGAGCTGCTGGAAGACCACGGGCTGCCGCCCGACAGCGACGGCGACTACCTGGTGCAGATGGAAGGCGACACGCACAGCCACTGCGCCTTCACGGCCTACGCCGTGCCGCAGCTGCGCACGCTGGGCTGGCACGTGGAGGTGGACACCGCCTACCCCTACCAGGTCGTGGAGCAGGCGCCGCCCTGGTACGCGGTCCTCGAGCCCGACGACCAGCAGTCCGACTGGTTCAGCTTCGAGCTCGGCGTCGAGGTCGATGGACACCGGGTGAACCTGCTGCCGGCCCTGCTCGAGATGCTCGACGATGGCAGCCACCAGCTCGACCTGGGTGGGCTCGAGAGCAAGGCGCCGCGCTTCGTGGAGCTGGACCGCGAGCAGCGCTACGTGGAGGTGCCGCCGGAGCGCTATCGCACGCTGCTGCGCGTCATCGCCGAGCTCTACCAGGGTGACGGCGTGGGCGAGGAGCTGCGCTTTCCCGCAATCCGCGCGGTGGCGCTGGCCGAGCTGGACGAGGCCTTCGAGGATGCGCCCGAGACGGTGCGCTGGACCGGCGGCGAGCTGCTGCGCGCCCAGGCGCGGACGATTGCGCCGAGCAGCGAGCCGGCGCCCAAGCCGCCCGAGGTGCGCGAGCTGCAGGCGACCCTGCGCCCGTACCAGGAGCAGGGCCTGGCCTGGCTGCAGCGCCTGCGCGAGGCGGGCGCGGGGGCGGTGCTGGCCGATGACATGGGCCTGGGCAAGACGCTGCAGACGATCGCGCACCTCTGCCTCGAGCTGCAGAGCGGGCGGCAGCGCACGCCATCGCTCATCGTCGCGCCCACCAGCCTGGTCGGCAACTGGCGCCGTGAGCTCGAGAGGTTCGCGCCGCACCTGGAGGTGGTGGTCTTCTTCGGGCCGCGGCGGGCCGCGGTGCGCGAGGACGTGCCCCTGGCCGACGTGGTCATCACCAGCTACTCGGTGCTCCTGCGCGACGACGACTTCCTGCTCGCCGAGCCCTTCCACTGCGTGGTGCTCGATGAAGCCCAGGCGATCAAGAACCCGCGCAGCAAGGCGGCGCGCCTGAGCAAGGGGCTGCAGGCCGAGCACCGCATCGCCCTGAGCGGTACGCCGATCGAGAACAGCCTGAGCGAGCTGTGGTCCCTCTTCGACTTCACCAATCCCGGCCTGCTCGGCAGCGAGGAGCAGTTCCGCCACTTCTATCGCACGCCGATTGAGCAGCACGCCGACGAGCTGCGTCTCGAGAGCCTGCGCAAGGCCGCTGCGCCCTACGTGCTGCGGCGGATGAAGGAGCAGGTGGCCAAGGAGCTGCCGCCCAAGACCGAGGTGGTGCGCCCCGTCGAGCTGAGCGGCAAGCAGCGGGAGCTCTACGAGAGCATCCGCGTGGCGGCCCACGCCCAGGTGCGCAGTGCCATTCGTAAGAAGGGCGTGGCAGCCAGCACGGTCGCCATTCTCGACGCACTGATGAAGCTGCGCCAGCTCTGCTGCGACCCGCGCCTGGTGCGTGGCGACGCGGCGCGCTTCGTGAAGCAGTCGGCCAAGTTCGAGCTGCTGATGGCGCTGGTGGAGTCCCAGCGGCAGGGCGGCCACCGGCCGCTGATCTTCAGCCAGTTCACGAGCATGCTCGCGCTGATCGCCGAGGGGCTGCGCCAGCGCGGCATCGGCTACGCGTCGCTCACCGGCTCCACCGCCAACCGCGACAAGCCGGTGGGCGCCTTCGAGCGCGGCGACGTGGACGTCTTCCTCATCAGCCTCAAGGCCGGCGGCACGGGGCTCAACCTGGTGAGCGCCGACACCGTCATCCACTACGACCCCTGGTGGAATCCGGCCGCCCAGGACCAGGCCACCGACCGCGCCTACCGCATCGGCCAGACCAAGCCGGTCTTCGTCTACAACCTGATCGTCGCCGGCAGCGTCGAGGAGCGCATGCTCGCCCTGCAGCAACAGACGCGCCGCCTGGCCGCCGGCGTCCTCGGCAGCAGCGCCTCGCGCGGCGCCCTGCTCGACGAGGCCGAGGTCGATCACCTCCTAGCTCCCCTCGACGCCTAGGGAATCGGCCGAGGTTCGCCCAGGGCCGGCTTCGCCTGCGTTCTTGTCCGCTCGATCGCGGCCAAGGCGATTGCTCGGCTCAGCGTCCTCGAGAAAATGCTCGACGTAGCGCTGCTACGCCTCCGCTTTTCTCTCCGGGCGCGCTCGCCCCTGAACGAACCTCGACCGATTCCCCGCAGGGGTTGGCGGCGTGCCTGGCCCGCAGTACGGTCGGTGGCATGTCACGCGTGGCCCGGGTCATCCTCTTCGTCAAGGACTTGGAACCGATGGTGGCGTTCTATCGCGATGTCATCGGGCTCGCGCCCCAGGGTGACGCCACCGATGGCTGGCAGGACTTCGACGCGGGCGGTACCGCGTTCGCGCTGCATGCGGTGCCCGAGCGGTACGCGAAGAACATCGTCATCGACGATCCGCCCAAGCCACGCGAGGGCGCTCCCACCAAGGTCGCCTTCTACGCCGAGGACGTGAAGGCCACCCGCGAGGAGCTCCTCGCCGCCGGCGTCCAGATGGGCAAGCTCCACGAATTCGACGGCATGAGCTTCTGCAACGCCACGGATCCCGAAGGCAACGTCATCCAGTTCTCGAACCGGTAGCTGCCGAGTACGAAAGCACCCGTCCGGTGAGCAGGGCGTTGTCGTCTTGCACCCACACGAGCAGCACCACCCGCCGCCACAACTCGACGATTCCCTCTCAATCCACCTTGAGGATCGCGTGGAAGGCTTCCTGCGGGATTTCGACGCTGCCCACGTTCTTCATGCGCTTCTTGCCCTCTTTCTGCTTCTCGAGGAGCTTGCGCTTGCGGGAGATGTCGCCGCCGTAGCACTTGGCCGTCACGTCCTTGCGCATGGCCTTGACGGTCTCGCGGGCGATGACGCGTGAGCCGATGGCGGCCTGGATCGCGACCTCGTACTGCTGACGCGGCACGATCTTCCGCAGCTTCTCCGCCAGCTGCCGCCCCAGGACGTAGGCCCGGTCCTTGTGGACGATGGCGCTCAGGGCGTCCACCGGGTCGCCGTTGATGAGCAGGTCCAGCCGCACCAGGGTGTTGGGGCGGTAACCGATCAGCTCGTAGTCCATCGAGGCGTAGCCGCGCGTGGCGCTCTTGAGCTTGTCGTAGAAGTCGTAGAGCACCTCGGCCAGGGGCAGCTCGTAGGTGATGATGACGCGGTCCTTGGAGGCGTACTGGATGCCCTTCTGGATCCCGCGCCGGTCCTCGCACAGCTTCAGCACGGCGCCCACGTGCGCGCCCGGCGAGTGGATCGAGACCTTGAAATAGGGCTCCTCCACGGAAGCGATCTTGCCCGGCTCCGGCAGCCGGCTCGGGTTCTCGATGTCCAGCGTCTCGCCTTCCACCGTGTGCACCCGGTAGACCACGCTCGGCGCGGTGGTCACCAGCTCCAGGTTGTACTCGCGCTCCAGCCGTTCCTGCACGACCTCCATGTGCAACAGCCCGAGGAAGCCGCAGCGGAAGCCCAGGCCCAGGGCGTCGGAGTTGTCCGGCTCGAAGTGGAAGGCCGCGTCGTTCAGGTTCAGTCGCTCGAGGGCGTCGCGCAGGTCGCCGTACTGATCGGTGTCGGTCGGGAAGATGCCGGCGAAGACCATCGGCTTGACGTCCTCGAAGCCGGGCAGGGGCTCCTGGGCCGGGTGCTTGGCCCCCGTGATGGTGTCGCCCACCTTGGTGTCCTGCACCGACTTGATGGCGGCCGCGAAGAAGCCCACCTCGCCGGGACCGAGCTCCTTGAGCTCGCGAGGGAAGGGCGCGAAGACCCCCACCTCGGTGACCTCGTAGTCCGCGCCGGTCGCCATCATGCGCACCTTGGCGCCCTTCTTCAGGTGCCCGTCGACGACGCGCACGAGCACGACCGCGCCGCGGTAGCTGTCGTACCAGCTGTCGATGACCAGGGCCCGCAGGGTTTCGGGGTCCATGCCCTCGGTCGCGGACGGCGGCGGAACGCGCTCGACGACCGCCTCGAGCAGCTCGCGGATGCCCTCGCCGGTCTTGGCGCTGGTGGGGATGGCGTCGTCGGCTTCGAGCCCGATGACCTCTTCCACCTCGTGCCGGGCGCGGTCGAGGTCCGAGCTCGGCAGGTCGATCTTGTTGAAGACCGGGATGATGGCCAGGTCGTTCTCGAGCGCGAGGTAGACGTTGGCGACGGTCTGGGCCTCGACACCCTGGCTCGCGTCCACCACCAGCAGCGCGCCCTCGCACGCCGATAGCGAGCGTGACACCTCGTAGCTGAAGTCCACGTGCCCCGGCGTATCGATCAGGTTCAGCTGGTAGGTCTCACCGTCGTCGGCCTTGTAGGCGAGCCGCACCGACTGGGCTTTGATGGTGATGCCGCGCTCCTGTTCGAGCTCCATCTTGTCCAGGAACTGGTCGCTCTTCTCGCGGTCGCTGAGCGCCCCCGTATATTCCAGGATTCGATCCGCCAGCGTGCTCTTCCCATGATCGATGTGGGCGATGATGGAGAAGTTGCGGATGCGCTTGGCGTCGGTGGTCATCGCGGGAACAGCTCGAGTCTACTGAAGTCTTGCGGGAGCATCTGCGGTCTTGGCCGGCGTCGGTTCCCGCTCCGGTTGCGGGGCAGACCCGGGAGGAAGCGGCGACGCGCTCGTGTCGAGCGGCCGCAAGTCAGACAACTCCAACAACATCGCGCCCTTTTAGCGCTCCCGCTGCCGAAGACAAGCCGCCGACCGGGTTGCGCTGTGCGCGGCTACGCCTACTTCTTCTTTTCGTTGGCTGCGGCCAGGGGGAGCTGACCGGGGAGCTGCGCCTGGTGCTGCTCGAGCACCAGGTCGATGCCTTCGCGAATGTACACAGCTACCGGAACCTTCGTGCGCTCATGCAAAAGCTTCAGTCGCTCGTTCTGTTCGGGCGTGATGTAGATCGTCGTGGAGATTTTCTTGCGAGCCATGGCCCCAGTCGCCTCGTGGTCCCGTACGCGCACACTGCGCGACAGGTGAGAATGAAGGTACATGGCACCATACATATTGTCAATCCACGCTGCGGGTTGCCGCCCGTGCGCGGCAGCCAGTATGCTGGCCCCGCCCGCGCAGCCGCATCGCCGGGCAGGGACTCACCAATGCTCCCACGGCTTGCGGTTTTCTTTTTGATTTCAGTGGCTTGTGCTTCCGCGGCCTGCGGCGGCACACAGCCGACACCGCTCGAGGACCCGAGCGACTACCTCGCGCGCGAGATCGAGCCGCTGCGTCGGGAGCACTGTGAGGGCGGCGTCGAGCAGCTGATGGATGCCAGCGGCGACGGGCTGGCGAACATTCGCCACGTGTCCACCAGCGGCAAGCGCGTCTGCAGCGAGATCGACCTCAACCACGACGGCCGCATCGACGTGATGCGCAAGTACGCGGAAGACGGACGCCAGGTCGCCTTCGAGCAGCACGACTTCGATTTCGATGGCCGCCTGGACCAGCAGGCCTTCTTCGAGAACGGCAAGCTCGCGCGCAAGGCGCTCGACACCAACTTCGACCGCATGGTCGATACCTGGATCTGGTGTGAGGGCGCCTTCATCACACGTCTGGAGCGCGACCGCCATCACACCGGGCGCGTCGACACGTGGGAGGAGTACTCCCGCGGTCTGCTCGCAAGCGTGCGTTATGACGACAATAACGACGGTCGCATCGAGCGCTGGGAGAGCTACCGCGCAGGTCGGCTCGCCGAGGTGGCGACCGACGGCAACATGGACGGCGAGCCCGACCGCAAGGAAACCCAGGAGGCGACCACGGCGCAGGCGGCGCTGGAGCCGGTGAGCTGTGATGGGAATGCCATCGAGCGGATGGCAGCGGCGGCAGCGCCGGCGGCACCGGTTGCACCGGCGGCTCCGGTGGCTCCAGCGGCGGACACGGGTGCGGCTGCGGACTCGGCCTCGGGTTCGGACTCGGCCTCGGGTTCGGACTCGGCCTCGGGTTCGGACTCGGCCTCGGGTTCGGACTCGGCCTCGGGTTCGGACTCGGCCTCGGGTTCGGACTCGGCCTCGGGTTCGGACTCGGCCTCGGGTTCGGACTCGGCCTCGGGTTCGGACTCGGCCTCGGGTTC